>NZ_NEHZ01000016.1:0-177496 GCF_002112565.1 Pseudomonas sp. R25(2017)
TGGCGTCCCCTAGGGGACTCGAACCCCTGTTACCGCCGTGAAAGGGCGGTGTCCTAGGCCACTAGACGAAGGGGACGCAAACCCTTCTGTACATCTGATCAACGCTGAGTGTTGATCGCTTCAAGGCCCAATTGGCCAGACCTTGAAGTGTAAATTTGGTGGAGCTAGACGGGATCGAACCGTCGACCTCTTGCATGCCATGCAAGCGCTCTCCCAGCTGAGCTATAGCCCCTCAATGTCGCTTCGTTGTTGCTTCGTCGTTGAGGACGGGGCGAATCTTAAGGGCGTATCGGAAGCCTGTCAAACTTATTTTTCAAAAATTTTAAAATTTTTTGTCGGCATAACAATCACTTACCGCCCTCCCCCCGAAAATACGGGGGGAAACCGCCGCAGGGCAGGATCAAAAGATCGCAACCCCCGGCGGCTCCACCGAACGCCAACCGCGATTAAGCGATGGCGCCCAGCAGTTTTTCCCACTCTTTGTTTTCTTTCTTCGAGACACCGCCCAGCAAATCAATGGCTTGGCGCAACCGGAAGCGGGTCAGGTCCGGCCCGAGGATTTCCATCGCATCGAGCACCGACACCGAACTGGCCTGGCCTGTGATCGCCGCGAACATCAGCGGCATCGCGTCACGCAGTTTCAGCTCAAGGGATTCGACCACCGCCTGGATCGTCGCGGTGATGGTGTCCTTCTCCCACTGACGCAGGCTTTCCAGCTTCCACAGGATCAGTTGCATCAGTTGCCGGACCTGGTCGCCCGACAGCTTCTTGGATTCGAACAGCTTGGCATCCGGACTCACGCCGCCGGCAAAGAAGAACCCGGCCAGCGGTGCGACCTGGCTGAAGGTTTCGACGCGGCCCTGGACGTGCGGCGCGATCTTCATCATGTAGTCGGCATTGAATGCCCATTTCTGGATGCGCGCGGCGAACTCTTCCACCGGCAGGTCGCGCAGCCATTGGCCGTTGAGCCACGACAGCTTCTCGATGTCGAAGATCGGCCCGCCCAGCGATACGCGCGACAGGTCGAAGTTGTCGACCATCTCCTGCAGCGAGAACTTCTCGCGCTCGTCCGGCATCGACCAGCCCATGCGGCCCAAGTAGTTGAGCATCGCCTCAGGCATGAAGCCCATGCGCTCGTAGAAGGTCACCGAGGTCGGGTTCTTGCGCTTGGACAGCTTGCTCTTGTCCGGGTTGCGCAGCAGCGGCATGTAGCACAGGGTCGGCTTTTCCCAACCGAAGTATTCGTACAGCAGGATCAGTTTCGGCGCCGACGGCAACCACTCTTCGCCGCGCAGCACGTGGGTGATGCCCATCAGGTGATCGTCGACCACGTTGGCCAGGAAGTACGTCGGCAGGCCGTCGGTCTTCATCAGCACTTGCATGTCCATGCGGTCCCACGGGATCTCGACATCGCCGCGCAGCATGTCCGGCACCACGCAGACGCCTTCGGTCGGCACCTTCATGCGGATCACGTGAGGCTCGCCGGCGGCCAGGCGACGCGCGACCTCTTCCTTGGACAGCAGCAGCGCACGGCCGTCGTAGCGCGGGGTTTCGCCGCGGGCCATCTGCTCGGCGCGCATCTGGTCCAGCTCCTCGGCGGTGCAGAAGCACGGGAACGCGTGGCCCATGTCGACCAGTTGCTGGCAGTACTGCTTATAGATGTCGCCGCGCTCGCTCTGCCGGTACGGGCCGTGCGGGCCGCCGACGTCCGGGCCTTCGCTCCAGTCGATGCCGAGCCAGCGCAGGGCGTCGAAGATCTGCTGTTCGGACTCGCGGGTCGAACGCAACTGGTCGGTGTCTTCGATCCGCAGGATGAACTCACCGCCGTGCTGCTTGGCGAAGCAGTAGTTGAACAGTGCGATGTAGGCAGTGCCGACGTGGGGATCCCCGGTAGGCGATGGCGCGATGCGAGTGCGGACGGTGGTCATGGCATGTCTCGAAAAGAATGAAAAGCAAAGAACAATCAAGCGGCGAATGGTAACAGGCGACACCCGCCCCGCTCCAGCAGGCAGGGCATTTAAGCCAAGGTTGCGCCTATAACGCCTTTTGCCCCGCCTGAATGACCGCCTATCAGCCGATGGCATTTACCGCTTGTCGGCTATCTGCCAGATTCGACCCCTGATAATTTTCCTTACAATTCCTCGACTACAGTTTGCCCCATGCCTGCCCAACTCAAGCGTCGCCTGTCCCTGTTCCTGCTGCTGGTCCTGCTGATCGCCGGCGGACTGTTCGCCCACTGGTTCTTCAAGGGGCGCTTCTACGAGAGCACCGACAACGCCTACGTGCAGGGCGAAATCACGCGCATCTCCAGTCAGTTGAGCGCGCGTGTCGACGAAGTCCTGGTGCAGGACAACCAGCACGTGGAAAAGGGCCAACTGCTGGTGCGCCTCGAAGGCGACGATTTCCGCCTGGCGGTGGACCGCGCCAATGCCGCCCTCGCCACCCGCGAAGCCGAACGCCAGCAGGCCCAGAGCAAGCTGACCCAGCAATCCAGCCTGATCGCCGCCAGCGAAGCGCAGGTCGCCACCACTGAAGCCACCCTGGGCCGCTCGCAGATCGACCTGAACCGCGCCCAGGCCCTGCGCAAGCCAGGCTTCATTTCCGAGGAACGGGTGACCACCCTCTCCGCCGACGCCCACATCGCCCGCTCGCAAGTGGCCAAGGCCCAGGCTGATGCCCAGAGCCAGCGCCAGCAGGTCAACGCGCTGACGGCGGAGGTCAAGCGCCTCGACGCCCAGATCGCCAACGCCCGGGCCGACCTGGCCCAGGCCCAGCTGAACCTCACCCGCAGCGAAATCCACGCCCCGATCAGCGGGCTGATCGGCCAGCGCGCCGCACGCAACGGCCAGGTCGTCCAGGCCGGCGCCTACCTGCTGTCGATCGTGCCGGACGAGGACATCTGGGTGCAGGCCAACTTCAAGGAAACCCAGATCGGCCGCATGCAGCCGGGCCAGAAGGCCGAGCTGACGTTCGACGCCTACAGCGACACGCCCATCGAGGCGCGGGTCGACAGCCTGTTCGCCGCCTCCGGCGCGCAGTTCAGCCTGTTGCCGCCGGACAACGCCACCGGCAACTTCACCAAGGTCGTGCAGCGGATTCCGGTCAAGCTGACGTTCAAGGCCGACAATCCGCTGCGCGGCAAGATCCGTCCGGGCATGTCGGTCACCGCCACCGTGAACATCAAAGACGCCCCGGACAATGGCCGGTGACCCGCTGATCCGCCCGGTCGGCGAACCGACCCGGCGAGACTGGATCGCGGTGATGAGCGTGATGCTGGGCGCGTTCATGGCCGTGCTCGACATCCAGATCACCAACTCTTCGCTCAAGGACATCCAGGGCGCGCTGTCGGCGACCCTGGAGGAAGGCTCGTGGATCTCCACCTCCTATCTGGTGGCGGAAATCATCATGATTCCGCTGACCGCCTGGCTGGTGCAGCTGCTCTCGGCGCGGCGGCTGGCGGTGTGGGTGTCGCTGGGCTTTCTGGTCTCGTCGCTGCTGTGTTCGATGGCCTGGAGCCTGGAGAGCATGATCGTGTTCCGTGCCATGCAAGGGTTCACCGGCGGCGCACTGATCCCGCTGGCGTTCACCCTGACCCTGATCAAGCTCCCCGAGCACCACCGCGCCAAGGGCATGGCGATGTTCGCCATGACGGCCACGTTCGCCCCGTCCATCGGGCCGAGCCTGGGCGGCTGGCTCACGGAGAACTGGGGGTGGGAGTACATCTTCTACATCAACATCCCGCCGGGGCTGATCATGATCGCCGGGCTGATGTACGGGCTGGAGAAGAAGGAAGCGCATTGGGAGCTGCTCAAAAGCACCGACTACGCCGGCATCCTCACCCTCGGCGTCGGCCTCGGCTGCCTGCAGGTGTTCCTGGAGGAAGGCCACCGCAAGGACTGGCTGGAATCGAGCCTGATCGTCACCCTCGGCAGCATCGCCCTGCTGAGCCTGATCACCTTCGTGATCGTGCAGGTCTCCAAGCCCCATCCGCTGATCAACCTGGGCATCCTGCGCAACCGCAACTTCGGCCTGTCTAGCATTTCCAGCCTCGGCATGGGCGTCGGGCTGTACGGTTCGATCTACCTGCTGCCGCTGTACCTGGCGCAGATCCAGAACTACAACGCCCTGCAGATCGGCAATGTGATCATGTGGATGGGCGTGCCGCAGCTGTTCCTGATTCCGCTGGTGCCGAAACTGATGAAGTTCGTCTCGCCGAAATGGCTGTGCACCCTCGGCTTCGGCCTGTTCGGGTTCGCGAGCTTTTCGTCCGGCGTGCTCAACCCGGATTTCGCCGGGCCGCAGTTCAACCAGATCCAGATCATCCGCGCCCTCGGCCAGCCGTTGATCATGGTCACCATCTCGCTGATCGCCACGGCCTACATCCTGCCGCAGGATGCGGGGTCGGCGTCGAGCCTGTTCAACATCCTGCGCAACCTCGGCGGCGCCATCGGCATCGCCCTGCTCGCCACCCTGCTCGATGCGCGCACCAAGACCTATTTCGATTACCTGCGCGAATCCATCGTGCCCACCAATCCGCAGGTGGCCGAGCGGCTGGCGTCGATGGCCGACCGGTTCGGCAGCGATACGGCGGCGCTGGGCAAACTGAATGAGATCGCCCACCAACAGGCCTTGATCATGGCCTACAACGATGCGTTCCATTTTGTCGGGATTGCGTTGGGGATCAGCATGCTGGCGATCCTGCTGACCAAGAAACTGCCGGCGGGGCTGAAGGCCGGAGAGGCGCACTAGCCAACATCCTTCCCTGTGGGAGCCAGCCTGCTGGCAATGGCGGTGGATCAGGCAACAGCGATATCGGCAGTGCCGGCCTCATCGCTTGCAGGCAAGCTCCTACACGGTTTGGGTTCAACCCCGCATCTGAGAACGACTTGGAACCTGTGGGAGCTGGCTTGCCAGCGATGGCGGTAGGTCAGGCGACAGGGATGTCGGCAGTGCCGGCCTCATCGCTGGCAAGCCAGCTCCCACAAGGTTAAGCGGTGCCCGCAGAAATGGCCGGCCACCACCGATCCTGTGGGAGCCAGCCTGCTGGCGATGGCGGTGGGTCAGGCAACAGAGATGCCAGCAGTGCCGGCCTCATCGCCGGCAAGCCAGTAGCCCACAATGGACTGATGCATGCCGTGCCACTGTGGGATCAGACGTTCAGCAAGCGCTCGCGCAGTTTGGCGATTTCGTCGCGCATCTGCGCCGCCGCTTCGAACTCCAGGTCCCGGGCCAACTGGTACATCTTCTCTTCCAGCGCACGGATGCGCTTGGTGATCTCGCTCGGCGAGCGCAGTTCGGCCTCGTACTTGGCGTTTTCCTCGGCGGCCTTGGCCATGCCCTTGCGCTTCTTGCTGCGCGAGCCGGGCACGTTGGCGCCTTCCATGATGTCGGTGATGTCCTTGACGACGCCTTTGGGCACGATGCCGTTGGCCGCGTTGAACGCGATCTGCTTGTCGCGGCGCCGTTCTGTCTCGCCGATGGCGCGCTCCATCGAACCGGTGATCTGATCCGCGTACAGGATCGCCCGGCCGTTGAGGTTGCGCGCCGCCCGGCCGATGGTCTGGATCAGCGAGCGCTCGGAGCGCAGGAAACCTTCCTTGTCGGCATCGAGAATCGCCACCAGCGACACTTCCGGCATGTCCAGCCCTTCGCGCAGCAGGTTGATCCCCACCAGCACATCGAACGTGCCCAGGCGCAGGTCGCGGATGATCTCGACCCGCTCCACGGTGTCGATGTCCGAGTGCAGGTAGCGCACGCGGATGCCATGGTCGGCCAGGTAATCGGTGAGGTCTTCGGCCATGCGCTTGGTCAGGGTGGTGACCAGCACGCGTTCCTCCAACGCCACCCGCTTGGTGATTTCCGAGAGGAGGTCATCGACCTGGGTCAGCGCCGGCCGCACCTCGACCTGTGGATCCACCAGGCCGGTGGGCCGCACCACCTGCTCGATCACCCGTCCGGCGTGCTCGGCCTCGTAGTTGCCGGGCGTCGCCGAGACGAAGATCGTCTGCGGGCTCACCCCTTCCCACTCGTCGAAGCGCATCGGCCTGTTGTCCAGCGCCGACGGCAGGCGGAAGCCGTACTCCACCAGGGTTTCCTTGCGCGAGCGGTCGCCCTTATACATCGCCCCGACCTGCGGCACGCTGACATGGGACTCGTCGATCACCAGCAAGGCGTCGGCCGGCAGGTAATCGTAGAGGGTCGGCGGCGGCGCCCCGGCGGGCCGGCCGGACAGGTAGCGCGAGTAGTTTTCGATGCCGTTGCAGTAGCCCAGCTCCAGGATCATTTCCAGGTCGAAGCGGGTGCGCTGCTCCAGGCGCTGGGCCTCGACCAGTTTGTTGCTGTTGCGCAGGTATTCCAGACGCTCCTGCAGCTCGACCTTGATGCCCTCGACGGCATCGAGCAGGGTCTCGCGCGGCGTCACATAGTGGCTCTTGGGATAGAACGTGAAGCGCGGCAGCTTGCGGATGACTTCGCCGGTCAGCGGGTCGAACGCGCTGATGCTCTCCACTTCGTCGTCGAACAGCTCGATGCGGATCGCCTCAAGGTCCGATTCCGCCGGGTAGATGTCGATCACGTCGCCGCGCACCCGGAAGGTCGCCCGGGCGAAGTCCATGTCGTTGCGGGTGTACTGCAGGTCCGCCAGGCGCCGCACCAGCGCGCGCTGGTCGAGCTTGTCGCCGCGGTCCACGTGCAGCACCATCTTCAGGTAGGTTTCCGGGCTGCCCAGGCCGTAGATGCACGACACCGTGGTGACGATGATCGCGTCCTTGCGCTCCAGCAGCGCCTTGGTGGCGGACAGGCGCATCTGCTCGATGTGGTCGTTGATCGAGGCGTCCTTCTCGATGAAGGTGTCGGACGACGGCACATAGGCTTCGGGCTGGTAGTAGTCGTAGTAGGAAACGAAGTATTCCACGGCGTTGTTCGGGAAGAACGACTTGAACTCGCCGTACAGCTGCGCGGCCAGGGTCTTGTTCGGCGCCAGCACCAGCGTCGGGCGCTGCACCTGGGCGATCACGTTGGCGATGCTGAACGTCTTGCCCGAACCGGTCACACCGAGCAGCGTCTGGTGCGCGAGCCCGGCTTCGATGCCTTCGACCATCTGGCGGATGGCCTCCGGCTGGTCGCCGGCCGGCGCGAAACGGGTGACAAGCTGGAATTCGGACATACACACCTCTGGCAGCGCGGCGTTCCGGGCAAACCGGAGCCTCACGGGGAAGACCGTCAACGACCGGTGTCGTTCAAGGAAAAACGGAGAATGTACCCAATGTGAAGGCTAATTCTTCACGTTTCAAGGCAAACGTCCTACATCCCGCGCAGACCCGGCCATGACCGTTCGACTGCCGGTCGAGAAATAATCGGAAAAACTTAAGCGAAATGCCGATTCGCCTGTCGCCACGGGTCGCCGATGGCCTCTATACTAGCTCCCCGTTTGTGCACCGCTCTAGTGCATTCGGCTGGAGCGTGACACGTCCCTCCATACTCCATTCAGAGCCGCCGTAATAATGAGCCTGTTCTCCGCTGTCGAAATGGCACCCCGCGATCCAATCCTGGGCCTCAACGAAGCATTCAACGCCGATACCCGCACCGACAAGGTCAACCTGGGTGTAGGTGTCTACTGCAACGAAGAGGGGCGAATTCCACTCCTGCGCGCCGTCATCGAAGCCGAAACCATTCGCGCCGCTCAGCACGCTTCCCGTGGCTACCTGCCGATCGACGGCATCGCCGCCTACGACCAGGCCGTGCAAAAACTGCTGTTCGGCAACGACTCGCCGCTGCTGGCGGCCGGCCGTGTGGTCACCACCCAGGCCGTCGGCGGCACCGGCGCCCTGAAGATCGGCGCCGACTTCCTCAAGCAACTGCTGCCGAACGCCGTCGTGGCGATCAGCGACCCGAGCTGGGAAAACCACCGCGCGCTGTTCGAGACCGCCGGCTTCCCGGTGCAGAACTACCGTTACTACGACGCCGCCACCCACGACGTGAACCGTGCCGGCATGCTCGAAGACCTCAACGCCCTGCCGAACGGCTCGATCATTGTGCTGCACGCCTGCTGCCACAACCCGACCGGCGTTGACCTGAACCCGCAAGACTGGAAGAACGTCCTGGAAGCCGTCCGCGCCAAGGGCCACATTCCGTTCCTCGACATGGCCTACCAGGGCTTCGGCGACGGCATCGCCGAAGACGCCGCCGCGGTGCGCCTGTTCGCCGAGTCCGGCCTGACCTTCTTCGTGTCGAGCTCGTTCTCCAAGTCGTTCTCGCTGTACGGCGAGCGCGTCGGTGCCCTGTCGATCGTCAGCGAGTCCAAGGAAGAAAGCGCGCGCGTGCTGTCGCAGGTCAAGCGCGTGATCCGCACCAACTACTCCAACCCGCCGACCCACGGCGCAAGCATCGTGGCCGCCGTGCTGAACAGCCCGGAACTGCGCGCCCAGTGGGAAGCCGAACTGGCGGAAATGCGTCTGCGCATCCGCGGCATGCGCGACCAGATGGTCGACCTGCTGGCGCAGAAGGCGCCGCAGCACGACTTCAGCTTCGTCGGCCGCCAGCGCGGCATGTTCTCCTACTCGGGCCTGAGCGTCGAACAGGTTCACCGCCTGCGCAACGAGTTCGGCATCTACGCCCTGGACACCGGCCGCATCTGCGTGGCCGCGCTGAACCAGAACAACATCAAGGTCGTGACGGACGCCATTGTCCAGGTCATCTGATCCGGCCTTGCGCTGAAGAACGGGAAGCCTTCGGGCTTCCCGTTTTTTGTTGGCGCGGAATAATCCTCCACACCCTCTAGACTGCACATATCGCCCGCTCCCTCGGAGCCCTGCGCATTTCTTGAATCCCAGCGAGAACCGACATGAAAAACGACGACCTGCGCGCCGACCGCGACGAGCTCGACTACTATCCTCCACGTGCTTCCGGCAAGCGCGAGCGCAGCCTGGTGCTGCAAGTGGCGGCCGGGGTGTTTCTCGGCGGCCTGGCCCTGTGGCTGGTGCAGTTGGGGGCCACGGCGCTGTACGCCAAACTGCTGATGGGCACCCTGACCTTCGGCGGCTGATGCGCCTTGGCCAAAAAGTTTCATGCGGATGCTTGACTAGTCCAATTAAATCAGTAAGATACGCACCAATTCCGCAATAGCTCAGTTGGTAGAGCAAGTGACTGTTAATCACTGGGTCCCTGGTTCGAGTCCAGGTTGTGGAGCCAAATAGCAAAGCCCCTGAATCGAAAGGTTCAGGGGCTTTTTTGTGGCCGACGGAAAAGCTCCGCCAAGCAAAACGCCGCGCTGTCCTGTCGACAGTGCGGCGTTGTTCATTTCAGGCGCCGGTCAGACGTGCTCGCCGCTCTTGCTGTGCGCCTTCGGGGCACCGTGCCCATGGTCATGATCCGCTTCGACCACCGGCACTTCATTGCCGTCGCAGTCGTGCAGCTTGCCGTCGCTGAAATAGTCCCCTTCGCGCAGCGCCGCCAGGTCCTGATAGCGCAGCACCCGCTCGGCCGCCGCCGCGAACACCGACTGCTGATCCGAGTTGCCGACCGTGAAGTGGTTGAAGGTCAGGTTCAGCACGATCGCCATGATCGCCGAGGAACTGATGCCGGAATGGAAAATGGTCGCGAACCAGCTCGGGAAGTGATCGTAGAAGTTCGGCGCAGCAATCGGGATCATGCCGAAGCCGATCGAGGTGGCGACGATGATCAGGTTGACGTTGTTGCGGTAATCGACCTTGGACAAGGTACGGATGCCGCTGGCCGCCACGGTGCCGAACAGCACGATGCCGGCGCCGCCCAGCACCGAGGTCGGCACCGCTGCGATCACCCGGCCCATGAACGGCAGCAGGCCCAGGATCACCAGAAACAGGCCGCCGGTGGCCACCACGTAGCGGCTCTTGATGCCGGTGACCGCCACCAGCCCGACGTTCTGGGCGAACGCGCTCTGGGTGAAGGAGCCGAAGATCGGCGCGAGCACGCTCGACAGCATGTCCGCCCGCAGGCCGTTGCCCAGACGCTTGGAGTCGACCTTGGTGTCGATGATCTCACCGACCGCCAGAATGTCCGCCGAGGTCTCCACCAGCGTCACCATGACCACGATGCACATCGACAGGATCGCGGCGAAATGGAACGTCGGCATGCCGAAATGGAACGGCGTCGGGAAGCCGAACATCGGCCCCTGGCTGACGCCGGAAAAGTCCGCCATGCCGAGGAACACCGCCAGCACCGTGCCGATCACCATCGCCAGCAGGATCGACAGGCGCGAAATGGTCGCACTGCCGATCTTGCTCAACAGCAGCACCAGCACCAGCGTCACCGCCGCCAGGCCGATGTTCTCCATGCTGCCGAAGTTCTCCGCATGGCTGTTGCCGCCCATCGCCCAGCGCGCCGCCACCGGCATCAGCGTCAGGCCGATGGTGGTGATGACGATGCCGGTGACCAGTGGCGGAAAGAACTTGGTGATGCGTGAGAACACCGGGGTGATCAGCAAGCCGATCAGCGACGCCGCGATCACGGCGCCGAGCACCGACTGAAAGCCGCCCTCCCCGCCGCTGCTGACGATTGCCACCATGGTCGCGACGCCGGAGAACGACACGCCCTGCACCAACGGCAACTGGCAGCCGAAGAACGGCAGCCCCAGGGTTTGCAGCAACGTGGCCAATCCCCCCGCAAACAACGACGCAGCAATCAACAAACCGATGTCCGCCGGCGAGAGCCCGGCCGCCTGGCCGATGATCAGAGGCACCGCGACGATACCGCCATACATGGTCAAAACATGTTGCAGGCCGTAAGCCATATTCGCGCCGACCCCGAGATTTTCGTCCTCGGGCCGTGGGTGTGAGACATGGGGCGTTTTCATGGTGGGGGGATTCCCTGGTTTTTGTTGTGCGCACACTGTATTCAAGAGTCGGGACAAATGTCCATAGACTTGTATACAACTTGCCAGTCACAAAATGGTTCGGCAGCCACCCGACCTTGTGGCCCGGTGCTTTCACCCCCCACAAATCCGGCAATACATCCGCGCCGGGCTCCTCTCGTTATCACTCTAGGCTGAAGTGTTCATGGCGACCGGCGGTAGCGCCGTTCACTTCTATATACATATAAAGTATGCATAATGAGTTCATTCGAGATTCAATACGACAAAGCCAAGAACGCCGCCAACAAACTCAAGCACAAGGGCATCAGCCTTGCCGAGACGGAACCGGTGTTTCACGACGAACGCGCACTGACGCTGGAAGACAACGACCATGACGAACCGCGCTGGATCACCCTCGGCCTCGATGGCAAGGGCCGGCTGCTGGCGGTCGCGTACAGCTACCGGGAACCGAATGTCGTTCGAATCATTTCTGCGCGCACCGCAACGCCGAGCGAGCGGCGCCAGTACTTTTGGGAGACTTGAACCATGAAAGACGAATACGACTTCAGCGAGGCCAAACGGGGATCCGTCGCCGCCTCCAAAGGCAAGACGCGCATCACCATCATGCTCGACGACGCCGTCATCGACGCCGCCCGCACGGTGGCCGAGCGCGAGGGCTACGGCTACCAGACGGTGATCAACAACACCCTGCGCCACAGCTTGCTCGACAGCAGCAGCACATCCGCCCAGGCCGGTGACGGCGGGCGCCTGAAGCCAGGCATCAGTGCCGCCGACCTCAAGGCCCTGGAAAAGAAACTGGCGGCGGCCGCAGGCGAGATCCGCCGGGTGCTGGAGCCGGACGCCAAGCCCTAGGGCTCACGACGGCCGGATCAGCCTTTCGAGCGCCGGGCGCAGTTGCTCGTGCATGGGCACCCGCAGGCCAAACTCGCGCTCCAGCAGCCCGATCAACTCATCGACGTCCGTCACCTCGCGGCGCTCGCTTTCGGCACCGATGCGGTGGATGGCGAAGCTGCCGTTGTTCAACGTGCGCCGCCAGCCGTCCCCGGTGCGCGCAACCATCAGCCGCTGGGCGAACGGCGAGTCGGGGTGGGTCGAGACGTACCAGTTGCCGAGGGTGTAATCGATGTCTTCCTGGCGCTGCAGGTCGAACAGGTACATCGGCCGCCACTCGCCGGCGACATTGGCTTGCAGCATGTAGCCGTCGGCCTGCACCTCGATGCGGTAGGGTTCGTGGGGCGTGCGCTGCTGCGCTTCGGTGTCGAGCGCCAACGGCGCGGTGGGCACCATGCCGCCGAAGCCGACGTCCGTGATGTAGCGCACACCGGCGAGGGTCACCAGGCTCAGGCGGTGGGTCCGCGCCGTCCAACTGCCCTCGGGTTGGTTCATCACCACCCGGCCGCTGATGCCGCGGGCGTCGAAGCCCAGCTCCAGCAGCAAGGCCAGGAACAGGTTGTTGAGTTCATAGCAGTAGCCGCCGCGCCCTTCATGCAGGACCTTGCGCTCCACCGACGCCAGGTCGATCGGCACCGGTCGGCCGGCGATCGTCGACAGGTTCTCGAAGGGAAAGGCGCCGGTATGGCGCAACTGCAACTGGCGCAGGGTCTCGAGGGTCGGCGCCGGGGGCGCCTCGAAGCCCAGGCGCCGCAGATACAGGGTCGAATCGCTCAGGCGTGGCTCGGTCATTGCTGGGTCCTTATGCATGGGGCCGCGGATCATTCCGCCGATGGCCGACATGTATACGGGATCCCGACCTGGGATCGACAATTGATTTCGCCAATCGCTTCGGGCGCTCTTTCAGGGTCCGATCCACCTCCCCGCTTGCATGAGGCCCGCCCGGTGCGGCGTAATGGTCGCCCGCCCGAACCGCCGAGAGCCACCCGCCATGCAAACCACCCTGGAAGGCCGGGGCATCGTCCTGCGCCCTCTCCAATACGCCGACGCCGACGCCCTGCTCCAGGCCGCCGCCGACGGCGAACTGTGGAACCTGACCGTCACCGTGGTGCCTTCGGCGCTCACCGTCGACGGCTACCTGAAGAAGGCCCTGGACGGGCGCGACGCCGGCACCGTGATGCCCTTTGCGATCGTGCTCAAGGCCACCGGCCAGGTGATCGGCTCGACCCGCTTCTGGAAGATCGACCCGCTCAACCGCAAGCTGGAGATCGGCAGCAGCTGGATCGCCGCAACCTGGCAGAAGACCTTCGTCAACACCGAAGCCAAATACCTGATGCTGCGCCACGCCTTCGACGTGCTCGGCTGCGTGCGGGTGCAGTTCACCACCGACGAGACCAACCAAAAGTCGCGCAACGCCATTCTGCGCCTCGGCGCACAGCAAGAAGGCATCGTGCGCCACGAGCGGATCATGCCCGATGGCCGAAAGCGCAACTCGGTTCGCTTCAGCATCATCGACGACGAATGGCCGCAGGTGCGCCTGAACCTGGAAAAAAGACTGGCCGGCTACGCCGTCGGCGACTGAACCGGCCCCTGCACGCGATCAGCGATCCGAGCGCATCAGCTCGCCGATGCCGCCGTCGTAGGAGAACACCGCCGCACGGTTGCGCCCGGCGTTCTTGGCCTGGTAGAGAGCGGCATCGGCGCGCTGGATGAACGTTTCGATGCTGTCCCGGCCATTGGGGATGAAGGCGTAGCAGCCCAGGCTCACCGTCAGGTAGCCGGTGGGCGAACCGCTGTGGGAAATGTTCCGGTCCATGACGGCGCGCCGGATCTGTCCGGCAATCGCCAACGCCCCGTTGATGTCGGTGTCCGGCAACAGCACCGCGAATTCCTCGCCGCCGTAGCGCACCGCCAGATCAGATTTGCGCTGGCAGCAGCCCTTCACCGCCTGGGCGACCTGCGCCAGGCAATGATCGCCCGCCACATGGCCATAGGCATCGTTGTAGCGCTTGAAGAAGTCGATATCGAGCATGATCAGGCTGACCGGGCTCGACTGCCGCGCGCCCCGGGCGAACTCCACCGCCAACGATTGCTCGAACAGGCGCCGGTTGGCCAGCCCGGTCAGGCTGTCATGGGTGGCGATCTGCTCCAGCGCACGCTGTGCCTTGCGCAGGTTCTTCTCGATCCGCTCGCCGTCGCGCACCTGATGGATGAACACCCAGCCGAACAGGCCGACGCCGAGTATCACCAGCGCGACGATCACGCTGGACTGAAAGGCCCGGGCGTGCCAGCCCTCCAGGATCGTGTCCCGCGAGGACGACGCCGCGACCACCAGCGGAAAGGCCTGCAACTGCCGATAGCCGTAGAGCCGCGTCACGCCGTCGATCACCGAATCGATCATCGCGGTGCCCGCCGGCGCGTTGGGCAGCAGCCGCTGATAGATTTCGCCCTGGGCCAGCGACGTGCCGATCAAGGCGTCATCGAACGGCCGGCGGGCGAGCAAGGTGCCGTCGGTCAGGCCGAGGAACATGGTGCCGTTGTCGTCGAGGCTGAAGCTTTTGAAAAAGCGGTCGAAGTACGACATCTTGATCCCGGCCAGCAGCACGCCCTGGAAGTTGCCGAGCCGGTCGTTCACCCGCTTGGAGATCGGGATGATCCACTCGCCGTTCTCCCGGCTGCGGATCGCCGGGCCGATGTGCGCCACCGTCGACTCGTTCTGCTGGTGAAACTTGAAGTACTCGCGGTCCGCCACGCCATTGCCCCGGGGCAAGTCGGGGAACGAGGTGATGACCCACTGCCCCTGGCGGTCGAACAGAAACAGCCCGTGCAGTTGCTCCAGTTGCTGCACCCGCCGGGCGAGGGTCTTCTGCAGTCTCGGCCGCTGGGCCGCGCCGTAGCCGTCATCCTGGATCCAGTCCACCAGGCTGGTCAGCACCAGGTCCGCCGCCTGGAAGGTGTCTTCGGCCTGCTGGGCCATCGCCCGCGTCAGGTTGGCCGAGGCCATCTGCGCGATCGCCAGGTCCTGGCGCCGCGACTGCTCCAGTTGCAGGTACAGCAGGCCGAACAGGCACAGGCACACCGCGACGATGAACAGCACCGCCGCTTTGCGCAGCGGCAGGCGTTTCAACGTGCCGCCGGGCGGCTGGTGCGGGTCGTGGATTGGGATTGGCAAAAACGTGTCCTGGGCAGGTACTGCAAGGGCGCGGGCCCGAAACCCTTGGTTTCCGTGAGCGTAGTCCACCCGATTGTAAGGGGCAACCGGGTGCTACCGGCACAATCCCGGCCCGATGGATATCGGCACATAACGGTTTTGGATAACCGTTGCGCGTCGATTTATTTTTCTTGAGCGGCGATGCGAAGGGAACTGTAGGAACCGGCCTGCCGGCGGTGGTGGAATGTCTGACGCATCTAGGCTGGATGGGCTGACGCCATCGCTGGCAAGTCGAGTCGTCGCACCGCAGCTCCCACAGGTATCGTGGATCACCGAAAACCACTGTGGGAGCGAGCTTGCCCGCGATGAGGCCGACACTGCCGACATCTCTGCTGCCTGACACTCCGCCATCGCCAGCAGGCTGGCTCCCACATGGCGTTGCGGTGGCCGCAGATTCGGCATTCACCCAAATTCTCTGTAGGAGCCAGCCTGCTGGCGATGGCGGTCTGTCTGGCGCCCGGATCAGCGCGACGGCGGCACGCGGATGTCACCGGAGCGGCACTGGGTCTTCACGCCCTTGCCGCAGGCGCCGAACTGCAGGTCCTTGCCCATGCACACCCGTACTTCCGACAGCTCCGGGCCGCTGCAGATCACGGCGATGCCGTTCGCCGGGATGCCCGGGTTGCTCTTGCGGAACAGGTCGGCGATCTCCTGCGCCTCGAAGTAATACGACTTGCTGAACGGCTGCAGCTCTTCAGGAATCTTCACCGCGGCCACAGCCTTGTCCGCCGCATCCAGATAGCCCATCGCGCCGAGGCCGCTGCAGGTGCCGTGCTTGGCCCATTCGTGGTTGAGCAGCTTGGGCGTCGGGAACAGGGTCATGCCCTTGGCGGTTTCCGCCGCCGACAGTGTCGTCACCGGCGGGCATGACTCCGGCCAGCCACCCCCGGCGTACTGCGGCCACAAGCCATGCAGGACGAAGCCGTAGCCCTTGCCGGAGCATTGCGCATCGTCCTTGTGGGTCAGGCAGAAGGTCGGCGACCACGACAGCGTCAGCAGGTAGTAGTCGAACACCCCCGCCACCGACTCCGTGGCCGCCTGCTTGCTGGCATGGCTCTGGCGCGCCGAAGCCGTCTGCAGGCCACCGGCCGTCAGCGCGATCAGCGCCAGAATTGTAAAAAGCTTTTTCATGTTCCCGCTCCTTGGGACGTCTGCGTCCGTGGTTTTGGTGAGCTGACCCGGTTCGGGCCAGGAGTCGATTGGGGCACGCTTGTGTTGCAAGCGCATGACGCAGGGCAAAACGTGCATTACTTTGAAAGGACTACGATTGAGCTGTCATCACCACAGGGAACCGACATGAGTAAAGCAGACGAACTGGCCGCGAAACTCAAACAGACCCGGCACACCCATGCAGACGAAATCACCTGCGCCGAACTGGAGATCGACTGCTGGCCCGCGCAAGTCTATGCCCTTTACCACCGCATCGAAGGCTGGCTGCAACCGGTGGCGGAAGTCGGCCTGAAGATCCGGCGCAACCCCACCCATGTCTGCGAAACCTCGCCCGACGGCGAAACCCACGACTACGCCATCGACCAACTGGTGATCGACGCCAACCAGCACAGCTTGACGTTCGACCCGATTGCGCGGTTCACCGAAGACGGCGCCGGCCGCGTGCAGATCAACCTGCCGGGCAAGGAGACCTCGCTGCTGCGCACCGTCGATGAGCACGGCGAAAGCCATTGGTGGCTGCAGACCCTTGAAACCGGACAGCAATTGGACGCCATCGCCCTGACGGAAAACAACCTGCTGCTGGTGGTTCAGGAAGGGCTGGGGCTGTAGGAAACCTCAACGCCGCCGCGACGAACAGTGTTCGACGATCACCCGGGAAACCGCCTCGATCATCTGCGGGTCGGCATGATCCGCGGTGTACAGGCGAAACTCCGCATCCGGCAGCGGCGGCAACCCTAACCTGGCATCCAGCGCCTCCAGCCCCGGCCCCAACTGGCTGGCGGCCATGGGCGCCACGGCAAATCCAGCCAACGCGGCGGCGCGCAGCCCGGCGGTGCTGGTGCAGAGCATGGCGGTGCGCTGGGCGATGCCGGCCTGGGCCAGGCGGGTCAACGCCGCTTCGCGGTACGGGCAAGGTTCGGGAAACAGCGCCAGCGGCAACGGCGTCGGCAACTCAACGACCGCCTGCGCCGACCAGGCCCACACCAACGGCTCCTGCCACAGCAGCAAACCCGGCTCGCGGGACTCGCACAGCGAACCGATCACCAACTCCAACTCGCCTCGCTTCATCTGGCCCAGCAGCGTGCCGGGAATGTTCACCTGCATATCGATCACCATGCCCGGATGCTGCGCGGCGCAGTCCTGCAACGCACGCAGCAGCCGGGGCTCGACGAAATCCTCCGAAACACCGATCCGCACCCGCCCCCGGAACGGCGTGCGCGTGAGCTGCGCCCAGGCATCGCGGTTCAACGCCAGAATCGTGCGCGCATAGGCGATCAGGCGTTCGCCGTCCGCCGTCAGGCGCTGGGAACGGGTGGTACGGACCAGCAACGGCTTGCCGAGCTGCTCTTCCAGGCGGCGCAAATGGCCGCTGACGGCGGACTGGGTCAAATGCAGTTTTTCGGCGGCACGGCTGAAGCCGTCCTCATCGACCACGGTGACGAAGGTCTTCAACAGCAAGGCATCGAACATAGTTTGCTTTGTGATCAATCGACTGAATATTCGCGATTTATAGTTTCAATCCAGCTATGTTGCAATGGCTCGAGTTCTCCCACCCGGATTTCGAGGCCTACCGTGACCACCCTTCTGCACATCGAATGCTCGCCCCGCAAACAACGTTCCGCATCGCTGGAAACCGCCCGCCACTTCATCCACCGCTTCCAGCAGCACCGGCCGCAGACGGAAGTCGAAACCCTGGACCTGTGGAGCCTGCCGCTGCCGGAGTTCGACGAAGAGGCGATGAACGCCAAGTACGCCGGCCTCAACGGCACGCCCCTGACGCCGGCGCAGCAAACCGCCTGGGACGGTCTGAAGGCGCTCGCCGCCCAACTGCACCGCGCCGACGTGCTGGTGCTGTCGGTGCCGCTGTGGAATTTCAGCATCCCGTACAAGCTCAAGCATTTCATCGATCTGGTGTCGCAGAAGGACATCCTCTTCAGCTTCGACCCCGAGCGCGGCTTGCAGGGTTTGCTGGAGGGCAAGACCGCCGTGGTGGCCTATGCGCGCGGCATGGACTTCTCCGCCGGTTCGCTCACGCCCGCCGACACCTTCGACTTTCAGAAGCCCTACGTGGAAGCCTGGCTGAACTTCATCGGTGTCACTGACGTGCACGGATTGACCGTCGAGAAGACGATCCTGGGCGAAGACGTCGACCGCGCCTCGCGCTCGGTAGCGGCGCAACAGGCCCGTGCGCTGGCGGACGCGCTCAACCGGTGAAGCTGTCAAAACTGTAATCCGCCCCTCAGCCAACTGAAAGCTGCCGGCCGCTAGCCTCCCCGTCATTGCCGAACCAGACGGCTCGACGGGGATTTCCGCGCATGCATTCCAACACCTCCAGACGCACTTTCGTAAAGGGACTGGCCGCCGGCGGGCTGCTCGGCGGCCTCGGGCTGTGGCGCACGCCGGTCTGGGCCCAGGGCGACGCGGGCCTGCCCAACGCCTTGAGCGGCAGCGAATTCGATTTGTTCATCGGCGAGACCCCGGTCAATTTCACCGGTTCTCCCCGCACCGCCATGACCATCAACGGCGGCCTGCCCGGCCCGCTGCTGCGCTGGCGCGAGGGCGACACCGTGACGCTGCGCGTGCGCAACCGGCTCAAGGACAGCACCTCGATCCACTGGCACGGCATCCTGCTGCCGGCCGACATGGACGGTGTGCCGGGGCTGAGCTTTCACGGCATCGAGCCCGGCGGCGTGTACGTCTACCGGTTCAAGCTGCGGCAGAACGGCACCTACTGGTATCACAGCCATTCCGGGTTCCAGGAACAGTCCGGCGTCTACGGCCCGCTGATCATCGACGCCAAGGAACCGGAGCCGTTCCGCTACGACCGCGACTTCGTGGTGATGCTCAGCGACTGGACCGACGAAGACCCGGACAGCCTGATGAAGACCCTGAAGAAGCAGTCCGACTACTACAACTTCCACAAACGCACCGTCACCGACTTCATCCACGACGTCAGCGACAAGGGCTGGGGCGCCACCGTCGCCGACCGCACGATGTGGGCGCAGATGAACATGAACCCCACCGACATCGCCGACGTCAGCGGCGCCACCTACACCTTCCTGATGAACGGCCAGGCGCCCGACGCCAACTGGACCGGCCTGTTCCGCCCCGGCGAAAAGCTGCGCCTGCGCCTGATCAACGGCTCGGCCATGACTTACTTCGACGTGCGCATTCCGGGGCTGAAGATGACCGTGGTCGCCGCCGACGGGCTGCACGTCAAACCGGTCACGGTGGATGAGCTGCGCATCGCCGTGGCGGAAACCTACGACGTCATCGTCGAGCCCGCCGCCGAGGCCTACACCCTGTTCGCCCAGGCCATGGACCGCACCGGCTACGCCCGCGGCACCCTCGCCGCCCGCGCCGGCCTGTCGGCGGCGGTGCCGGCGCTGGATCCGCGGCCGCTGGTGACCATGGACGACATGGGCATGGGCGGCATGGACCACGGCAGCATGAACATGGACGACATGGCCGGCATGGATCATTCGGCCATGGGCATGGGCCCGATGCAGGCCCACCCCGCCAGCGAAAAGGACAACCCGCTGGTGGACATGCAAGCCATGACCACCGCCCCGAAACTCGACGACCCGGGCCTGGGCCTGCGCAACAACGGGCGCAAGGTGCTGACCTACGCCGACCTGCGCAGCGCCTTCGAAGACCCCGACGGCCGCGACCCCGGCCGCACCATCGAGCTGCACCTGACCGGGCACATGGAGAAGTTCGTCTGGTCGTTCAACGGCGTGAAGTTCTCCGACGCCGAGCCCCTGCGCCTGAAGTACGGCGAGCGCATCCGCCTGGTGCTGGTCAACGACACCATGATGACTCACCCCATCCACCTGCACGGCCTGTGGAGCGACCTGGAGGACGAGAACGGCGACTTCCAGGTGCGCAAGCACACCATCGACATGCCCCCCGGCACCCGCCGCAGCTACCGGGTGACCGCCGACGCGCTCGGCCGTTGGGCCTACCACTGCCATCTCCTGTACCACATGGAAATGGGCATGTTCCGTGAAGTCCGCGTGGAAGAATGAGGGGCCGACCATGATCCGATTCGCAGCGTTACCCGTTTTGCTCACCGGCACCCTGTCCACGGCCATGGCCGCCAGCGACATGGCCGGCATGGACCACAGCCAGATGCCCGGCATGGACGCATCCGCCCTGCAGTCGATGGATGACGGCGGCATGCAACCCGCCGCGCCGACCGAAAGCCGCACGCCGATCCCGGCCCTGACCGACGCCGACCGCGCCGCCGTGTTCAACAGCCCCGGCGGGCACAAGGTGCATGACAGCGCCGTCCACAGCTATTTCCTCGCCGACAAGCTCGAATGGCAGGACGCCGACGACGCCAGCGTGCTGGCCTGGGACGTATCCGGCTGGATCGGCGGCGACACCGATCGGCTGTGGCTGCGTTCCGAGGGCGAGCGCAGCAACGGCCGCACCGAAGACGCCGAGCTCCAGGCCCTCTGGGGCCACGCGATCTCGCCGTGGTGGGACGTGGTCAGCGGCGTGCGCCAGGACTTCAAGCCCGGCGCCCCGCAGACCTGGGCCGCGTTCGGCCTGCAAGGCATGGCGCTGTACAACTTCGAGGCCGAAGCCACGGCGTTCCTCGGCGAGGGCGGCCAGAGCGCCATCCGGCTGGAGGGCGACTACGACATCTTGCTGACCAACCGCCTGATCCTGCAGCCGACCGCCGAACTCAACGTCTACGGGCAGAACGACCCGCAGCGCGGCATCGGCGCCGGGCTCGCCAACACCGAGGCAGGCCTGCGCCTGCGCTACGAGATCCGCCGCGAATTCGCGCCGTACATCGGCGTCACCTGGAACCGCACCTACGGCAACACCGCCGATTTCGCACGGGAGGAAGGCGAAGACCGCAGCGAAACGCGCCTGGTGCTCGGCGTGCGGCTGTGGTTCTGACCCCTTCACCCATCCCAAAAAAACACCGCCCCCGAGCGGAAAGAGGCCTTGCATGCGCACCATCAAAACCGCCGTCGTACTCGCCACCGGACTGCTGCTGAGCGCCCAGGTCCTGGCCCACCCGAAACTGCTGTCGTCCACCCCCGCCGAAGGCGCGGACGGCGCCGCCCCCGAGAAGATCGAACTGCGCTTCTCCGAGCCGCTGACGACCCAGTTCTCTGGCGCCAAACTGGTGATGACCGAAATGCCCGGCATGGCCCACTCGCCCATGCCGATGAAGGCCCGGATCAGCGCCGGCAGCGACCCCAAGACCATGCTGGTCACCCCGCTGGCGCCGTTGCCGGCCGGCACCTATCAGGTGCAGTGGCGCGCGGTGTCGTCGGACACCCACCCGATCACCGGCAACGTCACGTTCAAGGTGAAGTGACCGATGGATGCGCTGATCAACGGCCTGCTGCGCCTGGCGTTGTATGGGGATCTGCTGCTGGTGTTCGGCGTGGCGTCGTTCGGCGTGTACAGCCTTAGCGGCGAACAGCGGCGCTCCGGCGCGGTGCTGGCGCTGCGCCCGATGCTGGCCTTATTGGCCGCACTGGGCGCGCTGCTGTCGGTGGCCGGCCTGGTGATGATGACTCGCAGCATGAGTGGCGAAACCGACCTCGCCGCCCTGTGGCCGCACCTGCAAATGATGTTGGGCGAAACCGATGTGGGAATGGCCTGGGCGGTGCGGGTCGGCGCGCTAGCGCTGGTGGGGCTGGCATTGACGATCCATCCGCGCAGGCCCGGCCTGAGCCTGTGGATCGCCTCGCTGGCCGGCGCCGTCGCCCTCGCCTCGCTGGCCTGGAGCGGCCACGGCGCGATGGACGAAGGGTCACGCCGCGTGTGGCACCTGCTCAGCGACATCCTGCACCTGCTCGCCGCCGGCGCATGGCTGGGCGCCCTGCTCGCCTTGGTGCTGATGGCGCGAACCGACGCCAAGTTCGACGAAGCGCGGCTTAGGCTTTTGGCCTTTGCCGTCAAACGTTTCGAATGGGTGGGCGCGGTGATTGTGGTGACGCTCACGGTCACCGGCGTGGCGAACTACCTGTTCATCGTCGGCCCGACGCTGGGCAACATCCTGCTCGGCGCCTACGGCATCCTGCTGGCGGTCAAGGTGTTCCTGTTTGCCGGGATGCTGGTGCTGGCGGCGCTGAACCGCTTCCATCTGGGGCCATTGCTGGAGCGGTCGTTGCGCGACGGTCAGCACCGGGTGGCGGCGAACGCGCTGCGCCGCAGCGTGGCGGTGGAGTTGGGGATTGCGCTGGTGATCGTGGGGTTGGTGGCGTGGTTGGGGACGTTGAGTCCCGAGATGGAGGGACAGTGATTGGATCCAGGTGTTGTACAAAACAACATCAAAGTGATATCAACCCCGCACCCTCCACGATGTATGGACACCGCATGCCGTTCCCAGCCAATGCCCAAGCCGCCGCCCGTGCGGCCATGGAAGACGTCAACCCGGATCTGGTCGACCCGTTCGCCACGGTCGTCGAGTTCCTCAGCGCCAACCCCGAGTTCGCCCCCAAGGCCACCAAAGCGGCGCCGCTGGGCAGCGAAGCCTACATCGGCCGGCTGGCGCAAAAGTTCTCCAACGGCCGCGCCGCCAAACAGCTGATACTGCCCAGAACCGTCCAAGATCCGATCATCCCGGTGATCATGGGCGCCCACGGCAACTTCGCGCCCGAAGAGCTGCAAAAGATGCAGACCGCCCATGCCATCGCCATGGCCGCCGAAAACCTCACCGGCGACCTGCTCGAAGACTACATCGCCAGCAAAGCCGAACCCACCGGCTGGGTGCAGTGCTCCGGCTACACCACCAAAAAGGCCGACTTCATCAAGCGCGCGGACGACGGCTCGGGCGACTGGAAAATCCTCCAGATCAAGAACCGCGACAACTCCGAGAACTCGTCCTCGCGCTCCGTGCGCGAAGGCACGAACATCCTCAAGTGGCACCGCACGTTCGCCCGCAAGGAAGGCTCCAACTGGCACAACTTCCCGGACGCGCAACTGGCGCCGCAGTTGTCCGAGCAGGATTTCCAGGCGTACGTCGTCCAGCAGATGACCTCGAACAACCCGACGTAATCCACCGGCCGCAAAACCAAAGGGCGATCCGCAAGATCGCCCTTTTTCATGGATGCCCGCCCCTTCCGGAACGCCCTGGCACTACACTGCGTCCACTTCCACTTCCCACAGAAGCCCCTCACCCATGACCACCCCAACCACCCGGATGATCTTCTGCGGCCTGCTGACCCTGGCCGGCGTCGCCCAAGCAGAGCCCACCCCCTCGCACCTGGACAGCGTCCAGCAACAAGGCCGGCTGCGCGTCTGCACCACCGGCGACTACAAGCCCTACACCTTCAAACGCGAAGACGGCGACTACGAAGGCATCGACATCGCCATGGCCCGCACCCTGGCCGACAGCCTCGGGGTCAAGGCCGAATGGGTGCCGACCACCTGGAAAACCCTGATGCCGGACATGCTGGCGGGCAAATGCGACATCGCCATGGGCGGCATCTCGGTGACGTTGGAGCGGCAGAAAAAGGCCTTCTTCAGCAACACCCTCGACGTCGACGGCAAGATCCCGCTGGTGCGCTGCGCCGACCAGGCCAAGTACCAGACCGTCGAACAGATCAACCAGCCCGGCGTGCGCCTGGTGGAACCCGCCGGCGGCACCAACGAAGCCTTCGTCCACGCCTTCCTGCCCAAGGCGCAACTGGCGCTGCACGACAACGTGACGATCTTCCAGCAACTGCTCGACAACAAGGCCGACGTGATGATCACGGACGCGTCCGAAGCACGCTACCAGCAGAAACTCAAACCGGGCCTGTGCGCCGTCAACCCGGACAAGTACATGCAGTACGGCGAAAAGGCCTACCTGCTGCCCCGCGACGACATCGGCTGGAAACTCTACGTCGACCAGTGGCTGCACCTGAGCAAGGTGACCGGCAAGTACCAGAAAGTGCTGGGCGAATGGATCGCCGCGCCCACGGCGCCGTGACCTCAATCGTCGTGCAACAGGCCCGAGCTGTACTGGTTGAAGTTGTTGCCGATGCTGCTCCCGCCGAACTTCAGGGTGTTGGCGTTACGGCCGTCCAACGACTGGCAGTCGGCGGAGAAGCACGTGGTGGTGGTCATGCCGCCGCCCGAACAGGCGCTCAAGGCTGAAACGGCGGCGACGATCAACAACGCGTGAATAAGTCGGGCATGCATGGCTGGGCTCCCTTGGGGTGCGGTCTTGTCGCTCCCATCCTAGGCGCCCGGGGTGGGCGGCAACATGAAACTTCACGGCTCGACAGCCGGGGTTCAGCATTGCCGCCCTGTCCTAGGCCATTCGCCGGGCCGTGGCTTACGTCTTCGGCTCGACGTTATCCAGCGCCTGATTCACCGCCACCTCGCTCAACATCACCAACTGCGCAATGCCCAACGCCATCCGCCGCTGCCCGGCGCCCAGCACGGCGGCGAAGTTATTGAGCATCTCCGACGCCGACCCGAGGTTCTCGCTGGCGTTGGCCAGCAGGGATTCGGTGTCGTACACCGGGTTGGCCAGGTACATGGGTTCGGATTCATGAGGAGTGCCCATGATCTGCGCGGTAGGGTTGAGGTAATGGTCGAGGGCGCGCTCGGCGGCTTCGTTGAGTTTTCGGGAATCGATGGATTCGTAGGGGGATGCGGGGTCGGTGTGGGGTGGGTTGGGTGTTGGTTTGATCATGGATGGAACCTCTAGCGCGAACATTGGGGAAGCCATCAACCTCGCTACCAAACGAGGGTGGCGGCCATACGCGGGTTGGTAGACCGGTCGCACTAGAACCCGGCGCCCACGGATGGGCCCCACGCATGACCACCATGAAACCGAAGCCCTGAAAAAGCGGCTGCACATGGGGACACTGCACATCTAGAAACGAAACGGGCTACCAAACCCGATCACTGGTTTTCAGTGACCCTGGAACGATAAAACCCGTGCCCTAGACGCACAAGTCGGCGGATTCTGGCTTAGGTGTAGGGGGTGGTGCAAGGCTACGTGGGCAGTAGCCGACAACACAAACCAATGCTTAAACATGCACCGACCATTGCTGTTTAATTTTGCATTCAGCAATCTTGCGCCGCTCTAACGAAACAACAAAACCATCGCCCCAATCATCACCACGACAAGCATCACGGCGACCACAACCGCCAGTGCAGTGATTTTCTTGCTCAGGGTCGTATTGCTTTCTACTAGCTGTTTGATATGCAACGTATTGTCTATCACCGTTCTTTCAATCACGGTCCTTTCTGGTGCCAGACTCGACACCAAGGCCTGTTCGTTGTCGCTGGAGGTTTTATCGGCATAGGCAGCAATGATGCTACCGCCGGCCCCCGCACAGGCCAGCGAAATGACCTGTCCAAAAATCTCAAAATGGTCTACGGCATCAGAGGGCATGATCGACTTGTCGACAAAGATATAGAAAAACTTTGGATAGACCACTTGATAAAGCACACCTGCGCCTATCAGAAACACCCCTTTCAACACGCGGTCTTGCCTCATTTCAAGAAGCATCAGGAACAATACAAAGCAACTTAAAAATGCTGCATAGGTCGCAATTCTTGGGTGGCTGTAGACGCCAGCAACAGGCACTCCGAAAAACAGTATGCAAAACGCGACAATCGTCAGTACGCAAATCGAAACGTTAAATCCCTTTCTCATTTCTAGCAGTCCAAGGTAATGGCATGTGAAGCCAGGCACGGTAACACCGCGCTTTAAAACAGAAAGAAAAAACCGCAAAAGCAGGACTTCTGGATAGAAAAATCCTCTCACCGGCAACCTGTCCGTCTGGCCAAAGCCCTTGAGCCCTTCGCGCTTCCAATCCTGATAAACTCCCCCACCTCCCAGCCCCACCCACTCCAGAACCGCCCATGTCCCCGATTACCGCCGCACCCGCTCCGCTCTCCCGCCGTTTTTCCGTCGCGCCGATGATGGATTGGGCATAGTCCAACCGATCGTCCCTTGCCTATCTACACTTCCGGCATCTCAACCTTCCTTTTGTAGCAATTATTAAGCGACCAGCACCCTCGTGGCGCTCTGCTATGCTTGGTAGATTTCGAAGTGAGGTGTTCCCATGTCAAACGAGTATTCGCTATCGGATGTGCTGGAAAGGATCTACCAGAATCAGCTTGGATTGGAGGCAGCGCTCATGGAATTGACGCTTCTAGCTGAAAAGCAAGGAATGACCGAGGCCGGGGAAAACGTTCGTGGAAGCTTGTGGAAGATTGGAGAGAACGCCGGTTACATCAAGCAAGGCTTGGCAAAGCTACGAAGCAAAAATCTTTGAGAGCCGCCCCCTCATCCTAGCTTCTGCACAAGATATAAATCAGATTCGACACCCTTCTGCTGCCAGCCTTCGCCACCTCAGGCCGTCAAATATGCCTCCCCTTCAACTCCTATGAATTAGCCCTAAGCGTATTTCGACATGGTTTAGACCTCCTTCTTACCTTGAATCGTCCCTCATTAGCTCATAGCGCCCCCTCAGGAGCTCTGCTATCGATCTCAAACGAATGCTATTGGATCATCACTGCTCGACTGCGAGCCCCCCCCATTAAGTGCAAAACACCAACCAAAGTAGTATCGACTAACGGACAATTACATGATATGACTATGCAAAAAAGAGACTACCCATTTAGACGAGCTTAGTAAAAATCCATCCAAAAAATTTTGTCACCTCGATCATCTATGAAGCGTTCGCCTTAACCTCGCGGCATGGGCAGTTACTGCGCGTAAAAAACTGACGTAGAGTTTTACAAATATCATTTAGAGACGCAAAATAAAAAATCAGGAGTGAGCAATGGGACAAATCAAGAATGACGTATTAACAGGACTATTAGCCCGACGCCCAAAGGATAGGACGCTACTCATTCCTTTTCTAAACGGCTTTGATGTAACCTGGGGTGCCAGCCATAGATCTTTTGGAACAGATATAGCAGTTTATTTCCTGCTTCCAGAGGCATTCATTTCTCAGACATTTGGCATCGATCAAGAAATTGCTCTATTTATAACGGACTTTCCTAGCTTAGAACCGCGAGTGCTCCAGGCAGTTGACCAAACGTTGAGAGACACGCCGGCGAAAGGACGTGTAGAACAGTCACTATTTTTCCTTTGTTCGCCATCCGACAGTGGAAGACAGTGGATGGTCGACTACACTGCAGCAAACCCAGACACTCGCCTATCAGTAGTTTTTAACTCAAACGAACTTACTCGCACAGCATCCGATTCTTGGTTTGTAAGAAATAAGATAAGAGAGCAGCTATTTTCAAGAAACCTATTTGACAACCAACTTCCGATTGACTCTGACTTGTTTTTTTTTGGTCGTGATCAGCTCGTCGCTGATTATCTTGATGCAGTAAAGCGATCACAGAATCGCGGCCTATTCGGCCTTCGAAAAACCGGTAAGACCTCCGTACTCTATAAACTTCAACGCATCATAAATCGAGACAATGTAGGCTCGGTTTTTTACTACGATGCAAAATTACCTTCCATAAGGATGCTTAGCTGGAATGAGCTCTTGGCAAAAATAACAAGAGACATCGCCGCCAAGAATGGCATTAAGGTACCAGACGGAGTTGATGACAAAAAGCATGTATCCGATGCTTTAATGGAAGTTTTGAAACTCACACCCGAGAACAAATTTACTGTACTTATTTTTGACGAAATCGAATTCATCTCTCCCATTGCCAAAGATGATATCCACTGGCACAAAGACTTTGTCCCATTCTGGCAGACCCTGTGGGCCGTTCAAAGTCAAATACGCAGACTTTCAAATATAATTGTTGGCGTAAATCCAAAAGTAGTTGAAATGGACACAGTCGACGAGGTTCAAAATCCTATATTTGGAATCGTTCAGCCAAAGTACTTGAGAGGCTTTGAGTTGGAGGAGCTTAAGGGAATGCTTAAGTTCTTCGGAAAGCGAATGGGAATTACTTTCGAACCGGATGCTCAAACTTACCTTCTTCAAAGGTATGGGGGGCACCCCCTACTAATTCGCATGGCGTGCAGTGAGGTCCACAAATCCCTTGAGCGCACAAATACTGATAGACCAGCCTCTATAACGGCAGCCGATCTTAGTACAACTGAAGGCCAAAGAGATGAAGAGCTTTTGTTCTACTGCCGCCACGTAGTAGGAGAGCTTCAAAGATTCTACGCCGATGAGTACGCCATGTTAGAAATGCTTGCCAGTGGGCAAATAGCAGACGTCCGCGAGCTATCGGAAGAACCAGAGTACACAAGGCATCTTCGAGATTACGGACTTCTAAGATTTGACACTTACAAACGTCCGACCTTTGAGATCCCCGTTGTTGGAGAATACGTGGGCAGAGAGTTGGCGCGCAGAGAAAAACGTCAGCTAATACGGAAACTAATCCCTCTGGAACAGCGTTCCTCTTGGGTATCGAACCGTTCAAGAACCATTAGCAGAGAGCTGCGAACCCTCACAAAAGAAATAAAGAAAGCCTCATTACCATCACTATTTGGGTTTGGCGACTTTCCTGAAGCTGAAAGATTTTCGAATATCCAGCCTGCTACAGACAACGAGTCGTTTGTAGTTTTTATTAACATATGCAACCGCTGCTTCGTTGAGTCAGTAGAGAGTTTTGGAAAAAGCCAAAACGATAGCAATTACTTCTGGAAAACTATAAAAACAACGTACCCAGACCTCTGGTCTGCATTACACAGAATAAAAGTTTATCGAAATAACGATTTGCATTTAGTTCTTAATACCCAGGTTGAAACACAACTAAAAAACTACCTGGATTTAGATTTAGAAGGAAAATCAATATCTCAGGTGAGGGAGCCTTGGTTTGCATTACAACAGGCTGTATTGGATGAGTTGATGCTAAGCATTCAATACGAACTTGCCCGACACAGCTAACAGCTAACAGCTAACAGCTAACAGCTAACAGCTAACAGCTAACAGCTAACACATAAAATTGAGCTTAGCGCGCTGAACATAGCAACTTCTTCAGCGCGCATCTCTTTTTTAAATTTGATTCAATCATCAACGATAGGGATTCGAACCCCTTCCGTTGTTGCCATAGGCCGCTTAAGGCCAACAAAAACGGGCATTTCTGCTCGATCCTTTGTCCTCAAGCGGCCTATCGCGGGCCTCATCCCCCAATTTGGATTGATCGGCACGCCTGCAGATCGCAACGTTCCCCTACCCCACCTTCCGTTGATTTTGTCCAGCACGGACATAAGCTTACTCGTATCGGCTGACTGACTGCTGGCAAACAGATCCTCGGTGAACTCGCTTGCTTGGCAAAGGTTGACCAGCATCACCTCAATACCTGAACCCCGGCCGAAACACCCGGTCGATCGCCTTGACGGCCTCCCTCGTGAGCAGACGGACATCCTCGGTCGGGTACGGCAGCTCGATCAGCACGCCGTTTGCATACTTCGCCTCCTCCGGATTGAACATGCCGGTGCGGATGCTGACGCGGATCTTCTTGCACAGTGAGTTCTGGGCCCGGAGCTTTTCCGAGGCGCGCATCACGTACGTGGCCACAGCCTCCTTGATGGGCTGCAGCTCCGTCAGGCGCTTGCCGAACATCCGGCTGCAACAAATCTCCTGCTTCGGCGGATCCGGCTCGTCCAGTTCCAGGCAGGCCGTGCCAGACAGCTCGCGGGCCGTCTTCTCGATGACCACGCTGAAGTTTTTCCGCAGCGTCCAGGGATCCGCCCTGGCCAGATCCATAGCCGTCTTAATGCCCATGGCGTCCAGGTGCGCTTTCATGCGCCGGCCGACGCCCCATACTTCAGCCACGTCCGCGTTGCGCTACACCCAGTCTCACTTGGCCGGGTCGCAGATGTTCACGACGCCGCCCGTTTGCGCCTGCAGGCGTTTGGCTGTGTGGTTCGCCAGCTTAGGTAGCGTTTTGGTGTGCGCGATGCCGACGCCGACCAGGATGCCCGTGCAGCGCTGCGGACATTGCTATCACCCAATAAATTTCCACCTCTTGTAAAGGTACATAAGCATCTTCAAGCACTCCTCATCCGGCACGAAATACATTAGAACGATGAAACGCAAGAAACGGTTCATGTTGTGGCACTAATGAAATCCGCATCCCCGGAGAAATACCCAACAACTCAGACTCCGTCAAGAGAGGAGATATCTCTACTCCACCAGAAGGCGACAGGGTTATATAACCCGCATCGAATGCTCTATCTAGATTTGGAGTAAGCAAGAAGCCATTAAAAGGATCCAGCCGCTCAGAGTTTGATGAGACACGCCATGGCTTTATGTGCGAAGCAACCAATAGGCTTACATCTTTGAACCCAGTTATTGAACAACAATTCCAATAGGCCACCAGCTTTTGCCTAAAAGCCCCTTGACCAATTCTAGACTTAATCAGGTTGCTTTTTTCTGTCTCGCCGATATCTGAATCTCTCAGAATATCATCAATATCCGACTCAATATCACCACTATAGCCATCTGAAAGATATTCGGAAAATTTTAAGAGCGCGCTGCTATACATGTGATGACCGCTCTCATTTCTCTGCTTAAAGACTGGCAATTCACGAATTTTTGTTGCAATTCCATCAAACGCAGACTTGCTAGTCAAAGAAGTGAGTGGGCCTTGAACAAGGTCATTAGCAATAGCCCAATCTGACAGCGCTCCACGAATAGCACCTTCATACTTTTTCACTGATGATTGCGATAGCGCACGATGACGCATCCAATCTTCAAAAGTCATCGCTGCTTCCTCCCTGTGAAATATGCATTGCACGAACTCACTTTAAATGCTCTCCTTGAAACTTTATCTTTCGAAACAGCTGCAGAACAAAACCTTTCGGAGTTCTACCGCACAGTGCGCCGCCTCAAAAACTGCTCCATCTGCATCTCTACTAACACTTCACCTTCCAAAGCTGATCAAGCCTGGTTGTAAAACTTTTGCTCATCATCTCGCGCTTCATCCCCCAATCCGGCTTGATCGGTACACCTGCAGATCGTAGCGTTCCCCTACCCCACTTTCCATTGATCTTATCCAGCACGGACATCAGGTTCGCTGCCTCCGTTGACTGCCTGCTGGCGAACAAATCCTCGGTGAACTCACCAGGCTGGCAAAGGTTGACCAGCATCACCTCGGCCTTGCTGTACCTGAACCCCGGCCGGAACACCCGGTCGATCGCCTTGACGGCCTCCCTTGTGAGCAGACGGACATCGTCGGTCGGGTACGGCAGCTCGATCAGCACGCCGTTTGCATACTTCGCCTCCTCCGGATTGAACATGCCGGTGCGGATGCTGACGCGGATCTTCTTGCACAGTGAGTTCTGGGCCCGGAGCTTTTCCGAGGCGCGCATCACGTACGTGGCCACAGCCTCCTTGATGGGCTGCAGCTCCGTCAGGCGCTTGCCGAACATCCGGCTGCAACAAATCTCCTGCTTCGGCGGATCCGGCTCGTCCAGTTCCAGGCAGGCCGTGCCAGACAGCTCGCGGGCCGTCTTCTCGATGACCACGCTGAAGTTTTTCCGCAGCGTCCATGGATCCGCCTTGGCCAGATCCATGGCGGTCTTGATGCCCATGGTGTCCAGGTGCGCTTTCATGCGGCGGCCGACGCCCCATACTCCGGCCACGTCCGTGTTGCGCAGCACCCAGTCTCGCTTGGCCGGGTCGCAGATATTCACGACTCCACCCGTCTGGGCCTGCAGGCGTTTGGCGGTGTGGTTGGCCAGCTTGGCCAGCGTCTTGGTGTGTGCGATGCCGACGCCGACCGGGATGCCCGTGCAGCGCAGAACGTGGCTGCGGATCCGGCGGCCCAGGCCGTCCAAGTCGCTGATGCCGGTCAGCTCAACGAATGCCTCGTCGATGCTATAGACCTCGACCGCCGGCACCATTGATTCGGTCAGTGTCATGACACGCTCGCTCATATCGCCGTACAGCGCGTAGTTCGAGGAGAACGGAACGATGCCGTGCTGCTTCAGCTTGTGCTTGATCTGGAAGTACGGCTCGCCCATCTTCACGTAGGGCTTGGCATCGTAGCTGCGTGCGATGACGCAACCGTCGTTGTTCGACAGCACCACGATGGGCACCTTGGCCAGGTCTGGACGGAACACACGCTCGCAGCTGGCGTAGAAGCTGTTGCAGTCGATCAGGCCGAACACCGGCGCGGCCTTAGACATGGCTGCGCACGCTGCTGGTGACCACGCCCCAGATTGACAGCTCATCGCCCTCAAGCACGTAGCGCGGCGGATACTTGGGGTTCTCCGACAGCAGGATCACCTGGTCGCCTCGCCGGCAGAGACGCTTGCAGACGGGATCGTTGTTCAGCAGCGCAATCACGATGTGGCCGTGCGCCGGTTCTATGGATCGATCGACAATGGCTAGGTCTCCCTCATAGATCCCGGCGCCCTGCATGCTTTCGCCCGTGAGCGACACCAGGTAGACGTGCGGTGCTCGGATGTTCAGCACTTCGTCCAACGAGATCTGCGCCTCGATGTGATCCGCCGCCGGCGACGGGAAGCCGGCCGGAACCCGGAATAAGCACCGCGGCACCTTTAGGCCGCCCTCAGCGACCGGACCTAAGATTGAGTAACTCATGACGCACGACTTCCAATACTGTACGAACATACAGTTAACTTTCCGTTGGCCTTGCGGTCAATTTCTGTAGGAAATATCTGACAGGCGGCCGAACCATGTGCGGACGACTCTCCCAGTACAGCGGTATCCATGACTTTGTCGCGGCGCTGAGCATGCCAAACGCACTCGTCAATCACGTCGGGTTCAGCCCCTCGAACGCTACAACGCCGCCCCCACCACACAGCTCGCGCTCTTTCACCTGGAGGAAGGATTTCTGCACGCGGACATGGTGCGTTGAGGGTGGCGTCCGCACTAGGCCAAAGATCTTGTGGCTCCGATCAATGCACGTGTAGAGGAGGTAGCCCACCGCCGCCCGCACGGTAAACGAACCTCCCAGGCTATCTTTCTACCTTTCTATCTTTCTATCTTTCTTCATTTCTTCATTTCTTCATTTCTTCATTTCTTCATTTCTTCATTTCTTCATTTCTTCATTTCTTCATTTCTTCATTTATCATCTTCTCAACTTGCCCTTTGCAACTCTGTACCTTTGTAATTCTGTACCTTTGTACCTCTGTACCTCTGTACCTTTGTACCTCTGTACCTTTGTACCTTTGTACCTTTGTACCTTTGTACCTTTGTACCTTTGTACCTTTGTACCTTTGTACCTTTGTACCTTTGTACCTTTGTACCTTTGTACCTTTGTACCTTTGTACCTTTGTACCTTTGTACCTTTGCATCTTTGCAACTGCTTACCCGCGTTTTTTTTGCGCACTGACACCTACTCAATAGAGTCCAGTCAAGAGTCACACCCTCTCCTCATGCCAGCACCTGGTAATACGGTATTACCCAGACCTCCGATAAAAAAACTCACAATTAATTGACACACTTATTCTGCAAGCGGTATGTTCACGCCCGTCGCCACTACAACTAACACACGCCACTTCTTCGAACGAAGCGACGTGCACCTGCGAGCTAAACTTATGATCACCCCTCTATTGATAACCGCCTATATCGAAACCATTCGCCTTATAAATTTGTTGATTTTCTTGTATCTCAATCTTCACCTCTGGTGACTAGAAGAGTTGTCCGAAAGCAGCAGGCTCCCAATTCATGATCACCAGTTCGCCGCTGACCTCGGCCTTTCCCTCACGCTGGTTGGTCGTGGAGTAGCGGATGTCCAGAGTCACGACGTGGAATCCCTCGAACACCCGCCGGATGTCCGGGTGGTCGTTGATGCTGACCATCACCTTGCCCTTGCAGCGGCGCATGAAGTCGGCGATCCGTTCGTAGTTTTCGAACGGAAAGTCCACGCCGTAGCCGGCGGTCTGCCAGTAAGGCGGATCCATGTAGTGGAAGGTGTGCGCACGGTCGTAGCGTTCGGCGCATTCAAGCCAAGGAAGGTTTTCGACGTAGGTGCCAGCCAGGCGCTGCCAAGCGGCCGAGAGGTTCTCCTCGATCCGCAGCAGGTTGATGGCCGGGGCGGTAGTGGCGGTGCCGAACGACTGCCCTGAGACCTTGCCGGCGAAGGCATGGTGCTGCAGGTAGAAGAACCGCGCGGCGCGCTGGATGTCGGTGAGGGTTTCGGGGCGGGTCATCTTCTGCCATTCGAACACCTGCCGCGAGCTGAGCGCCCATTTGAACTGGCGCACGAACTCTTCGAGGTGGTTCTGCACGACGCGGTAGAGCGTCACCAGGTCGCCGTTGATGTCGTTGAGGACTTCGACCGGCGAAGGCTGGGGCTTCATGAAGTACAGCGCGGCACCGCCGGCAAATACTTCGACGTAGCATTCGTGTGGCGGGAAGAGCGGGAGGAGGCGGTCGGCCAGGCGGCGTTTGCCGCCCATCCAAGGGATGATGGGTGAAGACATTGAAAGCAAGACCTTTACTGTATGGATAAACAGGTGATAGGCTCGCCGCGCTTTGTGCACGGAGCAAGAGCCTTGGCTGGACTTGCAGGGACATTCTGCAGGGACAGCGGCCGGGGCGGATGTTGGCGCATCCGGGTCGGCCGCTCTTTTTCACTTCGGTGCTGAGATTTCTTTGGCGTAGGCTTGGCAGGCCGCAAGGGCGATCAGCCCCCGGTCGCCGTCGTCGGTGATGCCGACAATTCGTTGAGCATGCGCCGGGTCAAGTTCGGCTCTTGCGGGGCCATGAACCACGCTGCCGGAGGCGGTGGAGGCTGGCACCGCACCGGTGCCGCCGGCATCGGCGGTGGCGAGTAGGACTGACAGGCGCAGATCAGCAGTGGCAAGGCGGTCGCGCAGGCGAACTTGATCACGTTGGGCATCGCTCAAGGCTCGGTAGTGGGTTTGCTCGCTGGTCGCCAGGCGCTGCTCCAGCGCTTGGCGGTTATCCTGTTCGGCCTGCTGCGCAGTGGAAGCGGCCAGGGTCAGTTGGTTGAGGACTTCGCTATGCAGGCGCGCCTGCTCGGCCAGCCGCTCGCCGTAACGCCAACCCTGCACTTGCCAGGCCAGCGCGGCGGATCCGCCGGCAACGATGGCCAGCAGCACACCCATGGCCAGCAGCCGGTACGGCGCCGGGATCAGTTCGCCGAGGCGCATAGCACCGCCCTCGCCCGCTCCCACAGCTGCAGACGATCCTGCAGGCCGTTCAGCCCGCCGTTGATCTTGCGGGTGATCTCCTCGAACTCGCCCTGGTCCGCCAAGGCATTCAGCCCGCGAACCCACCAGAACCATGCGGCCGACTCGCAGGCCCACTGAGGCAGCTCCAGCAACTCAGGGGTGCGCAGCAGACGCTCGTCGCCGAACAGCGCCAGGCTGCAGCGCAGGTAGTTGTTGTGGCCGGTGACCTGGATCAGGCCCCGGCCCCGGTAGCGCTGGCCGTCGCCGTCGGCCTCGGGCGTGTTACCCAGTTTCGCGGCCAGGGTGCCGGTATCGTACTTGCTCAGGTACTGGTCGCCGCCCAGCTCGCGCACGTAGTTGAGCTGGCCCGACTCGTGCCCGACCTGGGCCAGGAACGCGGCCTGCCGCTTGGGCGTATTGATCTGCCGGTGATCCATCGCCGCGTTGAGCGCGGAAACAAAAACGCCCGCTTGGCGGCGGGCGTTGGGCATGATGCGTTGCAGCTGTTGTTCCGTCAGTGACATGGGGTTCTCCTCGTCTTTGGGGATGCGGCGCGACTGCTAGAGCTGAACGACCTTCAGCTCCTTCGCCGCCTTTTTCTTCTTGCCTTTGGCTTTCGCCTTGCCCTTCTTGCCGCCGTTGCACTCGACCGTTGTGCTCCAGCCGGCCTGGGTGAACACCTGTTCCACCGAGTCGACCAGGTACTCGCCGTCGAGCCCGACCTTGAAGCCCTGGGCGTTGATCGTCCGCTCGGCGAACAGGTCGGTGCGCCCCGCCATCTCCAGCCGGACGCCGGCCGTGGAGCGGTTGAACGCGGTGAGGCGCGCCTGGGCGGCCGCTTCGGCGGCGGACTTGTTCGGGTGGATGTGGCGGTCGATGTGCACCGGCGGCAGGCCGTCCGGCGACTCGTCGTTGTCGAGGGTGACCACGGCGAGCTTGCCGGTCTTCTTGTCCTGGTGCTTGGCGGAGACCGCTTTGTGGGTGTTACGGTCGCCCAGCCTGAACTGGAACCGGCTGACATCAGGGCGCTGGATCGTCACCACGCCGAACGCCTTGCCCGAGGCACTCTGTCCGCCCTGGCGCGGCATGACCAGCAACTTGCCGTCGGCGACCTTCGCCGTGCAGTCGTACTGCTTGGCCAGCCGGGTGATGAAGTTGAAGTCCGACTCGTTGAGCTGGTCGGCTCGCGGCACCTTGGTCTGCACCGGGCACACCACCTGCCAGCCGTTGCGGGCGGCGACGTCGGCGACGATCCGCGACAGCGGCACGCTCTCCCAGCTACCGCTGCGGGTGGTCTTGCCGCTGCCGCGCATGTCGCTGGCCTTGCCGGTGATCACCAGCGTGTCCGGCGGACCGGACAGCTCGATCTCGTCGACGACGTAGCGGCCGATGCGGGTCAGCTTGGTTTCCGCGTAGCCCAGGTAGACCTCGATGCTGGCCCCGCGAGGAGGCAGCACCACCGCGCCGTCGCGATCATCGATGCGCAGTTCGAACTCGTCGGATTCCATGCCGGGCTTGTCAGTGGTCTTGAGCTGCAGCAGCCGGTCGTTGATGCGCTGGGTGATGTCGGCGCCGTCGGCGACGACGCGAAAGGTTGGGGTCATGATTCCATCCAAAGGAAGGCCCGCGCTGGGCGGGCCGGTTGAGTCGATCAGCGACAGGCGAACAAGGCGTCAGCCCCACAGCATCACCTCGCTGTCGTCGGGTGGCGGCAGATCCGGCAGCTCGATCACGATGCCGGCGCGGTACGGTTGCGGCTCGTCGGCCAGCCCCTGGTTGGCGTCCAGCACCGCCTCCACTGTGCCGTTGAGGTGCCCGTAGGCGTGGTAGCAAAGGGTGTCGAGCAGGTCTCCGTCAGACGTTCTGCAGGTCGTCGCCATAGCGCACAAGCTCCAAGGTGAACGCCTGCTTGCGCGGGATCCCACCCTGCAGCAGCGCGCTCTGTTCTTCTTCGATGTTCTTCAGGCACCAGGTGCCCAGCACGTCGCCGTAGCCGGTGGTCAGTGTCAGCGGCTGGAGCTGGGCGCCCAGGCTGCGCAGGGTGTCCAGCTGCCGGATGCCGCCCTTGAAGCCGGGGAAGATCGCCCCCTTGAGGGTGATCTTTTCCTCGCCGATGCCCACCGCCTGCTGCGCCGGCCGCCGGGTCAGGCGCTCCTGCGAGGCCCAGCGGTACTCCGTCGAGCGCCGCAGCTCGTCGAAGGCGGCGGTGTCCAGGTTGAAGTAGTACGGCACCTCCTTGGGATCCAGCGGCTGCATGATCAGCAGGTGCGGGAACGGCTTGACCGCCTCGGGCACCGGCGTAGCGTCGCCGGCCAGCGCACCGGTCGGCAGGATGTTGCCCAGCGAGGGGCTGACCTTGCCGGCGATCTTGTTGATCGCGGTGGACGCCCGGGCCGCCTGTTCCTTCAGCTCGCCCATGCGCTCGTCGATCTGCGACAGGGCGCGGGTGGCCTTGTTGTAGGTGGCCACCACCTGGCCGACCTTGGCCTGGGCCGCGTTCACCCCGCGCATCACGCGCTGCAGCTTTTCCCCGACCGCCGGGCCGACAATCGGGATGCCCTCAAGCTCCGAGGCCGCGCCGCTGATCTCGCTGATCGCGCCGTTGACCGGCCCCATCATGCCATCGAGGCTGCGCCGCCCGGTCTCCCCCGCTGCCGCCAGTTGCTTGAGCCCTGACTGCAGCTGTTCCATGTAGGCCATCGGCCCTCCTTACACATGCGGTTCGTCGTACAGCGTGCGGTTCTGCAGCTGTTGCGTGGCCTGCTGCATCTGCTGCGCGATGTAGGGCTGCAGCTCGCGCGCCATCTGGGCCGGATCCTTGACGTCGCCCTGCACGGTGATCTGCAGCGGCGCCGTGATCTCGACCCGTTGCTCGACCTTCGTAGCTTCGGCCTTGGCCGCCGGGATCGGTGCTGCCAGCAATGCCGGCGGAACCGGTGCACCGGCAGGTGCAGCCAGCGAACGGGCCACATCGCCCATCGCCGCGCCAGGGGCCAGCGGACCGGTGGCCGGTTTCGGCGCAAAGGACCGGGCGATGTCACCCATCACCGGCGGCAGGTTCTGCCCGGCGTTGGCCATCATCAGCGGCCCGGCATCCGGCACCCGCTTGAGCGACTCGTCAGTGCCGAACATTTTCTTGCCCAAGAAGCCGCCGGCCGCATCGCCGCCCAGGTAACCCAGGTAGCCGCCGATCAGGCCGCCGACGATGTTGCCGATGATCGGCACCGCCGTCCCGATGGCTGCACCGGCGGCCGCACCGGCCAGCGTGCCGGCCAGCCCGCCCGCCGCCTCGCCGTAGCCTTCGGCCTTTTCATCGCGGGTCTCGGCGTTCTGGTAGGTGTCCAATGCCTTGAGGCCGGCATCGACCACCGCCAGCGCCGCCGGGCCTTTCATGCCGTTGACGATCTTGTCCCTACGACCGAGGCCGTCACCCTTGCCGCCTTTGCCCTTCTTGTCGTCGCCACCGACATCTAGGCCATCGGCACCCAGCCCGCCTCCCTTGCCCGGCAGGTTGGTGACGATCACCTTCTGCGGGATGTTCGGGTTGCCAAGCAGGGTGCCGCGCCCGAGGTTCATCAGGCCCTTGCCTATCTTGAAGGCGCTCGCCGCGCCCTTGAGCGCGATCAGACCGGCCACTGCCGCCCCTATGCCGAGCGTCACCCGTGGGAACTCGTCAGCCAGTCCCGAAAGCCTGCGGCTGACATTGTTGATGCCGTCGGCCACGCCGTCGGTGACCGGCCGCAGCGCATCGCCGATGCTGCGCATGGCGTCGTCCATGGACTGGGCCATCTCCGCCCACTTCTGCGCCGAGGTCTGCCGCCGCTCGGCGAGGTTCTTGTCCAGGATCCCGGTCGCACCCGCCGAGTCCTTCTTCAGTTGCTCATACAGATCCTTGTTCTGCATGTACGCGGTCAGGGCGGCCTTGACCTGCATGTCGGCGAACAGGTCGCCGGTGCGCAGGGCCTCCTCCAGGGACTTCATCATGGCCTTGGCCTTCTCGGGATCGGCCTCTTTGCTGATGGCAGCCGTGGCCTTAGCCATCTCAGCGGCCCGCTTGGGGTCGGTCGCCTCGATGTACTTCTGGGCCAGCGCAAAGCTGGACTCTAGCGTGGACTTGCCGTTCTGCAGTCCGGTCTGCATCGACCCCTTGTAGTCGATGCCGGCCTTAGCGTAGGCCTTGACCGTCTCGCCGGAGCCAATCTTCTCCATCCAGTTCTTGAGGTTGTTGGCCGCCTCGTCCGAACCGCCGGCCGTCTTCATCTGCACCTGCAGCATGGCGCCCAGTTGCGTCACCGAGTCCATCCCGGTGATGCCCAGCTTGCCCATGCCGGCCAACAGCTCGGGGAACCAGCGGGCCATGTCGACCGCCTCGAAGCTGCCCGCCTGCCCTTGGTAGGCGATAGTCTCCAGCGCCTTCTGCATCATCGCCGGATCGGTGATCTTGGCGTTCTGCCCCAGGGCGTTGATCATCTTGGCCGTCACGGCACCTTCCGATCCCTGGCCCACGGAGAACTTGGCCGCCATCGTCGTATAGGACTGAGCCTTGTCCAGCTCCATGCCGGCACCGACCAAGGCGTTGACGACCTCCGCCACCTGGTTACGCGCCATGCCCGTGTCGCGTGACGTGCCGATAACGGATTTGGACAGTCTCGCCTCTTCTGACGAGTTGGCGATGTTGGCCTTGATCGCGATGTCGCGAATGATCGCGCCGTAGTCCGCACTGACCTTGGTCGGGATGGCGACGGCGGCGGTCAGCGCGCCGGCCTGGCCGATGGAGCTTTTCAGGCCGGACCGGCCTTCCTCGATCTGCTGGTGGCCCAGCGCCTTGAGTTCGGCGCCGGCGGCAACGCGGCCCAAGGTAGCGTAGGCCTTGCTCAGGCGGCCGACCTCGACGCCCTGTTTCTTGAGCAGTTCGAGGTTCTTTTCGTACTTGGCCAGCAGCTTGCCCGCGCCTTCGGCGCCGGTCATGTGCGCCTTGCGCCACTCATCGCGCAGGCGCATGGTGTCGCCGATGGTGTTCTGCAGCACGCGGGCCTTCGAGCCCACGGACTCCAGGTGCTTGATCTTGCTTTCGACGTCCTTGAAAGCTTTGCCCACCGTCGGGTCGACGGCGCCGCCGATGACAAAGCCGAGCGCGAGGTTCTTCGCCATGTGCGTGCCTTATGCGTCAAAGGGGGTTGAGCGGTGGCTCAGTCGGAGAGCCACCACACCAGTTCGTTGAAGGGCATGCCCGTGATCTCGGCTGCCGAGAACCCGGTCTCCCTGGCCATGCGTTTGGCCAGGGCCTTCAACGTGGTCACGTCACACCTCGTCGTCCTCGACCAGACGAAAGTAGCCAGCCTGCAATCGTCCGTAGTCGATCACCTTCAGCGCACCCAGCTCCGCCTCGGAGGTCTGGGTTAGGGAGGCGAACAGCGAGATCTCGCGCTGTTCCGCGTCGCCGTTGGAGGTCGCCTGCGCCGCACGTACATCACGCACACAAGGCGCGCGCATCGCCAGGGTGTCTACCTTCACGCCGTTTAGCTCGATGGGCCAACGGAGGCGAATGCGGTAGCCCTCTTCCGAGAGCTGCAGCCACTTGGGGAGTTTTTTTGGGAAGACCGGTTGGATATCTTGGTTCATTTCACTCTTCCTTAGAGGCCCAGGGCCGCACGTTCTTCAGCGAGGTGGTCGACGCCGTCGATCACCAGCACCATGCCCACCATGTCGATCTCGAAGGCCACCCGGCCGCCGACTTCGAGCTTGTAGTAGGTCAATGCCATGTTGTGTTTGGTCTCAGCCTTTTCGCCCGGCTTCCAGTCGCCCATGTCGACCTCCTTGAGGCCGCCGCGCATGGTGACGATGACCGGGGTCACCTTGCCCTTGTAGCCCTTGAACGAGCCCCGGAACACCGCGTTGCAGGCGGTGCGGTCGGACAGGCCGAACCACTTGAGCGCCTCCCGCCGCACGCCGGTGGTGGTGAAACCGGCTTCGAGCTTCTCGACACCGACCGGGATCTCGATCTCGCCGGCCATGCCGCCGCCCCGGTAACTTTCCATCTTCAGCACCACCTTGGGCAGCGTCAGATTGGGGACTTCGCCGGAGAAGCTGACGCCGTCGATAAACGCCACGCTGTTGGACAAAACTTCAGGATTCATCAGTGGCCTCCTCAGGCGGGTTCAAGCACTTCGGTCATCCATTGGTTGGTGACCTCAAAAAGGAAATTCGGGTTCTCGGCCGGCGGCACGTCGGTGAAGCGGATCCGCCAGTACACCTTGCCCTGCTCGATCTGGCTCGCGGTGTTCAGTTCCTCGTCGGGGAACACCTCGAAGTTGATCACCGCGCCCTGGTTCTTCAAGTCGCGCATGAACGCCTCTAGGCCGTCGGTGACGTCCTTGACATAGGTCTTGGTGATCGAGCGGTCGACCGCCCATTTGTGCCCGGCCTGCACTGCGTCCATGATCATGAACAGGGTGCGCACGCGGGTGACGAACGCCCATTTCGGGTCGCTCGACAGGGTGCGGTTGCCCCACAGCCGGTAGCCGTCGTCGCGGATGATCGTGGTGATGTTCGCGTTGTTGAGCAGGTTGGCCCGGCAGGTCTCGTCGCCGTCCAGGTACTCGACCGCCCGTCCGGTGCCGGTGATGCCGGTGAACTCCTTGTTCGACGGTGAGGCCCAGAAACCGTACTCGGCATCGGTCCAGGCGAACAGGCCGGCTGCCCACGCCGAGCCCGGCGCGTCAACGGTCTTGCTTTCGGCGGTGTCCCAGTACTGCACGCCGGGGTCGACCATGAACAGGTTGCGGCTGCCGAAGTTCTTCGCGTAGGCCATCGCGGCCTCGTCGGTGGTGCCCGGCCCGTCGATGATGCCGATGGCCCGCAGCTTCTGCGCCAGGCCGTCCATGGCCGTGGCCACCGCCTGGGTCGCCGAATGTCCTGGCGCGATCAGCAGCCGCGGCTGCGCGTTGAACAGGCTCTTGCCGTCGAGCAGCGCCTGCAAGCCGGTGCGCTGCCCGGAGGTCAGCACGCCGCCGATGATCGCCGAGGTCTGCAGCGCCGGGTCGTCCATCTTCGGCACGCCGATGGCGACGATGACCACCTTGGCCTTGGCGTAGATCGCCTTACAGGACTTGGTGATCGCCGATTCCGCGCCGAACGCAGCGATGGCTTCGCGCTCGGTGGTGATCAGTTTCAGCTCGCCGGCCTTGGCCGTGCCGCCGCCGAGCAAACCGGGGGTGAAGGTGTCGCACAGGCCGATGATCGAGGAGGACGGCAGCGAGATGGTGCGTGCGCCGGTATCGACCGAGGCGGTCGTGACGCCGTGGTAGAAGCTCATGAGGGTCAATCTCCAGAAACGAAAAAGCCCCGCGTGAGCGAGGCTATTGGATGGGTCGTGCAGGTTGTAGCGGACAGGAAAACGCCCCGACGGTGCGGGGCGTTCATTGCAGCTTTGGCGGATCCGGCGGCGTCGGTGCCGGCCAGCCCTGGTGGAGCAGCTCGTCGCGGTATTCGCCCTCCTCGATCAGGCGCAGCAGTTCCAGCTCGCGGTCGAAGCAGGCCTGCACATGGCCGCGCACCGCCGTGGCAATCGCGACGATTTCCGCCGAGCCGATCTCGACGAAGCCGGTCGCGGTCTTGAAGTTGCAGCGGTACTCCGGGTCGTAGATCGCGGCCAGCCCGGTGCTGGCGATCAGCGCCTGGCTGTCGCGGGTCGTCTCGATGGACAGTCCGTCGACCAGGACGCCGGTCGCCTCGCGCTTGAACCGCTCGGCCGCGACCAGGGCGGCCTGTTGCTCCGGCGTCGTGACCGGCGCGTCCGGCGGCGAGAACCGCCAGGCGCCGCCGGACTCGATGGCCTGCCAGCCCTCCAAAGGGGGCGGCTCGATGCCGTCTATGCAGACGAAGACCATCGACGGGTGAAACATTTTCGTGATGTCGCCGTCCGTCTCGACCCGCTCGAACACCTCGCCGGCACTCACACGCACATAAACACTCATGTCCATTCCTCGATCTCAATCCAACCGTCTCCGCCGTCGCCGCCCTTCAGGTGTGAGGGGTAGGACGGCTGGGCCACGGCCCCGCCGCCGCCCGCCCCAGGCGTGCCAGCGGGAGTACCGTTGCCGCTCTGAGAGATTGAGTTGCCGCCCGCTCCCCAGCGGCTCGGGCCACCCTCACCGGATACACAGAACCCGGCCATGGGAGCTAAGAACCCACCACCGCCTTGCCCCGAGCTGTTCGCGAAAGCCCCGCCAGTCGCATACTCTGAATTCGGCGTGCGCCCCAGGTACACCGGCGGCGCGATGTTCCCCACCAGTCCGCCGCCATAACCGCCCGGCGCCGTGGCAAAAGCCCCAAACGACGTGGCGCCGCCGTTGCCGCCCTTGGCCGCCAGGACGCCTATTCCGCCCCGGCCGAGTGTCACCTGGACGCCGTTGAAGCCGCTGGTGATCCAAGTGTCGAAGAACGCCCCAGCGCTCCCGCCGCAACCGCCGGAAATTTGCCCAGCGGCTGTCGAGTACGCGCCGCCGCCTCCACCACCCGCGCCCTCGCCGCGAACCCGGACCTTACCGGTGCCTGGCGTTGCGTTGTAGATCTGCGTATAGCCCTGCGCGGATCGGATACGTCGGAGACCAAGCAGGCGGTTCGGAGTCGTGGCGGCCAGCGCATCGCTGACCTTTTGATCAACCTGCGTCTTGCTGTAGCTGTCGGTGATGCCGTATCCCGCCAGCGTTGTCGGGTTGTCACCCGACTCGACGATGCCGCGCTCGTTGACCTTGACCCGCGTGTACTGTCCGGCAGTCTTGTTCTTGGGCAGCACCTCCAGGATGGCCGCCTCCACGTAGGCCCGCGTGGCCAGTACCACCGCCGGATCGACCTTGAGCTGGATGTTGCCGGTGCTGGTGACGATGAAGTTCATCCGCACGATCTGCGTCCGGCCCGAGCCCTGCGACAGCAGCGGCTTGAAGCTCGGCGCGCAGTTGGCCACCGCCACCAGGTCGCCGTCGGCGTCGTACAGGCCGATCTCGCGGATCCAGCGCCCGCCCTCGTCGGCCGGGATGACCTGCTCGGCGATCAGCACCGCCGGGTTGACCGGATCGGTCATCAGCCGGTTGAGCGGCCGGCGCCGCCATTCGTTGATCAGTTTGGTCTGCCCCTCGGAGGGGATGACCGGATCGATGTTGTTGGCGTCCCCGACGCCCATGTCGGAGAGTCTCCAGGGGATGCCGAGCGCGTCGGCGTTCGCCTGCTTGGCCTTCCCCACGTTGGTGAGGATGGCGAAGAACTGCGTGTTCGCATCAGTCATTGGTAGATGTCCAGGGTATCGATGGTGTGTTCGCGGCCGACCACGCCGAAGCTTCCGGTGACCTCGATGTCACGCATCACCGGCGGGTAGACGTCGATCTCGTCGCCGTCGTAGAGGGTCGCGGCGATGTTCAGGTCGCCCTTGGTTTCGAGGCTGATGGCCAGGCCCGTCAGCTGCCGGCTGACCGGCTTGGCGTCGTCGATCAGGCGCTCCAGCTCCCGATACATCTCCTCGGTGATGCCGGTGTCGAGGACGCCGACCTTCAGGGCGAAGGTGCCGGGCACGCCTTCCGGTGCGGTCTGCCACCACTCCAGCACCTCGATCAAGTAGCCCAGCGGCTCGACCACCCGGCGCAGGGCGCCGATGGTGCCCTTGTGCTTGTGGATGTAGAACGAGGCCTTGATCGCGGCGCGCTTGACCGGCTCCGGCCAGGCCGGATCCCAGCGGTCGACCGACCAGGCCCAGGCCAGGTGCGGCAGCAGGTGCACCGGGCAGTTGTCGGGGTTGTACAAGGCGCGCAGCGGGATCAGGGTGGTCTCGGCGAACGTGGCCTCGATGCCCCGCTCCAAGGGGGTGCTGTTGAGCGGTAGTAGGCTGCGCATGTCAGTCCCCCAGCACGACGCTGTAACCCGTGCAGTAGGCGGCCTGGGCCTTGGTCGGCTTCAGGTCTTGCCATCCCCGCAGCTCCACCCGTGCGACACCGGCGACGTGCAGCTGCGCGTCGACGCCGGAGCGCGCCACCTCGACGCCCAGCCGGCGCCGTGGGTTGATCCACAGGCCCAGCCGCCGGATCGCCTCGGTGAGCGCCGCGTCGTTCTCCGGGCCGGCGCCCTTCATGTGCAGCACGGCGTCGACGCTGTAGCGCAGGATCTCGGCGCCGCGCACGGTGACGCGGTCGGCGACCGGCCTCACGTCATCGTCGTTCACCGCCGCCGCGACCAGGGCCAGCAGCTCCGGACCGGCCGTGCCGTCGCCCTCCAGCCCCAGCACCGTGACGTCGACGCGGGCCGGCCCCGGGCTTTCCGCCGTGGCGTCGGCGACCAGCGCCGAGGCGTTGCGCGCATGCAGGATGTAGCTGTTGCGCGGGCCGGCAGTGGTCAGCCCCTCGTAGGCCAACTGCACCCGCTCGCGCAGGGCGTCGTGCGACTCCTTCACCGCCTCGACCGGCGGGACGGCCAGCGGGTCGGCCGCCTGGATGACCAGGCGCTTCAGGTTGACGTTGGCCGCCAGCTGGTCCAGGTCGGATCCGGTGGCGTGGGACAGCAGCAGCGCCTTGGCCGCGTCGTTGACCCGCGCCCGGTTGCCGAGCTTGATGTAGCTGCCGACCTCCAGCAGCTTGGTCACCGGGTCGCTCTCGAGCGACGCCGTCCAGTTCTGCCCCATGTGCCCCCGGAACACCTCCAGCGCCTCGCCGTACACGTCCTCGAAGTCCAGCGGCTCCAGCACGTCCGGCGCCGGCAGCTCCGACAGATCCACCAAGGTACTCATACCCACACCTCCAACGTGCCGCGCTCACCGAGGTATTCGCCGCTTATCTTGAAATTGATTTGGCCGCCCAGCACCGACATGACGACGACGCGCTCAAGCCGCAGGCGCGGCTCCCACTGGCGCAGCGCCCGGGCGGCCTCGGCCTGCGCGGCGCTCTTCCAGCCTTCGTTGATGGGCAGGTCGACCATGCGCCGCAGCTTGCTGCCGTACTCCGGGCGCTCGCGCCGGCTCATCAAGGGGGTGCCGAGGATGTCCGCCATGGACTGGCGCAGATGCTCGATGCCGGAGATGGGTTGCCCGGTGTGGCGATCCATTCCGATCATCGGGACTACTCCTTGAGCTGCTCGTATTCGGGATGGGCCTTGAGGCACTTCAGCGCGGTGTCGTCGCCGGCCTCGACCGTGACCAGGGCGCCGGCCACGGCGAGCGTGCGGCCGTCCGGCAGGATGACGGTGCGAGAGGTGTAGAGGGTGTCGCGGAAGGTGACCGACGGGGCCGCCGGCACCGTCGGAACGGCGGCAGGTGCCTGCGCCGCTGGATCGTCTTGGGGTTTGGCCATGATTGCTCCGGGTAGAAAAAGGCCCGCGCAGGGCGGGCCGGGTCAATGGGTAATCGCTAATGCTTGTGGTTGCTGCTGTTGCCCGAGGTGTCGAGGATCTTCCCGCCGCCGGTGACGTCCTGGGTGACGTGCAGCGGGCCGTCGATGTTGACCGGCCCCTTGATGTTCACCTTGCCTTCGAGATCGATCGTTCCCGACTTCACCGTGACGGCGCTGTCGGTCACCTCGGCCTGGGTTCCCCCGACGTTGATGGTGACCGTGCCGGTCGGCAGGCTGATGGCGTAGCTCTTGGCCTGCCAGTCGTAGACCAGGGATCCGCCGTCCTCGAAGCGCCAGACCTCGACGTGGTCGCGGTTGTCCGGCGGCGGCCCGCCGCTGCCGTAAAGGCCCGGGATGAACGTGCCCTGGGCCACGTCGCCGCTGGCACTGATCAGGGTGCCCTGCTCGTTCAGGCTCGGCGCCCGCCAGTGCCGGGCCTTGCCGGCGGCGATGCTGTGCCAGCGCACCCAGCCGCTGACCCATTCGCCGTCCGAGACCCGGCAGGCCGGAGGGGACGCGGCGAGATCCACCGCGACCACGTAGCAGTCCTTGACCAGGCCGGCGAGCATGCGGTCGTGCTGGGCCGCGACGTAGCCCGAACTCATGGCACGTCCTCCGGCCGGAACGGGCCGTCGCCCGGATCAATGTTCAGCACCAGGGTGCCCGGCGGTTGGTCCGGCCAAGGCCATTGCGCCTCGCCCAGGTAGACCTGCTGCGTCCACTCCACGGCCCAGACGGTGTAGCCGTCCAGTTCGGGCTTGGTCCAGTCCGGCATGGCCTGCACGAACTCGGCGGGCTCGACCTCCACGCCCCAAGTCTGCAGGCGCAGAAGCACCGCCAGTTGGCCGACCAGGAACACAGCCTGCTGGTGATGATCCCGGTGGATCGGGTCAGTGATCACCCGCGCCTCGAACTTGCAGGTCAGGCTGGTTTCGCCGGTGCCCGGATCGTGGCCGGGCTCCAGCTCCGCCAGTTCGAGCAGCACCGCCGGCAGCGGTATGCGATCCCTGATGTCGGGCCACATGGACACCGTCCGCACGTCCGGCAGGTGAGCCTGGATGCGCATCTCAATGGCCCGGAACAGCCGTTCAAGGCTGAACGGGATTTCCGGTTCGTCCATCGCGTCAGTTCCCCTTCAGGTGCTTCTGCAGTTCAAAGTTGAGTTCCTGCTGCAGCACATGCACCAGGTGTTCATCCGCCTTTCGCACCCAAGCCTCGAAAAGAGGCCGGGCTTGCTCCAGTGAGACCTTGGCCTTGGCCAGCGGGAAGCGGCTGCCGTGTTCGGCGATCCATCCGGAGCTGGCCCCGCCGGCCGCGCTGACGTCGCTGTCCGGGTAGTCGGCGGCGTCGAAGTGCTTGCTGGCCGTGCGGATCCAGATGTCCGCCTGGCTGCCGTACACCTTCTTGTGGAAGGCGCCCGCGTACCGGCGGCCTGCAACCGACACGCCGGTCTTGCCCTGGCGGACGCTGCCGATGCGGCTGGCCTCGATGGAGTCGAGGCCGAACCACAGCTTGCCGCTGTTGGCCCCGCCGCTGACCGGATAGGCCCGCAGGCGCTGCCTCACCGCCTTGAGCGCTATCCGCTCCTGACGGCCGACGGCCCTGGCGATGTAGGTGACGAGCCAGCGCAGTGTCTTGTTGATCGCCCTGCGCTGGGCGTTGGCGGCGGCCTTGGGCACCAGGGCCGCGAAGTCCTGGAACGCTTTCAGCTCTGCGGAGTTGGCTTGCAGCGAGATCATCCCGCCGCTGGCCGATGGCTTGAAATGACTGCCTACGCTCATCATCTGGCCCTCAACAGCAATGCCACCCAGCCGTCGCCGTCAGGTTCTAGCTTCACCAGGTCATAAAGGCCGCCACCGTCCTGCGCCGGCAGGTCGATGTCCACCAGTTGCCCCTCCTCGACCCCGTCCGCATCGCAGACGCGGATCTCGAAACGCGGCTCACGGAGCCCCGTGTTGATCCGCCCCATGCGTGGCTGCAGCCATGGTGCGGAAAAGAAGCCGGCGATCTCCCGACCGCCGACCGTTCCCGTGTCACCCAGCCCATCCAGCACCAGGGCATCCATGTCGTCGCTCAGCTCGCGAAAGCCCACGGTCACGCACCGTCGTCTGCGTCGTCGGTTGCGTCCGGGCTCTCCTGCAGCAACTGCTGGGCACGCGGATCCTTGATGGCGGCGATGCGCCCCTCGGCCACCAGCGCGTCCGCCACCTCCTTGCTGGGCGGGTTGTACGGCTGGCCCTTGACCGCCACATTGCGGCCGTCCTGCACGCAGCCGTCGATCACCAGGTATTCGGCTTTCTTGGCCATGTCACACCACCTTGGCGTAGATGAAGGCGTCCGGCTCCAGCAGGCCGGCCAAGGCGGCGCTCTGCAGCTTCAGCCAGCGGGCGCTCGGCTCTTCAGTGACCCAGCTTTTCGGGAAGCGCGCCGCTTCGACCAGGCCGCTTTCGACGGCCGCCAGATCCTGGATCGCACCGTACAGCATGGCGTTGCGCGTCGAGGTGGATCCGAGGATCAGGCCACCGGCGGGGATCATCGGCAGCTCTTCGTCCTCTTCGCCATCGGCCAGATACCACTCGTCATAGCCGTACAGGTCGACGCCCGGATCGCTCAGGTAGCCCAGGTAGGTCACACCATCGGGCAGCTCCTCGGGCTTGATCATGCCCATGTCGACGCGGCGGGTGTTGAGTTGCTTCATCACCGTCGCGTTGGACTGGAAGGCGTCCAGCGCCTCGCCGCTCATGGCCACGGTGTTGGCCGTGCGGCCGGAGTCCTTGGCGATCTTGCGTTTCCAGGTGCGCAGGTTGCTGATGGGGTCAGCGTCGGCCGTGTTCCATTGCCCGCTGCCGAGGCTGATCCGGTGGTCGCTCGCCATCAGGAAGTCGATGGTGTCGTCCACGCCCTCGCCGATCACTCGGACCTTGCCGGTGGTGAGCGCCTGGGCGCACATCCACTCCTCGCGGCGGACGATCTCGTCGTCCAGGTCACGCAGATCCTTGCCCAGCAACTGGCCGGCACGCTCCAGCGGGGTGCGGGTGGAGTACGGGTTGTCGCCGGCTGCACGCTTGAGCACCAGTTCGGCGGTGGTCTCGCGCTTGGGCTGGATGTACGGCGGCGAGTAGGTGCTGGTGGTGTAGCCCTCGCGCAGCGACAGGCTGCCCGGCAGGCGCGGATTGACGAACGGCGCCATCTTGCGCTTGCCCTTGACGATGTCGATGTCCACGGACTTGGTCGGGAACGTCACCGGGTTGCCGCCATTGAAGAAGGTGTTCAGCAGAAATCGGCGTGCGGTCGGCATCTGCTCGACCGCTTCCAGCATGGTGCGGGTATCAAAAATATCCATCGGAAACTCCGGTTAGCGAACGAACAGGCACAGGGCACGCAGCGAGGCTTTCGCCTTCGCCACAGTGAGCCCTTCGCCGAGGGTGAGTTGGGTGGCCAGCACTTCGCCGGTCAGTCGGATCGGCGCCGCCTGTGCGCCCTTGCTGGCGTCCGTGGCCTGGTCGAGGATCGCCGACGGCACCTCGGAGCCGTCGCTGGCTGCGGCCTTGCACAGCACGTACTCGCCGCTTGCCTTGACCTGCCCCAGCACCGCGCCTAGCGGAAGGTTCTGGCCGGCGGCGATCACGGCGGTGTCGATCATCACGGGGAAGGCGCCCGCCGAGAGCTGCTCGGGCACGTAGGTTTGGCGTTCTGGATTGCTCATGCTCTTCTCCTGTCAGCGGCGCGAGGCGCCCACGACGATGGCATTGACCACGGCCTTGCGCTCGCCCTGGCCAGCGTCACCGGTCGGTGTCGAGGCCGACGTGCCCGTGGCGTCGGACTTGATCGCGCTCAGGGAAATGCCGCGGTCCTGGGCTGCCTTGAACAACTGCAGCGCGGTGGCCTCGACCGAGGTGCCGGCATCAATGGCGGCGGCGATCTCGGTCTCGAACCCCTTGCTGGCCAGGGCGTTGATGCCGGTGATGCGCTGCCGTTCGGCGGTAGCGCCTTCCTCGCGGCTCTGGGTGCGGATGCTCTCCAGATCCGGCTGGCTGGCCTGGGCGATCTGGATGGTCTGCGGATCCGTGCCGGCGGCCAGCGCCTCACGCAACTCCGCCGTGCTGCTGACGGTGGTCATGTTGAATTTCCTCGGTTGGTTTGTGGCCGTTTTGGCCAGTTCGGTAATCAGTGCTTCAAGCGAGCCCAGCCGGTGGGCCAGGCCGGACTCGACGGCGGCGGCGCCGACGCGCAACCCGCCGAAGTCGCCCATCTCGGGGACGCGCTCCGGATCCACGCCCAGGTTGCGGGCGACCTTGGCCACGAACACGTCGCCCATGGCGTCGACGGTCTCGCCGACCTTGGCCCGGCCTTCTTCGGTGGAGAGATCCACCCGCTTGTTGGGTGCGTTGCGGCTGACGATCTGGTAGCGCTTGCGCCCGGTGGCGGCCTCACCCTCCACCACCGCCTCGACCACGACGCCGATGCTGCCGGCGAGCGCGGTCTCGTCGATGACGATCTCGCCGGCGGCCGAGGCGATCCAGTAGGCCGCGCTGGCTCCGGTGCCGCCGATGTAGGCGACGATGCGCTTGCGGTCTCGGGCCGCATGGATGAGGTCGGCCAGCTCGTTGATGCCGGCGGCAACGCCACCGGGGCTGTCGATGTTCAGGATGATTGCGCTGACCTTGGGGTCGTCCAGCGCCTTCTGCAGGTCGGTGGCCAGCACCTGGGTGCTGGTCGCGCCGCTGATCTCGGTGAAGAGGTTGGCGTAGCGGAACACGGGGCCGACCACCGGGATGATCGCAACTCCGTTGCGCACGCTGACGGTGCGGCTGTTGTCCAGCCGCGTGCCGGTGCGGGTCTCCAGAGCCGCCGGGTCGCCCATTCGGTCTGCGATGGTCAGCAGGTTTTCCAGGGCGCCGGGCAGCATCAGCCACGGCTGCGAGGCAGCCAGCTCGAATGCGCGGGGCATGGTTATTCCTCGTCGGGTTTGTTGGGAGGCGCTTCCTGTTCGCGCCCTTTGGGGAGGGTGTGCAGGCCGTCCTTACGGCGTTGCTCGACTTCCCGAACGCGTTGCCGGTACACCTGTTGCCACGGCTCACCGGTCATCGCGGCGGTCTCCAGCGTCTCGTTGCTGACGCCGATCTCGATGCGTTTGCCGGCGGCGTTGGCCTCCTTCAGCTCATCGATGGCGCCACGGGCCGGGCCGATCCAAATCGCTTGGCAGTAGGCTTTGCGCGTGGCGGGATCCGCATAGCCGGGCAAGCTGATCAGCCCCCGAGCCACAGCCTCGTCGATCAGCAGCTCGCGGCTGGGCTGGCAGAAGTCGCAGATCAGCCACCAGCGGCGCAGGCTGTAGAAGCGCCAAGCCTGCAGCATCGCTGCGCGGGCCGCGCTGTAACTGCTGCTGTAGTGCAGCAGCAGCTCCTCCATCGGCTGTTCCAGGGCGGCGCCGATCTCCTTCACCACGGCGGTGAAGAACGGGTCGAACTGCGCGTTGGGTCGCGCCGGGTTGGCGATCATCGGTTCCTCGCCCTGCCCCAGGTCGACAATCGCGCCCTCGCCCAAGGCCAGTTCGCCATCCCCGGTGGTGTCGCCACCAGGGCCGCCGCCTTCATTCGCCAGAGCGGTCATCGGCAGGTTCCCGACCTGGAAGTCGTTGGTCTTCTTGATGAAGACGGTGAACATGGCCGAGATCACTGCCGCCATCAGTTCGGCGCTGCTGTAGCGCTCCAGCTTCTGCAGCGGCTCCAGCACCGGCGCAAGGTACGGCGCGCCACGCTTCTGGCCGGGGCGCTCCTTGTCGGCCATGACGTGCATCACCCGGCGCCGCCCGGTCAGCGCCCCGAACGCCGGCAGGCGTTCCCAAGTCAGCGGTTGACCGCTGGTGTACTCGTTCTGGTAGCCGCTGCAGACGTGGTAGGCCACCGGCGCGCCGAGCCGGTCGAACTCGACGCCGTCCACCAGGTTCGCACCGTCGAGCCGGCCTGCCGGGTTGCACACCCGATCCGACTCGATCAGCTGCAGGCGCGTGCTGAAGACGCAGCCCGGACGCTCGTCGTCGGGGCTGGCGATCAGCACGTCGCCGCCGACCATGGAGGAGACCATCACCAGCGCCTGCAGCTGATAGTGGTTCAGGGTCGCCTCTGCGTCGCACTCACGCGGGTCATCGGCATACAGCGACCAGAGCCGGTCGAGCTGGGCATTGAGTTCGTCGGCCTGCGTTTCGCTCAGGCCGAGTGCCGAGTGGTCGACCTGCGAGCGGCAGACCAGGCCGGTTCCCACCACATTGGTGCGCAGACGCGTGATGGCCGCCCGTGCAATGAGGTGGTTGCGCATGGCGTCCCGCGACCGGGCCACCAGCATGCGCCGCTCGTTCTGGTCGAGATCCCGGCGCGGACTGCCCAGGCCGGGGATCCAGCTGGCCATGCTGCGCAGTACGCGGGAGGCCCCACGCCAGCGGGTCTCGGCGCCGCCACCTCCGCCCTGGGCGACGATGGGCGGTGCCCCGGTGGCCGACTTGGCGAGCTTGATGGCCTCGCGCATCAGCAGCTCGGCCGGATCCTTTCGAAAGAAGCCCATGGTCAGATTGCCAGGTAGGAGATGCGGTTACGGCCACGGCCCTGCTGCTGGGCCTGCTCCAGAGCGACCTCCCTGGCGTACTGCTGCTCCAGCAGGCGCAGGCTGTTCAGTTCGGCGCGCTGCAGCTCGCGGTCCGCACGGCGCAGCCGCTGCCCTTTTTTCAGGATGTCAGAGATCGCCGCCCGCACTTCCGCGAGGCGCTGTTGTGCGTCTGTCATGATTGTTTCCTCAGTAGCCCGCTCGGCTGCGGGTGCCCCGTCCGCGAGCCACGGCTCGGCGCGGCATCGGGGCGACGGGTTGTTCGTTGTTGAACAGGGTTGGCTGCAGCAGTTGCTGCTCCAGCTGATCCCATTCGTGATCGCGCAGCAGGTGGGTCTTCAGGCTCCGGGCGGCGTGCAGGGCGTACACCTCGCAGTCCAGCGCCTCGTTGCGGCGCCCGGCCTTCTTCTGCCAGACCATCTTGCTCGGGGTCCGCGGGTGCGGGGCCAGCACCTCATTGGTGAGCTGCTCGTAGTAGTCCGAGCGGATTTCGCTGTACCAGTGCATGCGCCCTGGACCGGCGCCCCTCAACCGGAGCCGGCCGTCGATCAGGGTCTTGGCCTTGTGGGTGCCCACGATGTGCACGCGCAGTCCGTACTTGGCGGCCTTGGTGTTGTCCTGCGAGGTGTCCACGGACTGCGGCGGCTTGGTGAAGATCTCCTTGTCGATGCTGTCCTTGGAGGCGCCCTTGATCGCCATGACGTTGTAGCGCTGGCGATCCCTCACGTAGGCGTACACCGCATCGCTGGTGTTGCCGTCCGAGCTGTCGATGCTGACCGCCGAGACCGCCAGCTGCGCGCCGCCCTCGGTGGGGATCGCCCGGGAGATGACCCGGTCCAGCTCATGCCAGACGCTGTCGTGCGGGTCGATGGGGTTGCCATGCAGCTCGCCCCAGCAGAGCCGCCATGACTCCTCGCCCCGCCCCCAGCCGGTGATCACCAGCGCGAGGCGGTCGCCCTGCACGTCGACGCCGACGGTGACCAGCAGTACGCCTTTCGGCGCCGTCAGTTCGGCATAGGGCTCTGCGCGCTTCTCCAGTTCGTCTGACTTCGGCGCGTCGCTTTGGAATTCGTAGCTCTCGCCCTTGGAGCTGTTGACGAAGGCGATCATCGGGCCGATGTTGCCCTGCGCCGCCGCGTGTTCGGCCTGGAGCTTCTTCTCCACCAGCACCTGGAAGCGCGATCCCCAGAACGTCGCGTACAGCTCGTTGAGAATGTAGCCGGCGATGCCGCGAAACTCGGCGGTGGCCGACCATCGCCCATGCTTGAGGTTGGCGTTTTTCTGGTTGTCGTCCCAGATCGCACCGCAGTGCGGGCAGGAGTAGAACGCCTTCTCCGGGCGCTTCTTGCCGTACACCTCGTGGAGGTAGTCCGGATCCTCGTCGCAGTGCAGGTTGTCAAAGCTCAGTGCGTGCTCCTGGCCGCACTCATGGCACGGCACCAGGCCGACGCGCTTGTCCGACAGCTCCAGCTCCGCATCGATGGCCGACAGGCCTTTGATGGTCGGTGTGCCGCCGATGATGATCTTGGATCGCCGGAAGGTCTTGAGACGCTCCTTGGCCAGCTTGATGCTGTCGCCCTGGCCTCGCAGGTTGAGGTTGCAGTCGTCGGGCTCCTCGATGGCCACCCGAGGCACCGGCGTGGATTTCACGCTGGCCGGGCTGTTGGAGCCCACCAGTTTCAGGAACCCGCCGGGAAACCGTTTGAAGTCCTGCCGCTGCTGCAGCTTGCGGCTGCGCAGGTCGACCTTCTTGCGCAGCCGTGGGGTGGCCTCGATCATCGGTTCAAGCTTCTCGCCGACGTACTGCTTGGCCGCTTCCGCCTTGGGGAACAGCACCAGGATCGGCGACGGATCGATGTCGATCCATTTGCCCAGTGCGTTGCCCAGCACACCGGAAGTCCAGGCCACCTGCGCCGACTTGCGGCCGACGATCTCGCTGACCGCCGGATCGTCCAGGGCCTCAAGCGGGCCGCCTGGCCAGGTCAGGTGAGGCGTCACGTCAAAGCGGTACTTGCCGGGTCGTGCCGCTTCCTCCGGCGCAAGCCAGCGGTACTTGTCCGCCCACGCGATGATGCTCATGCGCGGCGGCGGCGCCCACTTGCGGCAGGCGTCGCGCAGCGCTTTAGTCGCCGTCTTCCTCAAAGCCCTCCGGATCGTCCGGTTCGTCAGAATCTCCATCTGACGGGGCATCATCCTTGTCATAGTCAGAGAGCCTCCTCAGGATGGCTTCAATGGGATCCCGTATCAGTTGATCGTCCACCTCCACGCCGTAGCGCGCCGAAAGCTCGGCGGCCAATGCGTCTGGAAACGAGTTGAGTAATTCCACCTTGGCGGCGGTGATCATGGCCTCGAAGCGTTCGACCAGGTCGTCAGCGATGACCACCTCGCCCAAGTCCTTCGCCATCGCCAGTTCCTCGCGGTCGGCGCGGATCCGGTCGAGCCGGTCGCGGGAGGATTCCTTCTTGCCGTTGAGCGAAGCCTGGTGCATCAGCCACTGGATCACGGCCTCGGTGTCGTAGCGGTTTTCGTTGCCCCGCCCGAGGCCGAACTCGATCACCGGCATGCCGTCGTTCTGCCATCGGGTCAGGGTGCGTTCATCACGGCCGACGATCTCGCTCAAGTCGGCCTTATTGACTGTCCTGCCCATATCTAACCCTTTGAAAAGACGGACATCCCTGCTGAAATCTCAGCTAGAGAGAATCCGCGAGTTCGCTAACCCGTATAGGGGGCGGCCCACGGGGAGAACCTAGAAAAATCGGCCCCCCGCCGCCGCCCCAAACGGTGCATCACCCCTGATCGCCCCCGGCCGGTGGGGCTTCGGAAACGCCCAGCCGCTTGGCGGCCCAGCGCTCGTACAACCCGATGGCCACATCGGCGCCGGCCATCGCGGTCAGGCACCCGAGGGCGCCCGCCGTCCAGATCGTCATGCCGGCGGCGATCATCAGCATCATCGCCGACACCCCGCAGACGATGCAGGCACCGGACCGAAGCGCGAGCCTGCGCAACAACGCCCAGCCCCGCGCCCCATCCTTGTCCGCCCGCCACATCTCCCCCGACACGCCGCCGACCAGTGCCAGGACGATCACTAACCAGATCGGCATTTCTGCCAGCGCTTGTTGCTCGTTAGTCATCGTTCACTCCAATAGTCCCGATGAACGGGATGGTTTTTAGACATTTCACTGCTAACGTCAAATGGCCACTAGATAAAGGCCAGGAGGCCTCATGGACTTTCTTCATAAGCGCGAACACTTAACGGAAGGTGACATCGTTGAGGTTGACTGCTCACACCAATGCAATATCCAACTCACGTCAGACGCCGACTTTGCAAGGTACAAAGAAGGTCTTAGCTACAGTTATCTGGGTGGGTTCTACAAAATGTTGCCAGCCCAGATTACTGCTCCTAGGACTGGCTACTGGAACATCACCATCGACCTAGGGAACCGCAGCGCCATGATCAAGCACTCCATTAGAATCATCCGCCAAATCTAATTCGCCCTTGCACTGGCTCAGTGCACTTTCAAGTGCCGCTTCAATTTTTTTCAATGTTGAATCTCCTCGATAGGCGGAAGATGTGAATCCGCCTACTTCGTTTCTCGACCAGATCAGTTGGCCCTTCCTGTTCGTTATGAATACGTTCACTTGATACTCCTTCGTCAGATTGCACTACCCCTAAACGCAAAAACCCGGCGCAATGGCCGGGTTTGGTGGTGTGGTGCCTGCCGCGTTCTGCGGTCGCACCTATCGAAGATGACTACTTTTTACAGGTCGATTCCGGTGGCAGCAACCCTGTTTCACTGCCACCCGGTGAATATGTAGTGAACACCGCATGAACGCCCCGCGAATGTCGGCGAATATCTCACCCCGGCATTCTGCTGTTTCGGTGGTGTCCCATTCGCCCCACCTCTCGGGATCGGAGTGGGACACCTGAGAGCGCCTAGATTCGGGGCTTCGCCCCACTGTCCCACTTATCTTTCCTCTTTCTCGTGTAAAGGAAGAATTTAAAGAACACGCGTGCGCGTGAAACGCGCGTGCTGTTGCCGCTACGCATAGGCGGGCGGGTGTGGTTGGAAAGCGGGACGGTGGGACAACCCAACAACGACAAGGCCCGCACCTGTCCCGCTGCATCAAAACGCAGCGGGACAAGCCGGGCCAGTGGGACAGCAACAGCCGGACGCATGCCTGGGGTCAAGCAGCCACCCCCAACAACATGCCCCAGATGACCAGGTGCGCGTCATGAAGGCGCTGATAGTAGGTGTCACGGCCGCAGCCGCAGTTCGCGTAGCGAATCGTCATGTCACAGTCGAAGTTGCAGTAGTGCTCCCGCACGACCTCGACCAGCTCGGGGTCGAGGTGCTTGTTGACGATTAGCTCAATGTCCAGGGAGCTTTCCAGCGGCGCACGGCTGGCGCGCCGGCCACGGATCAACTGGCCGTTGCTCTCCATCATCATCGCGACCATGTTGCCGCCGGCGAGGCCGCCCTTGGACAGCTCGGAATGCAGCTCCTGGGCCCACAGCCTCAGCAGCGAATCGATCTCCTTAATCATCGAAGCAAGGCTCCTCGAAGGCGACCTGCTGCAGCGCCGAGGTGCCGCCCCACCCATCCGGCTTCTTGTAAGCCCAGGGCCGCTGCTTGCTCTTCGCCAACGCCGGCAACCGCACCCGACGCCACCCCAGCCGATGCATGATCGCCCCGACCCGCATCTGCTCAGGCTTGCCCCAGTGCCCGTAGTCCAGCTTCAAGGCAGCGTTCAGCACATCGCTGCCGGTGGCGGTTTCGCCGATGTGCGACTCCTCCAGCCAAGCCAGGATCGGTCCTTCCCACTCGTCCACCACGAAGCGTTCGTCCTGCTCCTCGCCGAACATCGCCGCCTCTTCCCGCGCCACCCACCAAAGGTCGCCCGCGTCGTAGCAGAACACCGCCTCGGCCCACAGCTGGTCGCGGATCGAGCGCAACAGCTCCAGGTCGACCTTGGTGCACGCCACCGGCCAGTAGCGCCGGTTCCCGGTCGCATCCTTCAGGTATTCGTCCTGGTTCGTCGTCCCGACGAACACGCACTGACGCGGCACGTCCATGGTCCGGCGTCCGTAGCTCTCGCGGTAAGTGTCGGTGGAGGCCGAAAAGAACTGCTTGGCCTTGGTGCTTTCCGCCTTGTTGAAGCTGTCCAGCTCCCCCAACTCGACAATCCACTTACCCCGGATCGCCTGAAAGCCGTCCTTGTCGCCCAGCGCAAACGGTGTGTCCATGAACCACTCGCCGCCGATGACGCTCATCGCAGTCGACTTGCCGGCGCCCTGCGCGCCCTCCAGGATCATCACCGAGTCGGCCTTGCAGCCCGGCTTCATCACCCGCGCCACCGCCGACAGCATCCAGCGCTTGCCGACCTTGGCCGAGTAGTCCGTGGCCTTCACGCCCATGACGTCCGTCAGCCAGCGTTCCAAGCGCGGCACGCGATCCCATTCCAGCTTTCGCAGGTACTGCCGCACCGGATGGAACGCATGGTCATGTGCGACAACGCTGACCGCCTCGATCACATGGGATGCCTTCACCCGCAGGTTGTACTGCTGCGCGAGCCACTTCATCACCCGCATGTCGTCGATGTCCGCCCAATCGCCCGTGCCGCCGCCATACGGCGCGGCCCGCAGCTTGACGATCTTCGAACTAAAGGCGCTGAAACTGATCACCCCGGCCCAACGCTCGTCGTTGGCCAGGATCAACTCGACGTTCTGCATGTGCGCAATCAACGCGCCGCTGTCGCCACGGGCCAGCAAATCCTTCCAACCGCCTGCGGCCGGCGGCTTGACCACCGCCAGCACCTGGCGGCGCACCGCCTCGAGGCCTTCGGCCACATGCAGGTCATTGAAGTCGGTCCACTTCACCTCGCGCTCGCTGGAAAAGACCGGGGCGACCACCTGGGCACCGACGATCAGCGCCGCGTTGTTGGCCTTCTCCTCACCAGGGTTCCAAGGGTCGCCGTTCGGCTTCTTGGTCTTCCAGTCATCGTCCCGGCAGATGATCAGCGGGCAGCCGGCGAAGCGCTCACGCATCGCCTTGCACACCACCAGCAGGTTGCCGGCGTCAAACGCAATCGCCACCGTCAATGAGGTCGCCATGTGCAGGCTGACGCCGGTTGCGTAACCCTCGCATACCAGCACAGGCTCCCCCGGATCCGGATGCGGGCCGATCAGATGGAACGCGCCCTCCTTCGACATCCCGTAGGGCCAGTAGGACTTGTCCCGGCCGGTGTCCTCCTGAATGGTGGGGTACACCACCTGCAGGCCGACCATTTCGTCGCGCACGTTGCACATCGGCACCAGGAACGCCCCGCTGCGCGGCGCATACCGGACACCCATCCCGACGATCTGCTTGCGGTCCAGGTAGTCGCTGCGCCCTTTCTCAGGCATGCGCTTGAACAGCCCGGCCGCACGCTTCGCCGCCCGGCCCGCCGCGTTGGCTGCAACCTCCGCGGCACGACGCTTGGCTTGTTCCTGCCGGGCGCGCATGACCTCACGCTCTTCCGGTGACATCCGCCCGCCCTTGACCTTGATCTTCTGCGACTCGCCCGAACGCCAGTCACCGAAGGCCCCGAAAATCAGCGTGTCGCCCTTCTCAGTGATGTACTCGTGAACGATGTACCAGCCGTTCTTTTCCCTCTTCTTGTCCAGCGATGTCTTGCACCGGGTCAGCTTGCCGTAGGTCAGCGGCTGCGCGGGCTCAAGACCAAAATCCGCGAATTGGTCCAACACCTCATCGAGCATACCGCGCCCCCTTCAGCTCTGCGCTGGCGAGGCATTCCACACACTGCGTACAGCCTGGCTGCGCCAAACGCCGGGCCTCAGGGATGGGCTCTTCGCACTCCTCGCAGAACAAGAACGAATGCGCCGCCAGGGCTGGCTTGGCGGCGAGCAAGCGTGCAGCCAGCGCTTGGTCGACGCGCTTCTGCACCAGGTCATTGGCGAAATCTGCGATGTCAGCCACGGTCAACACCCCGCGTCGTCTGGTTGACGTAGGAGGCGCGGTTGAACATCCCGAGCAAGCCCTGAATGCCCCGGAACACCTGCAAGCGGATCGCGGCCAGCTCTTCATCGGTGACCACACCGTCGCCGATGCTCTTGGCCCAGGTCTCCGCCAACGTCGCCACCTGACGGAAGTACTCGGCGATCCCGGTGGTCAACGTCTCGGGCATGTCGTTGGTGTAGGCCTCGGCCAGTTCCTGCCAGGTCGTGTCCCCCACCAGCGCATGCACCGCGTCCAGGATGCGGCGATCCTTGGTCAGTTCCAGGATCTCGCCGAACTCCTGAATGTTCACCGTGTGGCTAGGGTGGGTCGGGGAAAGCTTGTGCTGCAGCGTGGTCGCATTCCGGCCGGTGGTGGCGGCGATGGCAGCGGCGCCGCCGGGGTAGTCCCGTGCGGCATGGTAAAGCGCGAGATCGAGCGGCAGGATTTCCCGCTGCGCCCGGTCAAGAGAACTCAGAGCGATTCGGCTCATGGCATTAATCCTTGAATGTTGCCAGTGCCGCGCGGCATGCAGTGGTGATACATTGGCCGCGTGGCTTGAAGAGGCCCAAACGCCGGCGAGATCTTCGGGATCGACACCGGCACCGTGCCGAGGCGAGCAATCCATTGCTCACCCCTGGCGCAACAGCTGCCCAATCTGTGGTGGAAAAGGCAGCAACACCAAGGCTTCCGAGCCTTGGAAAAGCGCGATAAAGAGAGGTGGTTTTGCATGTGGTGTGCCCACCTATCTTTATCGCGACCCGACAGCGCTGTGGTGGTGCGTGTCGGGAGGAACTGGGCGGCCTTGGGTCGCCTTTTTTCTAAGCTACTTTCTCGAGTGGAACCGAATCGATAACACCAAAATGCTCCAAAACCTCAGCTATCGAAACATTACCTTCACTTTCACGAGCCAAAGCCTTTATCAAAGCGACGCTAGGATCCTTACTCCCGTATTTCACGTGAAGGCGTAGGTAACTCACTGCGATCCGGCAACGCTCGGCGTAAGCCGTCTGGGCTTCAGAATCCAGTTTATGTATGTATTGACGCAGCTTCATGGGTTGTACCTCCAGATCAAAAATTAACCTAAAGGGTTAATTTATGCAATACCCACAATGACATTCACCCTGAAGGTTAATCCCGCCAGAATCTATGGATGAAAATTTCAGATACCCGTTTACAGAATTTCCGCAGAGTGATGGCGGAGCAAAAGCTCCGTCTGACCGACGTAGCCGAGCTGCTAGGCAAGGCCCCTGCACAGGTGAGTGCGTTCGGCGGTAAAAATCCAACAAAAGGGATTGGTGATCAGATAGCCCGCGAGATCGAGAAAGCTCTACACCTTCACAGTGGTTATCTCGACATGCCCTTTGGGCTAGGGGAATTCAACAATGCCACCTTGCTTAGCCACACGGGGAGAAAACTGCCAGTGATGGGGGCGATTGCAGCTGGAGCTTGGTGCGAATTCCATGGAAACTTCGATCCAACTGACGCGGAGGAATGGATTGACGCTCCAGGTCCGGTTGGGCCTAAAGCATTTATCCTAAGAGTGGAAGGAATAAGTATGGAGCCAAAATTCCTAGAGGGCGATAAGATTGTAGTTGATCCCTCACTGGAGGCTCTACCTGGTCATTTTGTGGCCGCCAAAAGAACCAGCGACCAAGCTGCAACACTAAAGCAACTCAAACAAGAGGGCGGAGAACAGTATCTTTTCGCCCTAAATCCAGACTGGCCAGACCGAATTATACGCATGACAGAAGAGTGGACAATATGCGGAAGAGCAAGATGGAAAATTTCCGATTTATAACATGTAAACCAGAGTAAGCCCTACTCCTCCCCACTAATATGGCAAAGGAACCGGCAAGACCGGCGTTTCACTACTATATTTATCTAGATATAGAACTCCCAGTTTACTCATGACATCGTTACTCTTCGAAACCACTGCAAAATCCTCTAGCGCAACGCCTCCTTTTAGCTTTACACCCACAACACTATCGCCGTAGATCGCGGCAATGATGTATTTACTGCCTTCCAATTCAAAATATGAATATTGCTGCTTTGTAGTCGCCACTAGCCTACCCGCTCCAAAAACCAGCCCTAGCATCATTAATACAAGCAACCCATATTCGTGGCACCATTTCAATATCCTGCCAGCAAAGTAATTAGTACGGGGAGCAGGTATTTCCTTGACCTTACTTTCCTCTATGAGTTCATCCAAGGCCGCCACAGCGCCATTTTTTTTGGCACCAAACACAAAGAACACAATTTGCAACGCCGTATACATCACAAACAATGACAAAGCCAAAATAAATACAGGGCCACCAAACCCAGACATAAACATCAGCATCATTACGACCATGTACTTAGATGCCAACCCCCTAAAAAACTTCGAAACATACCCGTCAGCATCTGACATCGCATTAATGAAATCAAACACCCTCAGCAACGCATACACATAAGCTCCACCCAATACCATTGAGGTCAGAGTCATTCTGAGATCTACCACGATCAAGGATACGGGGTAGCTAAAATGAGCTGCATAGCCATACTCATATGCAATTGCTACTACATAGCCAAAAATCGGCAGTATGGCCACAATAATACTGTCCTTCGTCAACAATTCTTTTATGTTCATAAGTCCCTTTAGATACTCATCACTTGGGTTTGTTTTTCCCAATTCTACCTGATCCGACTTCGAATCCTGTCAAAAAGCCAGAATCACCTTCAAGGTAAATAAAATCTTGACTTATTAACCTTATGGGTTAATTTTGACTCACTCTTCCACCACAGAGCGAGTCAACACCATGCACACCACTGCAACCCTGCACGTCCACCCGGCCGCTGCTGATCCCTTCCGAACCTTCGAGATTCGCCGCCTGGCACGCGAGAGCGGCTGCTTGTTTGTCACCACCAAACCGAAGCAGCAACCTCGCCCTGCCCCCACCCCATTCGATCCGAACGGCGGAGGGCATGCGGCATGATCAAGTACCAGATCGACAACCGAACCCTGCAGTTGCTCAACGCTCAGGTGAGCCTGACCGAGACCTTCAATCACGTCCTCAGGACGGCGCCCAAGCGAGAATGCCTGGCGTTCCGACTCAAGACTGAACGCGGCACAACGCAAAGCACCTTCACCGTCGAACTGGGCAGCGAACGCCACACGCTGACCCTGCAGAACGACAAGAAAATGCACCTCAAACTGGCCGATTTCATCGAGGAGATCGCCAACGGCCCGTTCGACGCGAGCAACACCAGCGACCTGGTGCACCGACCGCACGCAGAACGCGAATACGGCCGCTTCGAGGTGCAGGACAAGCAGCGCGTGTTCGAGCTGACCCATACGGGCGGGATGCTCAGCCTCGACATGGGATTCGACGCACCGCTGCAGGTCGCCCTCCACCGCACCCACACCCGCGCAGGCGCCACCGTCATCCTGAGCATCGGCGACAGCACGCCGCACACCCGCTGCTTCACCGTGTGCGGCAATGATGCCGAGATCTTCGGCAAGGTCAGCGAATCCATCCTCCACCTCGCCGCAGCGGCAACCCCTGCTGCGCACGTGGCATGAAGGAGGACACCATGGAACGCACCCTCGCCCAAGCCGCCGCCCAACTCGGCCTGACCCGGCCCAAACTCATCGCCCTCATGCGTGAAAAAGGCTTGCTCAACGACCGCAACCTACCGGCCTACCCGCAGCGCGACCGCGAATACCTGCGGGTCAGAGACGGCCAGTGGTATCACGACCAGCTCGGCATGCAGTACAGCCAGTCAACCAGGGTGAAACAAGCCGGAATCGGCTGGCTGGCCCAGCAACTGGCAATCGACCTCCCGGCCGTCCCGGCAAACAACCGTGACGTGGCCTAGGGAATACGCCCGCCAGATCATCGCCATGAGGACACGCGAGGAGCGCAACGCCGCGCTCCTCGAAGTCCCTGAACATCTGCGCGAGCTAACCAAACGCCACTGTCTGAACGCCTGGAACCATCCAGCCAGAAAACAACGCAAGGAGGCCCAACCAAGCCATGAGTAACACAGCCCAAACCCCGCTGCGCCTACGTCCGGCACCGGAGCCCGTCACCGTCGAACTGCTTTACCGCACCTTCGGCGACGTCCTGATCCCGCTGGACAAGGTACGCGAGCAGTACTTCCGCAACCTCAACGAGCGGTCCTTCGTGGAGGAGATCAACAGCGGCCGCATCCAGCTCCCCATCACCACGCTGGACTCAAGTCGCAAGGCACCGAAGTACGCCCACATCCGGCATGTCGCCTCGCTGATCGACATCCGCGCCTACAAGGCGGACGAAGATATGCAGCGCCTGCAGGACGACACCACCGAGCAAGACCTTTAACCCACCGGCTGCCACCACCAGCCGACACCGCAAGGAAAACACCACATGACTGAGATTCAAGTTAGCGCCCTGATCGCAATCATCCTCATGATCTGCTTCGTCTACTGGCTCGGATACCGGAACGGCTTCAAGGAGGGACACAACGAAGGTCATACCGTAGGTTACAAAGAGGGCTACGATATCAGCGGCTGCCATGGATATGCCGACGGCGTCGCCGTCAAGCGATCTGACCGCACGGAAGAGCTCCGCAACCTGGAGCTTACGCTGGAGCAGGCTCACGTCCACCGCAAACAACTGTACGCCCGCTACGAGCGCGCTCTGGCCGCCTCGAAGCTGGGCGAAACGGCACGCGCCACCCTCCTCGACATCGCAGAGAAACTGCGAATAGCCGCAGAGACCTTCAGCGCCTTCCGCACCGGCAAAAAACTCGAACGCGAAACCCGAGCTCTACACGACCAGGCCCTCGCCATGGCCGCCCTGCTGGAGCCGGCCAAGCAGGAGGACGCAGCATGAGCGAGATCCTCACCTTCAGCGGCAAGTACTTCGACCTGCACGAACCCGATGCCGCCCTCATCGACCCGCGTGACATCACTCACTCGCTGGCCAACCTGTGCCGGTTCAGTGGTCACACCCGCGAGTTCTACAGCGTGGCACAGCACAGCTGCCTGGTGGCCGATCTCGTGCCAGACGAGGACAAGCTGGCTGCCCTACTGCACGACGCCACAGAGGCCTACGTCGGCGACATGGTGCACCCCCTCAAGCAGTGGATGCCTACCTACCAGGACGTCGAGGACTGGATCTGGGCGCGTATCTGCAGCCGGTTCGATCTCGACACCGAACTCCCTGCATCCGTGCGACAGGCAGATCTGATAGCGCTGGCCACCGAGCGCCGCGACCTCATGCCAACCGATCCGGCTATCTGGGATCGTCTGGCCGGCATAGAACCATCGCCAGAACACATTCGCCCCTGGTCGCCCGCCGAAGCCCGGCACACCTACCACCAGCGCCTGATGGACCAACTCGCTATCGAGCACCGGAGGAAAGCGGCATGACGCACGCACAGAATACCACCCAGGCCGAGACTGCTTTGCTTCGCAACGCCAGCGGGAGCGCCACGCCCGTAAACAACAGCTGCTGCGCAGCAGCACGCATCATTGCTCCCTCCAGCAGCACCACCGAGGGCTTTGTACCCCACGAAAAGCTGCGCGAGGCAGCCACCCCCAATGCAGCGCTAACCGCTCAGAATCGCCCGCCCGCGCAGCCTGCTCAGGGGTATACGCCCCGTCAAGGTAAAAGAAATTCAGGAACCGCATTGAACGAGAAAGGAATGGAGGTTTCATGAATACGATTTTCCTACTAATGGCCCAATATGAAGGCCAGGCCGTTATCCCTCTAAGTCGCGTTTGCGCAGACTACATGAATTTAACCGTAGAAAAATTTAAACAGAAACAAATGGCTGGAGAGATCGACATACCAGTAGTTCGCCTTGGCGCCAAAAGTCAGAAAGCCGGGCTCGGAATACACCTGAACGACCTTGCAGATTACATAGATCGCCAGCGACAAAAGGCTGTAATCGAACAAAACAAACTACTCGGGCGATATTAAAAAAATTCAAAGCCCAACCAAAGGTCGGGCTTTGAACTACAAATCCACTCTACCCTGATCGTAAAAACGCTCAGATTTTTGCACAAGATCAGCATCATTTACGAATTCATCACAGCGACCAAACTTTCGAAAGAACCTATTCAAATTACAAATATAAATAGTATAACCACCCTTATCAGAGCACTCAACATAAACCTTATTATGCCTCATAATATTATCATCATATTCATCATAATGAGGATGCATGATCCTGAATGCCATTTTATCTGTGGGATAGTTAACTCGGTTAGCTACCAGCACTGGCTCAACCAAAACCTCTCGCTTCCCTTTGTATTCATTACAGTCAGGACAGATAACACATAGATTTTTTGGCTCAAACATAAATCCTAGGTGTTGGGACTTAGGAACAATATGTTCAACTGGCGCACCAAACGCCGAGCGCATCGCCACCGGCCCTTGGCAATAGACGCACACCAATCGTTGCACCTCACGATAATGATCACGAATTTCACATCTCACTGACTCGAGATCGGCATCACTCCATTTTGTATGATCAAACCCCGGCTCTTGTAGTTTTGCCTGAATTATTGCCAGAGAGTTTTGACACAAAACAACAGGATCATTAATTATTGGCATACTGATCACACACAGCTACGACTGAGCTTATTAATTCTTTCACTGGATCCGACTGTTCAACCTGCAGATCCAACTCCTTCAGCCTTTTTAACTCCCTCAGTGATTCGCCATCAACCTGCCTGCTAGCCTTGACTTTTGCAAGCAAATTGAAAGCGAGACGCGATATGTATTCATTCATAATACCGGGAGCGTCGAACAACTCAGCGAGTTGATAATCTGCCGATCTATTATAAAATTCCTCAGCATGATAAACTTTCTGTTTAGAGAGCGAAGTTATAAAGCACGCCTTATCTCTAAGCCTGGCAATAATCTGAGGCGAATGCGTAGCAACAATAAAATGACATCCCTTATACGCAGAAAAAGAAGTAGTCAAAAGCATCATAAACTGCTCTTGCCAGCGAGGATGCAGACTTATTTCAGGCTCATCAATCAAAATTATGGAGCCATCAGTGATGTGACCAGCAACTCCAAGCATCAACACAAGTAAACATTGCTCTCCAGAACTTGCACGCCTTAGGGACATTTCTCCATAGTTTATTTTATCTAGCTTGAGATCAATCAAGCGCATCAATCCAACATTTACCAAAACAAGCATAGCTTGAATATAAGAATCGTTGGCAACTTCACCATCTAAGGATGCAGATCCACCTGTAAAATTCACTCTCAGCTCAACAGCCTTCCTTTTCGTGAGAAGGCTCTGAACCTGCACCATCGCGTTAAAAACCTCCCTCAACTTTACGGGATTTAGCGATAACAAAACAGGATAATAACGCTCATCGACTAGAACGCCAAAGTCTCGATACAGACGATCCAGCTCAACGCTTAAATCAGTATTACCAATATCATAAGGATTGTATTTACCACCATCCTTAGACGATCTGATATAACCAGGCTTAAATACAAAATCGACAACAGGAGTAAAATTTAGCGAATCAAACACAGCAAGAAGATTATGATTGCTCTCTCTTGCGAGGAGTTTGTCAATCAGCCCCTTCGCGGCAGAACCAATTAGCGAAACTGCTGAGGAAGCTTGATACATTCCTTCCCCACGCATGCCGACGTATCGATAATTCGTATAACCGGAGTTATGGAATACATTTTTGGCGTTAGGAAATTTGTCAAATGGGCTCGTAGAAACAGCCACAACCTTTGAACCATCATCGTATTCCAAATAATAAGGTTGGATTAAGTACCTATCAGCAGGGTTAACTTTATACGTATACTCAATAGTATAATCTTTAGCAATGTCAGCTAACAGCCTACTTTTTCCTTCTCCATTTTTTCCGACTATAACCGTAAAGACGTTGTCATCCTCACACAACTCTGCCGACTTCAATAATTTAATGAGATTATCGTCGTGCAGGAACTTCTGTACTCTTGCCATCACCTATACCTTCCTTGAGCCTGGAGACAGAGTATGGTTCAAGACGTCACTTTGCAATCACGACAACTAATTTTCGTTGAAGCTAATCCCTCCCTGCATAAAGCTAAAACAAACGAGGCAACCACTTCCATAACCTGTACCGATCGCCACGCCCCTTCATGTGCGTATATCGTCGTAGCGAGTTCCAATCTCTATGGCCTGATACGCTCGATACCCTAGGGATGTCCCATTCCATCTCAAACAGCCGGCTCACGCCTTCATGCCGGAGGTCATGAAAATGCAAGTCCTCAATTCCCAGCAGCGGGCATGCCCGAGTGAACGATGCAGATACTGACCTGGAGTTATACGGAAAGATCTCCTGCTCGGTCCTGGGCATGCTCTGCAGGATCGCCCAAGCCTCATTCGGCAAATGGCACCACACATCGTTGCCGATCTTCTGCCCGGGATTCTTCATGTCCCGCACGAGGACCGCCTGCCGGGCCTCGTCGAGATCCTCCCAGCGAATCCGCGTGATCTCCTCCTGCCGGCGCGTCGAGAAGATCGCGAACGCGACCATCTTCGGCATGGGGATGGAGTCGGGACGTCGCACCAGGATCTCGAAAAAGTGCGCCATCAGCTTGTCTAACTCGTCGAGCGTCGGCCGGCGGTTGCGCTCCTTGCTCCTGCTCACCATGCCCAGCTTTCGTAGCACCTTGCGTGCGTCGGGCATGGCCAGCGGATCTACCTCGTAGCCCCAGGCCGGTCGCGCCACGGACAGAACCGCACCCAGGTGCGACAGATCATTACCGACCGTCTGCGCCTGAACACCGCCACCCTCTTTACTCATCCGCCACTGTGCGAACTCCACTAGCTTCTGGCTGGTCAGCGCCGAGTCGTCGAGATCGCCCAGCCAGGTTTCCTTGATCGCGTTTAGCGTCGAGTTCTTGGTCTTGCCCAGCGGCCGGATCTTCTCGTACTCGACCAGGTACTGCTCGATCATCTTCCTGATCGTCACGCCCTTGCGGTTGGCGCGCTCGATGGCGCCGGGCAGGGCCAGCTCCGACTCACGTCGCTTGATCCAGGCCTGGGCGACCTGCTTGCGGTCGAAGGTTTGGCTTTCCTGATAGACTGTGCGCCCGTCCCGATTGATCCGTATCTGCGCCGTGTAGGCCGTAGAGTTGTCCTTGCGCTTGCGTGATGTGATCGTGCCCATTTCCGGTTGCTACATTGCCCAATTCGGTTGCTACATTGTAGCAACCGACCTTGGAAAACAAGGAAAAATGGGCAAAAACCGCTGTATAAAAGATCAGTATCAATGAAATCCGAAAACTCTGAAGCGCCCGTAAACACTAGCCAATCCCGTTCGGAGCCGTCCCGCCGGTTCAGCGTTGCGCCGATGATGGACTGGACCGACCGTCACTGCCGGTTCTTCCTACGCTTGCTGTCGAAGAATGCCCTGCTCTACACCGAAATGGTCACCACCGGTGCGTTGCTCAACGGCGATCACGAGCGGTTCCTGCGGCACAACGAGGCGGAGCATCCGTTGGCGTTGCAGTTGGGCGGCAGTGTGCCGCTGGATCTGGCGGCGTGTGCGCGCATGGCGCAGGCGCATGGGTATGACGAGGTGAACCTGAACGTCGGTTGCCCGAGCGACCGGGTGCAGAACAACATGATCGGCGCGTGCCTGATGGGGCATCCGCAGTTGGTGGCCGATTGCGTGAAGGCGATGCGTGATGCAGTGTCGATTCCGGTGACGGTGAAGCACCGGATCGGGATCAACGGGCGGGACAGTTATGAAGAGCTGTGCGAGTTCGTCGGCACGGTGCGCGACGCCGGCTGCACCAGTTTCACGGTGCATGCGCGGATCGCGATTCTGGAGGGGCTGTCGCCGAAGGAGAACCGGGACATTCCCCCGCTGCGCTATGACGTGGGGGCGCGGTTGAAGGCGGATTTTCCGGAGCTGGAGATCATCCTCAACGGCGGGATCAAGACGATGGAGGCCTGCCACGAGCATCTGCAGACCTTCGACGGTGTGATGCTGGGCCGTGAGGCGTACCACAACCCTTACCTGCTGGCCGAGGTGGACCAACAACTGTTCGGCAGCCAGGCGCCGGTGATCAGCCGGGCCGAGGCGCTGGCGCAACTGCGGCCGTACATCGCCGAGCATCTGCTGGCCGGCGGCGCGATGCACCACATCACCCGCCATGTGCTGGGGCTGGGCACCGGGTTTCCGGGGGCGCGCAAGTTTCGTCAGTTGCTGTCGGTGGACATCCACAAGGCCAAGGATCCGCTGGCGCTGCTGGATCAGGCCGCCGGGCTGCTCGAAGGACGTTGAAAACTGTTTGGCCAGGCGGATCGCTCCGCCTGGCCGAATAGGCGTCAGGCCGCCGCAGCGGTCCAGTTCACCCAGCCGAACAGCCAGGTCGCCAGGATCAGCAGACCGAAGGCGATCCGATACCAAGCGAACGCCGCGTAGCTGTGGTTCGCAATGAACTTCAGCAGCCCGCGCACGGCGATCATCGCGAAGATGAAGGCGATCACGAAGCCCAGGGCGAACACCGGCAGGTCGCCGGCCTGGAACAGCTCACGGTACTTGTAGCCCGAGTACACCGCCGCGCCGACCATGGTGGGCATCGCCAGAAAGAACGAGAACTCGGTGGCAGCCTTGCGCGACAGGCCGAACAGCAAGCCGCCGATGATGGTCGACCCGGAGCGGGAAGTGCCCGGAATCATCGCCAGGCACTGTACGAAACCCACCTTCAGCGCGTCCGACCAACGCATGTCGTCGACATGGTCGACGCTCACCACGTGTTCCCGCCGTTCCGCCCACAGCATCACCACCCCGCCCACCACCAACGCGACGGCGACGGTAATCGGGTTAAACAAGTAATGATGGATTTGGTCAGCAAACAGCACGCCCAACACCACGGCCGGCAGAAAGGCGATCAGCAGGTTCGCGGTGAAACGCTGGGCATTGCGCTGGGTCGGCAGGCCTTTGACGACTTCGAAGATCTTGGGCCGGAACGCCCAGACCACGGCCAGGATCGCGCCGAGTTGAATGATGATGTTGAACGCCATGGCGCGTTCGCCGCCGAACTCCAACAGATCCGCGACAATGATCTGGTGGCCTGTGCTGGAAATGGGCAAGAACTCGGTCAGACCTTCTACAGCCCCTAGTATCAACACCTGGAATAAGGTCCAGAAATCCATTAATCCTCCGTCAGATCGCTCTTGAAGAGCACTTCGTCCATTGCATTCAGAAATTGCGTCTATGATGTTAAACAGTTCGTGTATCCATACCCGACTGTTCTACTCGGCGACGGAGAATAGGCCTTATCAAAAGACGCACTCAAGCCATGTTATTAATCGTCCGGATACGAATTCATCGAAATAAATTTAGGGCCCGGGTGGAAAAATCGGCTTTGGCCCAATAAAATGTGACCCGCCTCACATTATCCATTCACTTGAACAATGATCGATGCGCAGGCAGATAGTGGCAAAAGGGCATAAAAAACAAATCGCCACAGATACAAAATGATGGCACAATTCCACATCGCCATCATCTAACGCCCCCTCTTCCACTAGTTCACCCCTCCGAGAAAATCAACTAAAAGCTTGAAAAGCTTAGTTATTGTTAGAAAACTCGGGAGCCACGTCTAAAATCCGCGCAAATGTTACCAATTGTCAGTCACAGATGAGAAACTGTGCTTTAACATCCCGATGTCAGCACTTTTTCGAGTCAATGCATGATGCTTACAGGGAACTTGGCGACCACTAGAAGCCAACGCCGGACAAACGACGAGCCAGGTGTCCTCACCCTGGCCCGCACCCGTGGCGTGGCTGAACATTTCAGTGCGCTGGTCGCCAGGCACGTGCGGGCCGACATGGAGATCGAGGCCAACTCGTACGGCCGTTCATTTAAGCAACATGAACATTGCGGCTCGTATCGGGCCATCTTCATCGTGATCGACAGCCCCCAGGCGCTCGAAGAAAGCCTGGCGCTGGTGGAAGCGCTGCGCAGCGACAATCTCAAGCCGATCATTTGCGCCGTGCTCACAGGCCGCGGCGCCTTCAACAAGATCAAGTACTACCTGGCCGGCGCCGACTTCTGCATCAAGCTCAATACCCTCGCCGACGAAGGCGCAGAACTGCTGGCCGAGTTCTTCAACAGCGAAGAATGGCAACGGGATATCGACCTGGTGCTCGATCCCACGCGCATCTGCCTGTCCGACACCAGCAAGAAGCTGGACATCTCCTTCGCTGAAATGAAGATCCTGGAAGCGTTTGCGCAGACCGGCAATCACATACTCAGCCATGATGAAATCGCCAACATCATGGGGCTCAACACCAATTTCTACGACCCCCGGGCGCTGGAGAAGTCGATCAGCCGTCTACGTGGAAAAATCAAAGACATGTATGGTACAAACGCCATTCAGAGTATCCGTGGATACGGATACCGTCTGATGAGGGGGTTGATCTCAACCGCCTGAACCAAGGATAAGCCGTTTTTTTGCATGCATACGAAGGAGCGTCTGATGCAACCATATAAAGATCCTGGATCTCGTCGTTTCATTCATGTTTCAAATTCAATAATAAGTTGTCGATTGCATGAGCGCGGTGGCAACACCGAACCATAACAATAAAGCCCTGTTTCACGCAGCAGATCGAGTGAAGTCTATTCGAGGGCCACTTTCGAGCCCAGACCCTGCCTTATGGTTATTGCCAAGGTGGTTATTACTCGCCTGCCGAATATCTTTTAGCCAAATTTTGGCGTGCAGTTTTAGGAGAGAGACATGGAAACCAGTACCACCCTCCACCGAAAATATTTTGTCGTCGTGACACACAGCACTTCGTCGCAACGTGAACTTGAATCGATCCTGTCCAGTGAGCGGTTCAACTCGTTCGGCACGTCCCAGGCACAAATGTTCATCGAAGGTGTTGCGTCGCCCTCTTCCGCCCCCATGCTGATGGAGTTCACCTACCCGAGCGTCACAAGGAAGAATGTCGCGCGCAGTATCGAACACGACACGCAAAAGATATTGGCCACCCTCGAATCCGAGTGGCTGGCGGCCCAATCGGCCAACCCGTTCCACAGTCATCCGCCCGCGACGGCGGACACCGGCGGCATTGCCCGAACGATCGACGTCGACGCCGGCGGCTCCGAGGCCTGGCACCTGGACGACGATCATGGCGTATTGGTCAAGCAGGGTGTGGAGATCAGCCTCACCGGCCTTGAGACGGCCCTGGTACGCAAGATGCTGCACCATGAGGAGCGCGTCGTCAGCCGTGACGAATTGATCCTCAGCATCGGCCGGGAGCCTGAGCACTACCGCGGACTGGAGATGTGCCTGAGCCGCCTGCAGGACAAGTTCAAGAGCGCCAGCAACGGTGAGCGACTGTTTCGTGCCGTGCGCAACCGAGGCTACTGCCTGATTCAGGAAGTCGTCGCGTAACCACGGCTTTGAATATGTAAAACAAACGGAAACAGTGCAAAAACAAAAATAAAAAAGCACTCCTGTTTGACCTCCTCCCTTTTCCGAACGATCCCGCCTCCCACGCCTCCTACAGTATCAAACACAACATCATTTATTCACCCCTCCGCTTTTGACCTTTTCTAACGTTCGGAACTTCTTGCCACTCAATAGTTGGCACTGTGCCATCTTGTTAGAACTCGTCAGACACCATCCCCGGCAATAACTTAGTCTATTCAATGACGACAGTTCGGCATATCGACGCTGTTACCTCAGGACACTGGCTCCAACAAAAACAACAAGTCTATTTAACAACTCGGTTTTCAACTGTCGAAACCTGAATGGACGTCTTTTGGGGATATCGTATGGATCTTACTCTTCGTATCAACAGAAACACCGGCCTCAAGGGACTTACCTTCTGGGGCCAATGGGCATTGGCGCAGTGCTTTATTGTTTCACTGCTGTTCATATTGGCCGAGCAGCACACCGGCAAGGTCGAGTTCTATTACCGGATGTGCACCATGCTGGCGGTGCTGGCCTCGGTGCCGGCCTACACGTTCAGCGGCGCTTACCGAAAGCGGGACAATTACCTGACCGGGCTCGGTCGCCTGCTGGCGGGCTGGTCCATGACCATGGGCGCCCTGGCGTTCATTGCGTTCGTGTGCAAGGCCGATGAGCTGTTCTCGCCGCCGGTGATCCTCGACTGGGCCGTATACGGTTTCCTCGGCCAGGCGTTGCTGTACGCGCCGCTGCATGCGTTCTCCAAGTACTACCAGCGCACCCGCAAGAGCGAGCACAAGACCCTGATCGTCGGCACCGGCGAACTGGCCCTGGGCCTGGCGAAAAAGCTGAACCAGAGCGAAAACCTGCCGCTGGTGGGGCTGGTGAGCAACGGCACCGTTCCCGCGCTGGAGGCCGGCGCACCGCGCGTCGTCGGCGCCCAGGAGGAACTGCTGGAGCTGATCCGCCGCCATGGCATCCGTCGCCTGTACATCACCCTGCCCCTGAGCGAAGCGGCGAAGATCGAAGCCATGTACGTCGATCTGCTGGATGCCAACGTCGACGTGGTGTGGGTGCCGGACCTGAACAGCCTGACGCTGCTCAACCACTCGGTGAAAGTCGTGGACGGCCTGCCGGCGATCTACCTGAACGAAAGCCCGCTGACCAGCCGACCGACCGCGGCGCTGAGCAAAAGCCTGGTGGAGAAGGCCGTGGCGCTGGTGGCCATCCTCCTGCTGAGCCCGGTGCTGCTGCTGATCGCGCTGGCCGTGAAGCTCAGCTCGCCGGGTCCGGTGTTCTTCAAGCAGGACCGCCACGGCTGGAACGGCAAGGTGATCCAGGTGTGGAAATTCCGCTCGATGCGCGTGCACGACGACCGTGAGGTCAAGCAGGCCAGCCGCAACGATTCGCGCATCACGGCGGTCGGCCGCTTCATCCGCCGCACCTCGCTGGATGAGTTGCCGCAGCTGTTCAACGTGCTGCAAGGGCACATGGCGCTGGTGGGCCCGCGTCCGCATGCCGTGGCGCACAACAACTACTACTCGGGCAAGATTCTCGCGTACATGGCGCGCCACCGAATCAAACCGGGCATCACCGGGCTTGCGCAGATCAGCGGCTGCCGGGGCGAGACCGACACCCTCGACAAGATGCAGAAGCGCGTGGAGATCGACCTTCAGTACATCAACAACTGGTCGTTGTGGCTGGATGTGAAGATCCTGGTGAAGACGCCGTTCACGTTGTTGTCGAAGGACATCTATTGAGGGCCGGGCAGTAGAAGGCGCAAGGGGACGAAAGTCCCCTTTTTTGTGGGTGGTGTTTTTGTGTGGAGGGTGCTTTTAGCTGCGGTGCCTGCAAGGGCGCCATCGCTGGCAGGTCGAGTCGTCGCACCGCAGCTCCCACAGGGTTCTGTGGTGTGCCGGGATGTCGCGGACAGCCGAGATCCCTGGTAGGAGCCAGCCTGCTGGCGATGGCGGTGGGTCAGGCAACAGAGATGCCGGCAGCGCCGGCCTCATCGCTTGCAGGCAAGCTCCTACAGGTTTTGTGGTGCACATCGATTCTGCGGGCACCGGAGATACCTGTGGGAGCTGGCTTGCCAGCGATGGCGGTGGGTCAGGCAATAGAGATGTTGGCTGTGCCGGCCTCATCGCTTGCAGGCAAGCTCCCACAGGGTTTTGTGGTGCGCATGGATTCTGCGGGCACCGGAGATACCTGTGGGAGCCAGCCTGCTGGCGATGGCGGTGGGTCAGTCAACAAAGATGTCGGCAGTGCCGGCCTCATCGCTTGCAGGCAAGCTCCTACAGGTTTTGTGGTGCACATGAATCCTGCGGGCACCAGAGATACCTGTGGGAGCCAGCCTGCTGGCGATGACTGTGGGTCAGGCAACAGAGATGCCGGCAATGCCGGCCTCATCGCTTGCGGGCGAGCTCCCACAGGCCTTCAGGTCACTCGGTGATCTTCTCGAAGTTGCGGTAGAACATGTCGTCGTCGCGGCTGTCGGTCATCGAGTGCAGCTGGAAGCTGCGGTTGAGCCGTGCGCCGCCGTCGCGGGTCAGGGGGGCCCAGACGAGGTTGGCGCGGCGCATGGTCGACATGCTCATCATCTCGTCGAATGGGATGGACAGGTAGATGCCCTTGTCGAAGCTACCCTCGCCGTACTCCGCCCCGCTGGCGGTGGTCATCGTCGCCCAACCGCCGAAGCGTACGCCGTTGGAGAACTCCCGCGAGATGTCGAAGGTCACGCCCCAATCGCCGGCCAGGTAGCGGCCGACGCTGATGGCAGCGAGGGTTTCGTAGGGCAAGTCGGTGTAGCCGGTGATATGGCCGGTCAGCACCGAATAGTCGCGCAGGCCGAAGCCCTGGTCGAACTCGCGCTGACGCACGTAGTTCAGGTCCGCGCCGACCGACCAGCGCTCGCCGGTCGGGCGGAACAGCACCTCGGCCCCGACCCCGGCGAACATCGATTCCAGATAGCCGCCGTAGACCATGCCGTACAGATCCTTGTCCAACTGCTCGGCGTGGCTGAGCTGGAACAGCGGCATGGTGGTGTCGGAGGTGGTCAGGTACTGGCGCAGGTCCGTGCGCACGCGCGGCAGGCCGCTGGGCGCGTCGTAGGTGAACTTGTCGAAGTTGTTCACCAGGTTTTGGCTGAGCATGCCGCTCCACCAGGTGTTGCGGGTGAAGCGGAACTCGGCGTCCGCGTCCGCGCTGAATTGGTAGAGCAAGCCGTCCGGGCCGCCGACGTTCTGCTTGAAGCCCAGGCCCATGCCGTAGCTGAAGCGCTGCAGCGGCTGGGTGTAGAGGGTCTTCTCGTTGTGCGGCATCGCCGGGTTGACCTCGGTGGTGCGGTGCAGCGACTGCAGCGGCTCTTCGTTGTTGATCACTTCGCGGAAGGTCTGCCGGGGCACGCTGGTCTCTTCCAGCGCCAAGTCGTAGCGCTTGTTGACCACGGTGAACCAGTCGATCTCGTCGTTGACGCTGTTGTCCAGGATCCGGCTCGCCCGCCCGACCGCCTTGGCCGAGTGGAAGTACCGCTGCTGCTCGCCGTAGACCAGCAGTTCGGAGCCGCGCTGGCTGATGCGCTCGACCTTGTAGCCGGCGTTCTGTTGCAGGCGCTGGGACACGTCGGCCCAGTCGACCTGCTCCATCGGCTTGACCGGCGCCTTGGCCGGCAGCGGCTCGGCCGGCGGGTCGAAGGTCTTGGCCGGGGCCTTGCGGCTGACGAAGTTGGTGTGGAAGGTGATGCCGAACATCGCCGTGTTGCCCCGCTCCCACGCCGCGCTGACGTCGACCGAGTCCGTGACCTTGAACACCGCGCCGAGGTTAATCGGCGAATCCTGCTTGATCACGTTGTCCTTGGGTTCGTGCTTGTAGTCGTTGCCTTCGTATTCGAGCTTCAGGCTGAGCCGGTCCCAGGGCGTCTGGTAGCTGACGCCGCCGAAGAACGAAGGGCTGCCGCGAAAGTACGAGCCGGCGTTGACGTCACCGGTGCCTTCCATGGCCGGCCGGGTCTTGAACCGGTCGCCCAGCACGCTGAACGGGTTGTCGATGTCGCCGCGGTTGCCGATGTAGCCCCAGGCGAGGCCGGCGCTGAAATCGAAGTTGTCGAAACGCTTGTTGGCCACCACGAATTCACTGGCGAACAGGCCCGTACCGCCGACGTCCCGGAAGCCCAGGGCCACTTCGGGCGCCCAGTGGGTTTCCTCCCACAGGCGGGCCTTCACGTCGACCGCCTTGTCCTTGTAACTCTGGTCACCGCTCATCGACGACGGGCCGTAGGGCCGGTTGGTGATGGCGGTGTAGCGGAACGAGCCTTCCAGCCAGTCCAGCGGCTGCAGCGACACGCTGTAGCGGCTGTAGGGGCTGGTGCGGTTGGCGTTCACGCTCAATTCGCCGGCGGGCGACATGCGAGCGGTCGGGGTCTGCAACAGGCCCGCGCCGCCGAAATCGTTCTGGGTGATGCGCGGCTCGGCCTGGGCCAACCCGCACGGCAATAGCAACACGGCTGCAAAACGTAACTTCAACGAACCACCTCAGCCAACTGCGTGGCAATGAACTCGGCCAACTGCTGATTCAGTTCAGGAATGGGCGGATCCAGGTCGTCATTCTTCAACGGCACCAGGATCCGGCTGCCCGCCACCGGCAAGTGCCCGCTCTCGCGGTTCCAGTGCGCGATGCCGATCCGCCGCACCGCGCCGTCCGGCTGGATCAGCCACAGGTAATCGGCGTCCGCGTCGTCTTCGAGCAGCGCGCAGCCTTGCAGGTAGTCACTGGCCTCCTGCAACGGCTGATAGGGCAAGCGGCACGGCTCGGCGACGGCGCCCAGCACCTCGACCTCATCGACCCGCGCCGGGTAGATCAGCCGGTCGCCGTCGTCCAGCCGCAGGTTGAGGGCGAAGCCGACTTCCAGCGCCACCGGATCCAGGTTCGCGACCTGACGCCCGGTGACCGGCATCTGCCGCACTTCTTCGGCCGTGCGCAGCGCCAAGGCTTCGCGGCTCGGGCGGTCGAACAGCACGGCCATGCGCCGCAGCACGTCCAGGTCGAACAGCACCCCGGCCTTGAGTCGGGTCTGTTGCTCCAGCAAGGACTGACGCAGCAGCACCCCCGCCAGCCAGTAGCCTTCGGCGTTGGGCACCGCGACGCTGATCACGTCGGTCAAACGCCCGCCCGCCGGCAACTCCACCGGCCCCGGGTTGGCCACATCGCCGGATACCAGCACCGCCGCCTGCCCTGCCCCGGCCGCCAGCAGCAGGCCGGCGGACAACATCCTCAGCCGCTTCATGGCACATGCCTGCGGTCAGGGGTCAGGTGCACGATCTTCACCCGCAACTGAGAGGTCAGTTGCTGCTCGCTCTGCACGATGAAGCCGTCCTTCGGATCGACCCAATAGCGGTTGGTCGCGCGCAGGCCGATGGCCGGGACGTCGATCCGCTCGTCGATGCGCAGCACGGCGTATGCCTTGTCGAGGATGTCGAGGGTTTCCATGGATTTGCGTGCGAAGCGGCTGTTGACCTGCAGCCCGACTTCCTGGCCCTTGTAGAGGTCGATCCAGCGTTGGCTGGTGTAGCCGTCGGCGACGTGCTGAAGGCCTTGTTTAAAAGGCGCGGCGTCTGACAGCCGCGTGCCGTCCAGATCGCCTTCCAGGCCCAGGCCGATGCTGCGCACCGCCAGGCCGTCGCGCATCAGCAGCACCTGCTTGCCGGAAGCGACCCAGAACTGCAGGTCGCCGCGCTCACGCACCAGCGCCAGCACACCGGAGCCGGAAGGCGTGGTCAGCTTGAGTTGCGGATAGCGCACCTCGGCCACCTGGGCCGCCGTCACGTCCAGCTCATCCGGGCCGATGGCCGCCGACTTGAGGTTGGTCAACGAAGCGACCATCAACGGGTTGCAGCCGCACAGCCACAGGACCGCGCTCAGGCCAATGCCTGCTTTCAACGTATTCACTGTCGGGCCCGGCCTTATTTGCTGTTGTTGCTGTATTCGCTCCAGTTCTTCGCAGCGGAAGCGCCCGTACCGACAATCGACGCCGATGGCACCAATTGACTGATGAGACGGTTCCAGCGAGTCACGTTGGCAGGCCCGACATAGACGACATCCTGGGGACGCACCTCGAAGTGCGTGGCCAGCACCATGGCGGTGGGCGATTCGGCTTCGAGCTGGTAGATCTTCGCCGGCTCGACATCGAGGTTCTCGACCCCGCGGATGACGTACACGGCGTTGCCGTTGGCGGTGGTCTGGCTCAGTCCGCCGACCGAGCCGAGCACGTCGGAGAGGTTCATGGTGGCGGTCTTGAAGCTCAGCGCACGGGGCTGGTTGACCTCGCCCATGACGTAGATGCGCTTGTTGTCGTTGTACGGCAGGTACAGCTGATCGCCGCCCCGCAGGTAAACGTTCTGCAGCTCGGAGTCCTGCTGGTTGAGGCTGTCGAGATTCAGCGGGTACACCCGCCCGTTGCGCGTCAGCAGCAGGCCGGACAAGTCCGCGTTGTTGGTGTCGATGCCGGCCGAGCCCAGGGCTTCGACCACGCTCAGCGGGTTGGTGGAAATGGCTTGCGGACCGGCCTTGGCGACGGCGCCGGACACCACGACCTTTTGGCTGGCGAAACGCAGCACGGCGACATCCACCTGGGGCTCGGCGATGAAGGCCGACAGGCGCTGCTCGATGTCCGAGCGCAGTTGCTGGATGGTGCGGCCGGCCGCCTGCACTTCCTTGATGAACGGGTAATAGAGCGTGCCGTCGGAGCGCACCAGTCGGCCGTTGGCGTCGATCTGTTGCTGCGCGCCGGACGGGGCCGTCAGTTCGGGGTGATCCCAGACGGTGATGTAGAGCACGTCGTTGCGGCCGATGCGGTACTCGGCCGGCGCCTCCAGCAACTCGGGCGGCAGCGTTTCGCGCTTCTGGGTGGCCCGGTTCATGGAGATCAGCTTGGGGGTGATCGGGATCAGTTCGACCCGGCTGCTTTCGCTGGCGCCCTGGCGGGTGATGCCGAAGGTGTTCAGGTGCTGGCCGGGGGAAAACATGCAACCTTGCAGAGCGAGACTTGCCAACATTAAAAGATAAACACTACGAGTCATAATGGCACTACGCTATTCAAGGGCGAATCCAAAAACAAAGTCACCCGACTTGCGTCGGGCGACCTTGTACTGCACCAACAGTTGTTACCGTTAGTTGTGCGTGCCGGTTGTACCCGTCGTACCTGTGGTACCGGTTGTACCGCCGTTCGCACTTCCTCCGCTGTTGGATGCCGCTACGGCACTGGCAACCATTGCGGTACTGGCGGCGGGCGCTTGGGAAGCCGCCACGTTGCCCGACACATTGGTCACCGCCGTGAGCGGCGCTTCGGCTGCAATGGCCAAGTTGCCGAACAACGACAACAAGGCGATCGCCATCACTTTTTTCATACCCACTCCTTTCCGGCATTCGACTTTAATAACATCAGGCCGTCCGCTGGATGTTAGGGATCACGTCGCAAACTGCGCGAACATGAGCCGTCGTTCATTCACAATCAATCCCGACTTATAAATGTCGAACGGCACGTTTATATCTACGGACTTGAACCGGGCAATTCCAGCGTAATTTCCCGACGTTATCTAACAGCCTGACCGAAACTAACATCGGTCCAAATTGACATCATCCGCGGTAGCCCTGCGGGTGGCTCGATTGCCAGCGCCAGGTGTCGGTCACCATGTCCTGCAGGCTGCGTGTGGCTTTCCAGCCCAGTTCCGCCGCGGCCTTGGAGGGGTCGGCCCAGCTCTCGGCCACGTCTCCGGAGCGGCGCGGCATGACCTTGTACGGCACCGGCTGGCCGCAGGCCTGCTCGAAGGCCTGGAGCACCTGCAACACGCTGTAGCCGTCGCCGGTGCCCAGGTTCCAGGTGTGGATGCCGGTGCGGCCGGCGATGGTTTCCAGGGCCTTCAGGTGCCCGTCGGCCAGATCCACGACGTGGATGTAGTCGCGCACGCCAGTGCCGTCGGCCGTGGGGTAGTCGTTGCCGAAGATAGACAATTCCTGAAGGCTGCCGACGGCCACCTGGCTGATGTACGGCACCAGGTTGTTGGGGATGCCGTTGGGGTCTTCGCCCATCCGGCCGCTGTGGTGCGCGCCGATGGGGTTGAAGTAGCGCAGCAGGGCGATGCTCCAGCGCGGCTCGGCTTGGCACAGGTCACGCAGCACGTTCTCCACGATCAGCTTGGACTGGCCGTAGGGGCTGGTGGGCTGGCCGGTGGGGAAGTCCTCGCGGATCGGCATCCGCTCCGGCGCGCCGTACACCGTGGCCGAGGAGCTGAACACCAGGCGGAACACCCCGGCCGCCGCCATCGCCTGGCACAGCGTCACGCTGCCGCCGACGTTGTTCTCGTAGTATTCCAGCGGCTTGCGCACGCTCTCGCCCACGGCCTTGAGCCCGGCGAAGTGCAGCACCGCGTCGATCGCGTGTTCCCGGAAGATCCGGTCCAGCAGCGCCCTGTCGCAGACATCGCCGCGGATCATCTGCGCACTTCTGCCGCAGATGGCCTCCACCGCGTGCAGGGCCGCATCGCTGCTGTTGCAGAGATTGTCCAGGACAACAACTTCATAGCCTGCCTCAAGCAGCGCAAGTGTGGTGTGCGAGCCGATATAGCCGGCGCCACCGGTTACCAGAATCTTCATAGCGCGGTCCTTAGTCGGGAAACTTCCCAGTAGCGCGTCAAGCCTGGCCTGTTGAATATGTGTCGCAATTCACACAAACTAGGCCGACAACAACCTTAAACAAAACAAGTTCAACGACTGGCGAAAAATATTTTTCCAGCCCAAACTGTATTGCCTGCTACTTATTAACATCACCGCACTCTTGCCACTATCGGCAGATACCGACTAAAAATAACCAACAACAATAAGGCCGACATCTAATAACATTGTCGCCTTCCGCGCACATTGCCATTTGCCATCAATTACCTGACTCGGGTATTAAAGTAAGCGTTCAATCAACATTGAAACTTGCAACCTTTCGTTATTGCACGCCATTGGCTGTGCGCCATGAATGTCCAGGATATTTCTATGATTCGTAAATGCTTGTTCCCCGCGGCCGGCTATGGCACGCGTTTCTTGCCGGCCACCAAAGCCATGCCCAAGGAAATGCTGCCGATCGTCAACAAACCGTTGATCGAATACGCCGTCGAAGAAGCCCGGGACGCCGGCCTGCAACACATGGCGATCGTCACCGGACGGGGCAAGCGCGCGCTGGAAGACCACTTCGACATCAGCTACGAGCTCGAACACCAGATCCGCGGCACCGACAAGGAGAAGTTCCTGGCCGGCACCCGCGAGCTGATCGACACCTGCACCTTCTCCTACACCCGTCAGGTGGAGATGAAGGGCCTGGGCCACGCGATCCTCAGCGGCCGTCCGCTGATCGGCGACGAACCCTTCGCCGTGGTGCTGGCCGACGACCTGTGCCTGAACCTGGAAGGCGACGGCGTACTCGCCCAGATGATCCAGCTGTACAAGCGCTTCCGCTGCTCCATCGTGGCCATCCAGGAAGTGCCCCGCGACCAGACCCACAAGTACGGCGTGATCGCCGGCGAGCCGATCAGCGACGGCCTCTACCGGGTCGACAACATGGTGGAGAAACCCGCCCCGCAGGACGCCCCGTCCAACCTGGCGATCATCGGCCGCTACATCCTGACCCCGGACATCTTCGACCTGATCGCCGACACCCAACCGGGCAAGGGCGGGGAAATCCAGATCACCGACGCGCTGATGAAACAGGCGCAGAACGGCTGCGTGCTGGCCTACAAGTTCAAGGGCCTGCGCTTCGACTGCGGCGACGCCGAGGGCTACCTCCAGGCGACCAACTTCTGCTACGAGAACGTCTACCTGAAGGGGCGCTGAGCCCCGCACCGACGCACCCGTAACGTCCACCCCTCATTCAGGCAAACCCCTATGAACATTGCACATCACGCGGCGGACCTTGAACGGTCGGTGGACAATCTCGGCGTAATGAGTTGGTTGTCCCGCCATCAGCCGCTGCCCAGCGCCAACGAGTCTTGGCTGGGCACAATCTTGCTGGTGGAGCGCATCGGCATGTTTCCTTCGTCCGGCGACATCCGCCGGCCGCTGGCCGATCCCTATCCCCTGCTGGCCCACCTGAAACGGCTGTATGCCGAACAGGCACTGGAAATCGACGACCGCGACGGCCTGAAGGTGATCTTCAGCGACTGGCGGTTCCGGGTGCGCCTGTGCTGCAACGAGCCGGCGGTCATCGTCACGGTGGAAACCCGCTGCGACACGCACGGGATGCCGCGCCGGACCGCCGAGCTGCTCGGTCATCTGGACGCCTTCGAACGCGCCCCAGGCTGAACGCCTAGCGCTGGACGTCGCCGCAGCGATCCTGGGGCGACACCGCTTCACGGCCGCCGACCATCAGACGATGGAAAAACCCGGCGATCACCTTCCCTCCCGTGGCCGGATCCGGATGAATCCTGTCCGGCCCGATCATCGGCATCGGCCCGCCGGCCGCATAGCGCCTGACGTCGGCGCCGAATGCGCACTGCATGTCGGCGTAGCCCAGGTGGGCCTCTCGGGCCCAGGGCTGCAGCACCTGCGCATACGCCGACATCGGGTAGGCGCTGGAGCGCGAGGTGTCCTGGCGCAGGATCAGGTTGATGCTCGCCGTCGGCTGGATCTCGCGCAGCATCGCCACCAGGCCTTGGATGTTCTTCAGGTACTGCGCGGGCTTGACCCCGAAGCCCTGATCGTTGCCGCCGAGCATGATCAGGTAAATGTCCGCCGGAATCTTCGCCACCGCCGCTTTCCACTGCGCCTGCCAACCGGCATCGTCATGGTAGAAGTCCGCCGAGGCCGCGCCGGACGCCGCCAGCTTCGACACCCGCACGCCACGTTGGCCATTGCTCATCCACACGCCGAACAGCGTCGGCGTACCGCTCGCCACCTCCAGCCGCAACGCCCAGTCCGGCACCGGCGGCGGATCCGCCAACGGCGCTTCGCGGACGCCTTCGCCGTCAAGCCTCAACGGGCGCCAGGCCTGAGAAGGCGCCCAGCGGTAACGCACGTCGCTGGGTTCGCCGGTGCCGAGGTAAAGCAGTTTCGCCTCCGTGACCGTCGTGTCGATGGTCGCCGAAGGATGGGCATCGATCTGCAGCCATGCGCCCGGGCGCCCGGTGACGGTGCGGCTGTCGGGGCTGGCCTGGCCGAGGCCGGACACCTGCCAACCGCCACCGAAGTGTTTTTCGCTGCTGCGGGTGTACTTGAAATGCGTGCCGCCGAAGGCCGCGCCGTGGTTGAAGCCAATGTAGCCGGGGCCTGCGAACCCCGCTTCCGACGCCAGCCGCTGCACCAAGCGGTTCAGATAGAAATCCTGCCCGGCGCTGTAGCTGTCGCCGATCACCGAGATAGACAGCACCGGCCCCGCCTTCCCTTCGCGCCACTGGCCGAATCGCTCACGGGCGTCGCCGACCTGAACCACCGAGGCCGCGACCGGGCTGACGTCATCGACTGCGAACATGGCGCTTTTCCTTGTGCGCAACCATCAGGTTTGCGGCACCGAGGCCGCCTGCGCGACAGGCTTCTTGACCGTGGCCCGCTCCCCCAGGAACAGCACGGAGGTGAAGTTGAAGCGGCTGAACACCGTCGACAGCAGCACCGGCCCGAACAGGCCGAGGGTCAGGCCGCAGACCACCAGCACGCTTTCGTCCTTCACGCCCAGACGCCCCAGCAACGCCCGCGACGTGGCGGCGAACAGCACATGGAACAGGAAGATCGCGTAGGAATAGCCGCCCAGCCAGGTCAGCCACTTCGAGCGCATCTCGCTCGACAGCAGCGCGAAGCACGACACGCAGCCCACCGTCAGCCCGATCAGGCTGCGACGGTCGACGATCAGCTCTCGGTCCGTCGCGGCCACATACAGCAGCGCCAGCGAAATCATCACGAACACCCAAGGCCCGATGACCTTGAAGAAATGCCGGAAGGTGTCGACCTTTTCCTGGCCGATCATCCCCGCCACGAAGAACGGCAGCAGGTAGGTCGCGCCGTTGATGCCGAACGCATCGACCTTGAAGGTCGGCAGCAGGAACACCGCCGCCGCGAACGCCAGCAGCAGGTACAGGCGCGTCGCCGTGCGCAGCAGGCCGCGCCATTCCAGCAGGCCGACGAACATGAAAATGATGAACACCGCCTGCAGGAACCAGAAGTGGTTCACCGGAATGTAGAACGACAGCAGCGCATCAAGCACGCCCACGTCCTTGTTCACCCCGGGCCCCACCGCCTGCAGCACGGAGAACGGCACGCCGACGCAGAACAGCGGCACGATCAGCCGCCGCACCTTGCCGCGAAAGAACGCCCCGAAGTCGTTGCCGCGGATCTTGTAGAGCGAATAGATGTAGCCCGAAATGAAGGTGAACAGCGGCATGCGCACGTACACCATGGAATCGGCGATGACCCGGAACGGCGAGCCCAGGTCGATCTTCAGGCCGCCGCCCAGCGGGCCGATGACGTGATACAGCACCAACAGCAGGCAGGCCAGACCGCGCAGGGTCTCGATCTCCAGCGACTTTCTCTTGCTCGACATTACGGCACCCGCCTCATCTCGCGATTGGTTGATTCGGCCCGCACGGGCTTCTTGCCTTGCAGCATCAGCCCCAGCCCGACGAACAGCACCGGCACCACCATGGAGAAGTGCCGGGCGAAGGAGCCGAAGTCCGGCTCGAACAGCCCCTGGACCAGCAGGAACGCGAGGGGGATCGCGATCAGTTCCTTAGCCTTGGTCTGAATGGGGATGCCCTTGTAGTCCTTGGACGTGATGACCTTGAACAGCAGCAGCGCGGTCATGATCATCAACGCCACGAAGATCACCTGCCCCGGCCCGGACAGCAGGATCAGCTCGGCGGGAAACGACAGCCGGAAGAAGATGATCATCGAGTCCAGCGCCTGGGAGACGAAGTCGCTGCCGCTGAGCCACGACACGATCAGCGACTTGGAGCCCTCCTCGCCCGCCGTGCGCAGCTCGTTGTTGCTGGCGCGGATCGACGACACCGGAAAACCGAGCGCCACCTGGATCGCCATGGCGACCGCCAGGTAGAACAGGAACAGCATCAGGAAGAACGTGACGCGCGACACATACTTCTTCATCACGCAGACGCCGACCCACGACAGCGAAAACAGAATCCAGTAGGGCCGGATCAGCACGCCGTAGATCACCGCCGACAGGAAGAATCCGCCGCGGTACTTGCGCGTCAGCGAGCTCAGGAGAATGCTCAGCACCGCCACCGACACGATGATTTCCTTGGTCAGGTTCTCCAGGAAAAACGAACGGACGATGCCCCACAGGCACAGGGTGCCGAAGATCGCCAGCGGCATGCGCCGGAAGACGACCACCGGGATCGCCGTCAGGAAGAAATTGCAGAACATGCCGTAGGCCCAGGCATTGGTCAGGTTGATGCCGGTGGGCCGCAGCAGGAATGCCGAGCACTCGTAGGAAGAGCGGTCCGGCGAGAACGGGTTCCAGAAGTTGCAGTTGTCGGCCCGGGCGTAGGACATCCACAGGGTCATGGCGTCCGGCCCCGGCGCCCGGGGCACCAGCAGCGGCATGGCCACCGACAGGAACAGGCCGCTGAACAGGATCAGGAACGACATCGACGAATCGAGCTTCACCCCGCGAAACTCGATGCATGGCAACTTCAGCCCCATGCCAGCGCCCTTTTCGCCTGACCCGCGCGGGTCAGCAGCGCAATCGCGCCCAACTGCACGACAATGGCGAAGACGTTGCCCCAGGCGGCGCCCTCGATCGAATAGTGCTTGATCAGGCCGTAGCTGACCGGCACCGACACCAGCAGGCAGATGGCCGCTCCGGCGAGCGACGCCCGACTGTTTTTCGAGGCGATCAACCCGCCCCAGACGATGTCGCCGACTCCGCGCAAGGCAAAGGACACGATCAGCACGCCGAGGATCCCGTTGTCCGGACGCGGCACCGGCGCGCCGACATAGTCGAGCACGACGTTGAAGAACAGGTAGATCAGCACCGCCACCACGGCCGACACCGCCAGCGAACGCATCACCCATTTGTTCACGAACAGTTGCCCGACCGTGAACGGCTGCCCGTCGGCCTGAAACCGCTTGGCCAGCACCGGAATGCCCACCACCGCCACCACCGCGTAGGACAGCGCCTGCAAGGTGTTGGCCGCCGACCAGGCGTACACGTAAACGCCCAGGTTGGCGTAGGGCTCAAGGTCGGCGATCAGAAAGCGCTCGGCGTACTGACTCAACGCGATCAGCCCGGTGCCCAGATAGAACGGCAAACCGGCCTTCCACACGGTCGCGGCCGCCAGCGTCCCTTCCGTCCGCCCCCGGTGCACCTTGGCCACGATGGCGTACCCGGCGACGATCACCACGACGTTGGCCACCACCCACAGCCACAGGACGCTCGTGATGTCCGCGACCTGGCCGAGCATCAGACCGGCCACCGCCAGCAGCGCCCAGAGGCCAGTCTTGATGAAGAACAGCAGCGCCCCCAACGTGGCCTTCTGGGCGGAAAACACAAAAGAGTTGATCTCGAAGGACAGGTGTTCGGTGAGCAGCACCAGGGTCACGCAGGCGATCAGCGCGGGCGTCGCCGGCATCGACTGGAACAGCGAGTAGACCGCCACCGTCGCCAGCGACAGCACCAGGCCCACGGCCAGGTACAGCCACAGCACCTTGTCGATGACCCGGCGCGAACTGCCGCCGACGCTGATCAGCCGGTTGATCTCGGAGCTGAAGCCCGCGCTGTAGAACTTCGACGCAATCAGCGACGCCGCGACCACCACCCCGTAGAAGCCCAAGGCTTCATAGCCCAGGTAATGGGTGACGGCCAGCACCAGCAGGAACTTGGCGCCCAGCGATCCGCCCCGCAGCAGGAGCCTGAAGATCATCGAACGACGCCTTTGATGATCTCGTCCATCATCACCGTCTTGGCTTCGATCTCGCGGCAGGTGTCGGTCAGGCGCTTGCCGAAGCGGCTCAGGGCGTCCGGCGCGTAGACCGTGTCGATGATGGTGTCGACGTCGATGTCGCCGCCGTTGATCACCCAGTCCTCCACGCCCATGTCCTGGTAGGCGCCGAAGCCCTTGCGCTCGTAGCTGATGTGGTAGGCCGGAACGCCCGACAGCAGCGACTCGATGGCGCCGTGCAAACGCACGGAGATCACCAGGTCCGGCTGGTGCTTGGCCAGGGTCGCCTTCAGCGGCAGCAGGTCTTCGGTGATGCCCAGATCGCGGTAGAACGCACCGTCGTCGTTGCCGCGCACGGCGCTCTGCACCGCGCACACCACCTTGCTCTTGTCCTTCAGGCGTTGCAGCAGCACCTTGAGGTTGGCGACGTAGGCGGCCTTCTTTTCTGGGCTCCACGCCGGCGGCTTGCGCAGCACCACGCACACCGTGGCCGGCGTCGACGCGCAGCGGGTGAACTTGGGCTGCATGAGGATCTTGCCGGCCAGGGCCTGCACCGCCAGGTCCGGTGCCCGGTAGACGTTCTCGCAGGCTTCGAACATCGCCGAAGAGCGGTTGTCGCGCACGAACACCGCATCGGCGCTGGCGTAGTGCTCGACGATCTTGCTGCTTTCGCCGTGGAACGGCCCGATGCTCTGCGGCAGGTACACCGACGGCACCTTGCTGAGGATCGCCGTTTCCAGTTGCTTGGCGTGCCCCAGCTTCAGCTTGATGTGTTCGAAGGCGCTCTTGGAGCGCATGTAGCCGCCGCCGACGCCGACGATCAGGTCCGTGTTCTTCAAAAGGTCCGCCAGCGCGGCGTAGGAGCGGTTGAGGAACACCGCCTCCTTGACCCGCCCCAGGCCCTTGGCCGCCATCACCGGCGCATCGAAGCGTTTGTGCGGCAGGTAGCTGAAGGACTGCGGGTCGGACGCCACAACGTTGATCGACGTGTCGGCGCCGAAGTTTCGCTGCACCAGGGCGATGGCCAGGTCCACCAAGAGGCCGTCACCGGAGTTGGACGCACTGTAGCCATGCAAGATCGTTACGTTCATAAGCTGATTTCTACTTAACAAGTGGGGGCGCAATACACGTCATAGGTCTGGCGGATCATCAGCTCGGCGCTGAAGCGCTCGCGCACGATCCGGCGGCTTTCAAGGCCCAGGGCGGTCAGCCCCGGCTTGTGGATCCGCATCAGGCGGTCGGCCAGCGCCTGGTGGTCGCCGGCGGGGAAGATGTAGCCGGACACCCCGTGGGTGACCAGTTCCGGCAGGGACGTGCAGTCGCTGGCGATCACCGGCACGCCCATGGACATGCCCTCCAGCGGCACCATCGCGAACCCTTCCCAGCGGCTGGGCACGATCAGCGCATCGGCCTGGCGGTACAAGGCGTGGACTTCGGCCGGGGTCACCCACGGCAGGTACTCGACCCCGTCCATCGGCGGGGGCGCGACCGCGTCTTCGTTAACCGCGCTGCCCACCACCGTGAGCTTGAGGTCGGTGCGGCGCACTTCGGCAAAGGCCTTGAGCAGCACATCGAAGCCCTTCTGGTAGTCGAGACGGCCCACGAACAACAGGCGGATCGGCTCCGCGCCGGCGGCCTTGGGCACCTCGTCCTTGGGCGGTATGCCGTTGTAGATCAGGGTCATGCGTTTGCGGTCGATGCCGAACGCGGCGGCCTTGTCCAGCTCGTAGCGGCTGACGCAGATGATTTTGTCGGTGACGTTCTGCAGCAGCCGCTCGATCAGCGAATAGAGCTTGCGCTTGGCCGGCGAGCCTTCCATCAGGAACGAAAAGGCATGGGGGCAATAGACGATCTTCGGCGACCGCCAGGGCCGCAGAAGCAGGCACACGCAACGACCGATCACCCCGGAAAAAGTACTGTGCAGGTGCACCACATCGGGCTTTTCCTTGAGCATCACCTGCATCAGCCGCCAGGCGAAGCGCAGCATCGACAGCGCATTGCGCCCGCTCCTTTCGAAGGTGCGGATCTGCCCTCCGTCGATGCCATGCAGCTCCTGTTTCTGATCCTTGGGCACCAGATAGATCAGTTCGTAGTTCGAGGTTTCGTCGTCGGGCGACGCCGATATCGTGCGGATCACCGTCGCGACGCCGCCTTTTATCGTTTCAGCCACGTGCAGAATTTTTTTCACAACCCACCCACTTCCTTGCCAAATGGAACCGTCGCCCGACTCAGGACTTGTCGGACGCGTATTCGTAGCTGTAGTAACCGTAGCCGCCGTTGCCGTAGTAACTGGCCGCGCGCTTCTCGACGCCGTTGAACACCGCGCCTTTGAGTTCGATGCCGTTCTGGGCGAACCGGCGGATCGTCAGTTCGATTTCCTTGGCGGGGTTCACCGCGAACCGGGTGACGATCAGGCTGATCCCCGCTTCGCGGCCGACGATGGCCGCGTCCGTCACGGCCAGCAGCGGCGGCGTATCGATGATCACCACGTCGTAGCGCTCGCTGAGCTCGGCCAGAAGATCGCGGAAGTTGGCGTGCATCAGCAGTTCCGACGGATTGGGCGGCACCTGCCCGCGGCTGATGAAGTGCAGGTTGTCGACCTCGACCTTGTGGATCGCCTGCTCAAGGCTGCAGCGCTTGACCAGCAGGTCCGACAGGCCGTTGGCGATGGGCGTGTTGAGCGTCTTGTGCAGATGCCCCTTGCGCATGTCCGCGTCGATCAGCACCACCCGCTGGCCGCTTTGCGCCATGACCGCCGCCAGGTTCGAAGACACGAACGTCTTGCCGACCTGCGGGCTGGGGCCGGAGATCATGATCCGGTTGTTGGTCGAGTCCAGCCCGGCGAAGTGCAGGCAGGTGCGCAGGCTGCGGATCGACTCGATGGACAGGTCCGTCGGGTTGCGCAGGGCCAGCAGGTAAGCGGGCTGGGTCTCGGCCTGCTTGGCCCGGACTTTCTTGCTGTCTTCTTCCTTCTGCAGGGCGCTGTAGGGAATCGACGCGTACACCGGCAGGCCGAGCTGTTCAATGGCCTCCGGGCCTTCCAGCCCCCGGCTCATGGACTTGCGCACCAGCACCAGCGCCACGCCGACGAAGGCACCGAAGAACGTCGCGATCAGCACGATCAGGGCCTTGCGCGGCTTGATCGGGTTGGTCATGTCCACATCCGCCGGATCCACCAGCCGCACGTTGCCCACGGCACCGGCGCGGACGATGTCCAGCTCCTGGGCCTTGTTCAGCAATTGGGTGTAGATCTGCGAGGCCACTTCCACGTCGCGGGTCAGGTTCAGCAGTTCCTGCTGGGTGGCCGGCAGGTCCTGCACCTTGCTCTCCAGCGAGCGCTGCTGCTGGGTCAGCTCACCGATCTGGGTCATCAGGGCGCGGTAGGCCGGGTGCTGCTTGGTGAACTTGCGGTCCATCTCCGCCTGCTGCATCTTCAGCTCGGAGAGCTTGGTGTCCAGGCCGACGGCCTGGCCCAGCACCGACTGGGTCTCCAGGGAGATGTTCACGGTCTTGCCGCGGGTCTGGTAGGCGTTGAGCGCTTCGCTGGCCTTGGCCAGGTCGCGCTTGACCTGGGGCAGTTGGCCCTGGAGGAAGTTCAGGCTCTGCGCCGCTTCGGCCGAGGTGCGCTGCACGTTCTGCTGCACGTACAGCGCCGAGATCTTGTTGAGGATCCGCACCGCCTCGGGCGCATCGCTGCTGGCCAGGGCCAGGCGGATGATCCCCGATTCCTTGCCTTGCTCGGCGATGTCCAAGGCGTCCTGGTAGCTCTGGATCGTGACGATGCGTGGGTTGCGCACCACCTCGAAACGGGTGCCGGGGTTGGCTTGCAGCCGTCCGATCAGCCCGGCGACGCCGTCCTGGTCGAAGGCGCTGCCGGCCACGCCTTCGGCCAGCAGGTTGTCGTTGTCGTCCAACAGCTGGAAGCGGTGCTGCTCGCCCGCGATCAGGGTGAGTTTCTTGCCCAGCAGTTCCTTGGGCAGGTCAAGGCGCTCGATGTCCAGGCGCTCGCCGCCCCAGGCGTAGCTGTTGAGGCCGAAGCGCGGGCGCGAGACGCTGTCTTCGCTGTCGCCCCGATAGCGCCGGGCCAGGAAGCCGCCGATCACCGGGAAGGTGTTGGGCGTGACGTCGATGTCCAGGCGCAGGTCGTCGACGGTGCGGCCGATCACTGCCCGGGACTTGATGATGCCGATCTCGGTCACCGACGGCGACTGCCCGCCCAGCATGCTGCTCAGGTCGGAGAACCCGAGCATGTCGTTCTTTTTCGGTTCGACCTGGACCAGCGCGTTCGCCAGGTACACCGGCGTCGACAGCACGGCGTAGGCCACGCCGGTCATCATGAAGGCGCCCGTGAAGGCGCCGATCAACCATTTGCGGTCGATCAACGAACCAAAGATGCCGAGGATATCAATGCTGTCTTGATCATTGTCCCGGGTGCCGACTACTGACGGTAACTGCATAAGTCTGTTCTTACCATTCACTGAACTGAAGAATATTCATCAACGCCCGAGGCGTTGCGCCCAAGAGCAAACAGCATCTTCAATCAATGCATGCGCATGAATAAAAGCGGCCTTTCCCTGACGGTACGGATCCGGTATTTCCCGCTCGCTTTGCCACTTGCCGAGCAGAAACACTTTGCCCCTGGCGTGGGACGCGATCTTCAATACTTGTTTTACATGTTCTTTTTCCATGACCAGGACCAAGTCGGCGTCATTGACGATGTCCGACGTGATCTGCCGCGCCCGGAAACCTTCGGCGCTGTGGCCGTGTTCTTCCACCACCTGGCGCGCGGACGCTTCCATGGCTTCGCCGACCCGGGCGGACAGCCCGGCGGACGCGACCGTGACGCCGGCCGGCGCCAGTGCATCACGCAACAACAGTTCGGCTGTCGGACTTCGGCAGATGTTGCCCACGCAGACGACAAGGATCTTTTTGAACAAGGTTTACTTTCCTGTGTAATATCATTCTGCCAATACCGCTCGCGGTCTTAATGAACCCACGAGACATTTCTGCGTTCAGAAATAGATTCGCCCTGTTAATTGAGTGCATTAAGTACCATGCCGCCGGAAAGTCCCCCAACCAGAATTGCCGGACCAAAAATAACTGTGATTTTCACAAGTTGATTCCTGACAAAAAATAACATTCGTGCACTTCGCGCACTTGCGCCTATCGAATCAGATAACGCAAACAACGATTGCTAGTGTCATTTCTCATCAGGAGAGCAGACATGTATTCAGCACATCTCAAACGGCTCGGCGCCCTCGCCTTCTTGCTGCTCGGCGCCAGCGCCCAGGCCCACGCCAGCGAACTGTTTCCGGCCCTGACCGGCACCCGCACCATCGGCGTTCAGGTCAAGATCCAGAACTTCTCTTCCGCCGACGCCGCCCAGATCAAGGCGGCGGGCTTCAGCTTCGTGCGCTTGGGCGTCTGGAGCGACAGCCTGGGTGATCCGGCCTATCAGCGGCAGATCGGCGACGCCTTCGCCGTCGCCCGGGCAGCCGGGTTGCCAGTGCTGATGACCGTGCGCGCCACCCGCCCCCTGAGCGCAGAGCCCGCAGCGGCGGGCGGCGCGTTCGCCGGCGCGGTGACGAGCCTGGAAGCGTCCTACCGCACGCAATTGGTGGCGATCGAGATCTGGAACGAACCGGATCTGGCCACGTACTGGCCGACCGGCAACTTCGACACGACGTTCGCGCCGTTCATGAAAGCCATGTGCCAGTCGCTGCAAGGCAAAATCACATCCACACCCGTGATCGGCTTCGGCTTCGCCCGACCGCCGAGCGCAGGGTCGGCCTCGACCGTTGCGCTGAACAGCATCGTCAGCGCCTACCCCGACTGCCTGGACGCGGTGTCCTATCACCCCTACGGCATGACCGCCGCGCAGATCGGCAATGCCCAGGCGTTCATCCAGCAGAACTTCCACCTGCCGGGGGTCATCAGCGAATGGGGCATCTCGGCGCTCGGCTCCAACGGCGGCCCCGAAGGCCAGGCCAGCAAGATCGGGGCGTTCATCGGCGACGTTAAACGGCTCAACATCCCGTTGACCTCGATCTATGAATGGAAAAACAGCGATTCGGGCAGCAACGACCGGGAACGCAACTTCGGCCTGCTGACCTCCGACGGCCAGCCGAAACCGGCGCAACTGACGGCCCGCACGCAACTGAACGCGCAATAGCCGCCCTCCACCCATCTGTCGCTTTGAACCTGCGGGCGGTTTCGCCATCGAATCCATCGACACCGCGCCCCCGCCTTTCAAACAGCCGTTTTCAGGTTGTTGCCCCGGGGGCCGCCGATCCGCGTTCATGCCCTTGAGCGGCTGTCAGCGCTCGGGTAATGTCATCAGACCCCTAGGACAGAGCACGCTCATGACTTCCAAGCTGGAACAACTGAAACAATTCACCACCGTCGTTGCCGACACCGGCGACTTCGAAGCCATCGCCCGGGTCAAGCCGGTCGATGCGACCACCAACCCTTCCCTGCTGCTCAAGGCGGCCGCCATTCCGGCCTACGCCGAGCTGCTGAACGCCAGCGTCAGCGACTGCAAGGGCGACGTGGGCCTGGCCAGCGACCGCTTCGGCGTCGCGGTGGGCCAGGAAATCCTGAAAGTGATCCCCGGGCGCATCTCCACCGAAGTGGATGCGCGCCTGTCGTTCGACCAGGACGCCATGCTCAAGCGTGCGCACCGCCTGATCGAGCTGTACGACAAGGCCGGCATCGGCCGCGACCGCGTGCTGATCAAGATCGCCTCTACCTGGGAAGGCATCCGCGCCGCCGAGATCCTGGAGAAAGAAGGCATCCAGACCAACCTGACCCTGCTGTTCTCCTTCGCCCAGGCCGCCGCCTGCGCCGATGCCGGCGTGTTCCTGATCTCGCCGTTCGTGGGCCGCATCTACGACTGGTACAAGAAGGCCAACGGCAACGAGTACACCGGTGCCGACGATCCGGGCGTGCAGTCGGTGACCCGCATCTACAACTACTACAAGGCCAACGGCTACAAGACCGTGGTCATGGGCGCCAGCTTCCGCAACCTGAGCCAGATCGAACAGCTGGCCGGCTGCGACCGCCTGACCATCAGCCCCGACCTGATCGACAAGCTGGCCGCAGACACCGGCAAGCTGGAGCGCAAACTGGCGCCGGGCCACACCGGCGAAGCCCGTCTGCCGCTGAACGAAGCGCAGTTCCGCTGGCTGTCCAACGAAGACGCGATGGCCACCGAGAAACTGGCCGAAGGCATCCGCCAGTTCGCCCGCGACCAGGAAAAGCTCGAAGCGCTGCTCAAAGCCAAGCTGTGACCGGCTGACGGCCAACGCAAAAAGGGCGAACCCTCACGGGTTCGCCCTTTTTCATTCGTGTGGCGAGGAAGCTTGCTCCCGCCGCCGGGACGGTCAATGCCGCTCGAGCGCGTTCACCAGGTCATGGAACGCCTCACGGTTGGACTCGTTCAGCCCCATGAGGATCTTGTGCGCCTCTAGCACCTTGATCCGCACCACCTCCTCCGACTGGTCCTGATCCGGCAGGTCGTCGAGACACTCCGGACACGGCACAGGGTGGTTGACGATGTTGAACACCTGCTCGAAGCCCATCGACTGCAGCAGACGGGTGATGTCATCGTGGGTGGTGACGACGGTCGGCAACAGGCCGACCTTCTGCCGCGACAGAATGGACAGCTTGGCCAACAGGCCCAGGGTGGTGCTGTCGATACTGCGGGTTTCGGTCAAATCGATCACGATCGCGTTGAAGTTCAACGCGGTGAAGATTTTCTCAATAGTCGCATCCAACGCCGAACACAGGGTCAGGCGTACTTCACCGACGAACTTCAGGACAAAGGTGCCGTCCTGCTCGGCGAACTGGATTCTACCGGTACTCATTGAAGGTTCCTGCTCAACACCAACAGGGCGATATCATCCGGCATCTCCCCGAGTGTGGCCAATCCAAACACCTGGCGCAGACCATCCAGGCTGCCGCCCGCCGTCTTGACCCGTTGGGGCAAGGCGGCTTCTTTTTCTTTGAGTGTGGGCTCTGGCAAAAGATCCAGAATGCCATCAGACATCAGCGTCAGGCTGAACGTCGGCGGCAGCTCCAGCACGTGATCCTCGTAGGTGGCCTCGTTGAAGAGCCCCACGGGCAGCCCGCGGCCCTCGAGGTAGCGCACGCCGTCAGGCGTGTACAGCACAGGCAACGGCAGATGGCCGCCGATGCTATAGGTCAACAAACCGGTCTCCTCGTCGATGACGCCACCGACCATCGTGACATGCTTGCCCAGCTTACAGCTGATCAGTCCCCGGTTGATATGGCCAAGGACTTCCGACGGTTTGAACTCCGGCAGCGTGCCGTTGCGCTTGGACTCGAACAGCAGCCGCGTGGTCATGAACTTCAGCAGCACGGTCACGAACGCGGAGGACGCGCCGTGGCCCGAGACGTCCGCCAGGTAGAACGCCACCCGATGGTCATCGACCCGGAAATAGTCGACGAAATCGCCGGACAGGTACAGGGACGGGATGATCTGGTGTTCGAAGCGCAGTTCGTCGACGCTCCAGGGACTGACCGGGAGCATGTTCATCTGCACCTGGCGCCCGGCGTTCTGGTCTTCCTGCAGCAGGTTCAGGCTGGCTTCGAGCTCGCGGTTGGCCTTTTCGAGCTTCTCGCGGTAGCGCTGGTTCTCCAGCAGCAGCCGCGCACGGTCCAAGGCCCGGCGCACGGAGTGCTCGAGCACGGCCAGGTCTTCGAGGGGCTTGATCAGGTAATCGGCGGCGCCCAGGCGCAGGGCCTCCACCGCATCGTTCATCACGCCGGCACCCGATACCACGATCACCGGCGTCTGCGGCGAGCGTTCGGTGACTTGACGGATGAGTTCGAGACCGCCCATCTGCGGCATGCGCAGATCGCAGATGACCAGATCGGGCTTGTCTTGCTCGAATACCTGAAGTCCCTGCTGACCGTTGCCGGCCTGCAGGACGCTGAAACCACTGTCTTCCAAATAGGCCGCGAGGCTCGCGCGCACTACTTCGTCATCATCGATTATCAGCAGCGTGGCACTGGTTTTTGGCATGTGGGCAAACGGCGCCAGAATGGGGTTGGCGTAGCAGGCGGGGCGACAGGCCCGGCGCAGACTACTGGATTCGCTTTCTAGCCTCTCTGTTGCAGCGCTTTCGGACAACGGTCCCGAACGCGATCACACCAGAGGTGCCCTTCTAAGGCGCAGACGGTACTCCCATCCGCGGGGCGTTTCAAGCATGCGCCGATCGCCACCTGACGACTTTGTTTGTCAAATCACAGAGAGTTATAAGAACCCATCCATCCGTAACCCGTTGGAAGGTCGTCGCCATGAAAAAAGGCGGCCTGACGGCCGCCTTCGATGTCCGGCGATCGACGCAGACGATCAGAAATCGTCTTCGACCTGGCCGTCCTTGACCTTGAACTCGCGGTTCTGCAGGTAGGCGTTGCGGATGAAGGTGTACTTGTCGCCGCTGATCAGCTTCTCGCTGGAGAGCAGGCTGGCGCGGGTGTCGACGATGTTCAGGCCGAAGATCGAGTTACGCACCGGCACGTCGTTGATGTAGCGGTAAGGGCCGGTGTAGCTGTCGACGTACTTCGACGGCGCATCGCGCAGGGTGCTCGGGCCCAGCAGCGGCAGCATCACGTAGGGGCCGCTGCCCACGCCCCAGTAGCCGAGGGTCTGGCCGAAGTCTTCGTCGCTGCGCTGCAGGCCCATCTTGGTGCCGACGTCGAAGAAACCGAGCAGGCCGAAGGTGGTGTTGAAGATCAGGCGCGCCGCATCGACGCCGGCGGCGGCCGGCTTGGCCTGCAGGACGTTGTTGGCGAAGTTGGTGACGTCGCCGACGTTGCGGAACATGTTGTGGATGCCGTCTTCGAGGAATTGCGGCGTCACATATTCATAGCCCTGCGCCAGCGGCTTCAGCGCGTAGGTGTCGACGAAATCGTTGAACTGGAAGATCGGACGGTTGACGCTTTCCCAAGGGTCTTCTTCCGTCGCGGCCTGGGCGGCGAACGGGGCCAGCAACACACCGGCACATACACAGATCTGAGCGAGAGGATTGCTCCAGCGCATAAAAGGAAACTCCTTGGATGGGGATGGCGCAGGACGAATCCGCCCCGGCGATATGGGCGCTAGTATAAGCGCAAAAGCCGCTTTGGGCAGGCCGTCGCGCTGACAACGTGCGACATCTCCTACGGCCGCTTTCACCAATGTGTCATCCAACTGTCACCGGCCTCCCCTAGCCTTTGGCTATTTCAGGGACGTTTTCATGCCGCACGCCGAAACCTTGCCCCACTGCGCCTCCAACCTGACCGCCGTGCTGTTCGGGCTCAGCGGCTGCCTGGTGGATTTCGGCGCCCGCGCCCGCCACGGCGAAGTCCTGCAGGAACACACCCAGGCCACCCCCGGCGCCCTGGACAGCCTCGACAGCCTGCAGCGCCAGCGGATTCCCTGCGCCTGGCTCGACGAACTGCCGCCCGCCCTCGCCCACCCCCTGACCGCCGCGTTGCCGTCATGGATCCAGCCGTCGCAATATTCGGCAACAATCAATCCATGGCCGGCCCCGGGCGCTTGCTGGCAAGCGCTGATGTCCCTGAACGTCGAACGGCTCGACGGCTGCGTGCTGGTCAGCGGCGAACCGCGCCTGCTGCAATCGGGCCTGAACGCCGGGCTGTGGACCATCGGGCTGGCCTCCTGCGGCCCGCTCTGCGGCCTGTCGCCGGAGCAATGGCACGCCCTGGAGCAGAAGGAACGCGAACAGTTGCGCGGCAAGGCGACGCTGCAGCTGTACGGCTTGGGCGTGCACTCGGTGATCGACCATCTGGGCGAGCTCGACACGTGCCTGGCCGACATCAGCCTGCGCAGGCTCAAAGGCGAGAAGCCCTGACCGGGATCATGCACGCGCCTCGAGAGTGGATTAGTCTTAAGGGGAGCCATAGACCTTTGGCGCCCGGCTGCTGTCTATGCCAGTGCCTCTCGACAAAAGGAAACCGCCATGCCCGCCCGCGAACTGCAAGAACAGCTCAACACCCTGCGCGAGCAACTGGAACAGAATCCGCCGCTGTCCGATGCCGAGCGCGAACATCTGCACCAGCTCATGGAGCAGATCAAATCCAAGCTCGATCTGGAGAAATCCACTCAGGACACCAACATTGCCGATGGCGTGAACCTGGCGGTCGAACGCTTCGAGGTCGAACACCCTGCCATCGCCGGCACCTTGCGCAACATCATGAACTCACTGGTCAGCATGGGCATCTGAGCCCCAGCACAAAAAAAGCCCTGCCGTCGCCGGCAGGGCTTTTTCATGTGCGGTGCCTTCACGGGCGCCTTCGTCAGCAGGCTGGCTCCCACCCTGTTTGGCGGTGAACACAGATTCTGGATTCACCGCAGAACCCTGTGGGAGCCAGCCTGCTGGCGATGAGGCCGGCGCGAACACCGCCTGTGGCGAAAGTCTTTACTGGCGAACCAGACGCAGGTTCGGCCACTGCGCGCTTTCGGTGCTGCGGTACGGGTTGATGTCCAGGCCGCCGCGGCGCACGTAGCGGGCATAGACGGTCAGTTTCTCTGGCTTGAGCAACCGTTGCAGGTCGAGGAAGATCCGCTCCACGCACTGCTCGTGGAAGTCCGAATGCTGGCGGAAGCTGACGATGTACTCCAGCAGGCTGGCATGGTCCAGCGCCGCGCCGCGGTACTCCACCACCACGCTGCCCCAGTCCGGCTGGCTGGTCACCGGGCAGTTGGACTTGAGCAGGTGGCTGTGCACGCTCTCCTCCACCACTCGCGAATCGTCGCAACGCAGCAGTTCGGGGCGCGGATGCTCATAGTTGCTGACACGGATGTCCAGGTCGTCGATGCACACGCCCGGCAGCGCGGTGACGCCTTCGGCCTCGACGTCCTTCAGGCTGCGGATCCGCACGCCCACCGGCTTGCCGGCGGCGGAGGACAGATCCTTGACCAGCGTCGCCTCCAGGCTGGCGGTGTCGGCGAACGGCGTCTGGTTCAGCGAGTTCAGGTACAGCTTGAACGACTTGGACTCGATGATGTTCGGCGAATCCGCCGGGATGCTGAACTCGCCGATCGCCACCACCGGCTTGCCCGACGGCAGCAGCCACGACAGCTCGAAGCAGTTCCAGAAATCCACGCCCTTGTACGGCAGGGTGTCTGCGGTCAGCCCCAGCTCCGCCCATTTGGCGGTACGCGGGATCGGAAACAGCAGGGACGGCGTGTAGGTGGCGATGTATTCGCTGGATTTGCCCAGCGGCGAATGTTCGGCTGCGGGATGCATGGCGGAAACCTGACTGAATAATCAGCGGATTCTACCAGCCTTTGCCCCCGCCTTTGAGTGCTTACTGACTGACCGTCAGTTTGCCGACCATGCCGGCCTGATAATGGCCGGGGATGTTGCAGGCAAACTCAAGATTGACGGCCTTGCTGAACGTCCAGGTCAACTCGGCGGTTTTGCCGGGCTCCACCAGCACGCTGTTGGGGTCGTCGTGCTTCATGCCCTGCTTCATCGCGCCCATCGCCATGGCGTCGTGGCCCATCGCGCTGTGGTCCATGCCGGCCATGTCGTGGGACATTTCTTTCATGCCCGTAGGCGTGAGCATGCCGCTTTGCTGCATCTTGAGCATTTCCTGCTGATGGCTGGCATGCATCGCCGCATCGCCCAGGTTGAATTCGTGCAGCAGTTGCCCCTTGTTCACCAGCACGAAACGAACGGTCTCACCGGCCTTGACCTCGATGGCCTTGGGATCGAACGACATGTCGCCCATCACCACTTCGATGCTGCGGCTGGCCTTGGCCGCCGGGGCCGGCTGGCCGAAATCGTAGGTGTGCGCCCCGGCCGCCCACACAGGCGAACTCAGCGCCAGCAGGCAGGCGGCGACGGTCAGACGGTTGCGCAAAAACATGGTCGTACTCCAACAAAGAAAGGTTCAGCCTGTGGGAAACTCTAGCCCGTCTGCGCTGGCGCGAACCTGACAGGCAGATTACAACTTTGTCAGGTTGGCCTGCGTGGCGACCGTCCACGGTATAACGCCCCGAAACCTCACCCGAGCCGCCCATGAAACTGCTGATCGTCGAAGACCAACCGAAAACCGGTCATTACCTGCGCCAGGGCCTGACCGAAGCGGGGTTCAACACCGAACTTGTGGCCGACGGCAACAGCGGCCAGCAACTGGCGCTGAGCGGCGACTATGCCTTGCTGATCCTCGACGTGATGCTGCCCGGCCGGGACGGCTGGCAGATCCTGCAGGCCGTGCGCGGCGCCGGCCTGGATACGCCGGTGCTGTTCCTGACCGCCAAGGATGCGGTGGAAGACCGGGTGCACGGCCTGGAGCTGGGCGCCGACGACTACCTGGTCAAGCCGTTCGCCTTCTCCGAACTGCTGGCCCGGGTGCGCAGCCTGCTGCGGCGCGGCAGCGCCACGCCCCAGGAGACCAGCCTGCAACTGGCGGACCTGCGCCTGGATCTGATCCGCCGCCGGGTCGAGCGCAGCGGCCAGCGCATCGACCTCACGGCCAAGGAATTCGCCCTGCTGGAAATGCTCCTGCGCCGCCAGGGCGAAGTGCTGCCCAAATCCCTGATCGCCTCGCAGGTCTGGGACATGAACTTCGACAGCGACACCAACGTGATCGAAGTGGCGATCCGGCGGCTGCGCCTGAAGATCGACGACGATTTCCCCAACAAGCTGATCCACACCGTGCGCGGCATGGGTTACGTCCTCGAAGAGCGGGCCGACTGATGCGCAGGCTTTCCTTGAGCGGGCGCCTGGCCTTGCTGTTCGCCGCCTGCACCGCCGCTGTGTCGCTGGTGGCCGGGGTGCTGTTCAGCCGCGCCAGCGAGGCGCATTTCATTGAACTGGATCAGCAGTTGCTCGACAGCAAGCTCATCGGCCTGCGCCGGGCCCTGCAGGACGTGCCGGACCATCAGCGCCAGGCGCGGCTGGCCGACGAACTGAGCCGACAGGCCGACCTGTCGCTGCGCATCAGCGGCAGCGATGGCCAGCGTTGGTACGACAGTTCGGACCGGTTGCCCGAAACGCTGCCCCGGGCGAGCGGCCTGGCCACGGTCAGCGACGACGGCACCGATTACCGGGTGCTGAACGCGGCACTCTATCCGGACAAGGCCGACTCACCACAGCTGACCTTGCTGCTGGACATCACCCATCACCAACACTTCCTGCAACGCATGCAGCACCTGATCTGGCTGACCGTCGGTCTGTCGGCGCTGGCCACCGCGCTGCTCGGCGCCTGGGCCGCGCGCAGCGGCCTGCGTCCGCTGCGGCGCATGAGCGCGGTGGCGCGCGGCGTCTCGGCGCAATCGCTCAACGCACGGCTGCCCCAGGAGCAGATGCCGCCGGAACTTTCGGAACTGGCGCAAAGCTTCAACGCCATGCTCGGCCGCCTGGACGACGCCTTTCAGCGGCTCTCGGCGTTCTCCGCCGACATCGCCCATGAACTGCGCACGCCGCTGTCGAACCTGCTGACCCACACCCAGGTCACCCTCACCCGCCCGCGCTCCATGGAGGACTACCGCGAAGCCCTGCACAGCAACCTCGAAGAGCTGCAATGGATGGCGCAACTGGTCAACGACATGCTGTACCTGGCCAAGGCCGACCACGGTTTGCTGATGCCCACGCGCGAGCCGCTGGAACTGGCCGACGAGACCGACACGCTGCTGGAATTCTTCGCGCCGCTGGCCGAAGACGCCGGCGTGACGCTCAGCCGCGAAGGCCACGGGCGCCTGGACGGCGACCGCGGCATGCTGCGCCGGGCCTTGTCGAACCTGCTGGACAACGCGTTGCGCTTCACCCCGGCCGAGGGCCAGGTGCGCTTGCTGATCGCCGAGCAGCCAACGTCATTGAGGGTGAGCGTGGAAAACACCGGCGAGGGGATTTCGGCGCAGCTGCTGCCGCGCCTGTTCGACCGTTTCTACCGGGCCGATCCGGCCCGCCAGGAAGGCAGCCAGGAACACGCCGGGCTGGGGTTGGCGATCACCCAATCCATCGTCCGCGCCCATGGCGGGCAGATTCATTGCGAATCGGCCCAGGGGTGGACGCGGTTTGTGATCGAGTTGCCGAAGGGGGATTGAGGCCGGCCGTTGCGGCCTCATCGCCAGCAGGCTGGCTCCCACATGGGATCTGTGTCATCCATCCCTGTGGGAACCAGCCAGCCTGCTGGTGATGGCGATCCTGAGGCTCAGGAGTATCTCAAGGCCTGCGCCGGCTCGACCTTCGCCGCCCGCCACGCCGGGTACACGGTGGCCAGGAAGCTCATGATGAAGCCCGCCGAGCAGATCAGCAGCACGTCGCCGCCTTGCAGCTCCGACGGCAGGTTGCTGACGAAGTACACGTCCGAACTGAAGATGTGCTGCCCGGTGACCCGTTCGATCCAGCCCACCATCTCGCTGACGTTCAGCGCGGCGATCACGCCGAGCACGCCGCCGATCAGCGTGCCGACGATCCCGATCACCGTGCCCTGCACCATGAAGATCGCCATGATCTGCCGGGGCGTGGCGCCGATGGTGCGCAGGATCGCGATGTCCGCACCCTTGTCGTTCACCACCATGATCAGGGTCGCGATGATGTTGAACGCCGCCACCGCGACGATCATCAGCAACAGCAGGCCAATCATGGTCTTTTCCATTTTCATCGCGCTGAACAGGCTGCCTTGGGTGTGGGTCCAGTCGTCGGCCTTGTAGCCGGCGCCCAGGCCCGTCGCGATGTCGGACGAGACCTTCGGCGCGGCGTACAGGTCCTTCACCGCCAGGCGCACGCTCTGCACCTGGTTCGGTTCCCAGTGCTGCATCTGCGCGGCGTCGGCCACATGGATCAGGCCCATGGAGCCGTCGAGCTCGGCGCCGACCTTGAACACGCCCACCACGTTCAGGCGCTGCATCCTTGGGGTGATGCCGCCGGGCGCGGTGCTGACCTCCGGCACGATCAGGGTGATCTTGTCGCCCACGTTCAGGCGGAAGCGCCGCGCGGTGATCTCGCCGAGCACCACGCCGTACTCGCCCGGCTTCAAGGCATCGAGCCGGCCCTGCACGATGTGCTGCGCGACGATCGACACCTTGCCTTCCTGGGCCGGGTCGACGCCGCTGATCTGGATCGGCTGCATCATCCCCTTGTAGGAGAGCATGCCTTCCATTTCGGTGAACGGCACGGCGGCGGTGACTTCAGGGTTCTTCAGCGCGGCGGCGGCCACCGGTTGCCAGTCATCGATGGGGTTGACGCCGACGATGGTCGCATGGGGCACCATGCCGAGGATGCGCGAGCTCATTTCGCGCTGGAAGCCGTTCATCACCGACAGCACCACGATCATCGCCAGCACGCCGAGGGCGAGCCCGATCATCGAAGTCATCGAGATGAACGAAACAAAGCGGTTGCGGCGCTTGGCGCGGGTGTAGCGCGCGCCGATGAAGATCGATAACGGTCTGAACATTCGCTGGGGCACCGTTTGGGAATAAAAGGCCCGACGCCTTCACCGGCATCGGGCTGCGGGCGTCAGATGGGGGTCAGGCAACCTTCCTGCAGGTGCAGGACGCGATCCATCTGGCGGGCCAGGTTCATGTCGTGGGTCACCACCAGGAACGCCGTGCGCATCGAAGTGCTGAGTTCGAGCATCAGGTCCTGAATGCCCTGGGCGGTGTGGGAGTCGAGGTTGCCGGTCGGCTCGTCGAGCATCACCAGCCCTGGCTTGTTCACCAGCGCGCGGGCGATCGCCACACGCTGACGCTCACCGCCGGACAGCTCGGCCGGCTTGTGCTCCAGACGATGGGCCAGGCCGACCCGCTCCAGCAGCGCCGTCGCACGCTGACGGGCTTCCGGGATCGGCGTCTTGCCGATCAGCAGCGGCATGCAGACGTTCTCCAGCGCGGTGAACTCCGGCAGCAGGTGGTGGAACTGGTACACGAAACCCAGCGCGCGGTTGCGCAGCTGGCCGCGGCCCTTCTCGCTCAGTGCCGAGAGCTCTTCGCCGGCGAGCCAGACGCTGCCCTTGGTCGGCGTGTCGAGGCCGCCCAGCAGGTTGAGCAAGGTACTCTTGCCCGAACCCGACGTACCGACGATGGCCACCCGCTCGCCGGGGAACAACTCCAGCTGCAGATTGGCCAACACTTCCACCGACTCCGGGCCTTCCTCGTAGGATTTGCCCAGGCTGCGGCAGCTCAAGATCGCTTTTTGACTCATGCCCGACTCACTCATAACGTAGCGCCTCCGCCGGCTGGGTGCGTGCGGCACGCCAGGCGGGATACAGGGTGGCGAGGAAACTCAGGACCAACGCGGCGGAGCAGACCATCACCACATCCTGGCTCTGCACCTGCGACGGCAGGTAATCGATGAAGTACACGTCCGCGTTGAGGAACTTGTGACCGATCAGGCCTTCGAGGGCCGAGATCGCGGCGCTGACGTTGAGCGCGGCGAAGATCCCGACCACCGCGCCGATGGCGGTGCCGACCACGCCGATCACAGTGCCCTGCACCATGAAGATGCGCATGATCGTCCCGGGCGTGGCGCCCAGGGTGCGCAGGATCGCGATGTCGCCCTTCTTGTCGTTGACCACCATCACCAGCGTGGAAATGATGTTGAAGGCCGCCACGGCGACGATCAGCAGCAACAGCAGGCCGATCATGGCTTTCTCCATGCGGATCGCCTGGTACAGGTTGCCGTGGGTGCGGGTCCAGTCGCGGGCGTAGTAACGGTCTTCGCCCAGCTGCCGGGCGATGTTCCACGCCTCGCGCGGGGCCTGGAACAGGTCGTCGAACTTCAGGCGCAAACCCTGCACCTGATCCGGCTTCCAGCGGTGCAGCTTCGCCAGGTCCTGCAGGTTGGTGACGCCCAGGTAGCCGTCGATCTCGCCGGCGCCGACGTGGAAGATGCCGACCACCGTGAAGCGTTTCATGCGCGGGAACATGCCGGCCGGGGTCACGCTGACCTCCGGCGCCACGAACGTGATCTTGTCGCCCAGGCCCACGCCGAGCTTGGCCGCGGCCTTGTCGCCGATGACGATGCCGAAGCTGCCCGGGGTCAGGTCGTCGAGTTTGCCCTGCCGCATGAAGTTGTCGATGATCGACACGTTGCGCTCCAGCGCCGGGTCGATGGCGTTGAGCAGCACCTTGGACACCTGACCGTTGTTGGTCAGCAGCCCCTGCATCTGGGTGAACGGCGCGACGGCCGTCACCTGAGGGTTCTGCCTGACCTTGTCGGCCAGGCCCTGCCAGTCGCTGATGGCTTCGCCGGACTCGACGGTGGCGTGGGGCACCATGCCCAGCACGCGGGTGCGCATCTCATGGTCGAAGCCGTTCATCACCGACAGCACCACGATCATCACGACCACGCCAAGGGCGAGCCCGATCATCGAAGTCAGGGAAATGAAGGAGACAAAATGATTGCGACGCTTTGCACGGGTGTAACGCGTGCCGATGAATACGAAGAGAGGTCTGAACATGTCGGGGCTTGTTCGGAGGGAAAAGGAACGTCCTTGTGGCGGGGGTCGATAACCAGCTTTACACTCAGACCACCGCCGCTACCATGGGTTCGCCATGTCGACATTAGATGAAGAAGATCGCCGCGAATACTACCGTATCGAGGACATGATCGCACTGGAAATTAGGCCCCTGTCCGCTCCCGAAGCGGCGGGCGAGGAAGTGTTGCAGGATGCTTCCCCCCTCTTCAACCTGCTCAGCGAACTGCACCTGAGCGAATTCGAGTCGCAGCACCTGCTGCGCCAGATCAGCGAGCGCGACCGCGCCATCGCCGCGTTCCTGAAGACCCAGAACAAACGCATCGACCTGCTCAGCCAGGTGGTCGCCCTGACCGTGCTCGGCCACATCGGCGAGCCGCAGCCGGTGATCATCTCCGAAGGCGGCATCGACTTCCAGCACCCGACGCCCGTGACCGTCGGCGCGCGGCTGTCGGTCAAGCTGGTGCTGATGCCCCAGGCCCTCGGCCTGCTGCTGCGCGCCCGCGTGACCCATTGCGACCGCAAGGGCGACGGCTATGACGTCGGCACCGAGTTCGAGCACCTGACCGATGCCCAGCGCCAATTGCTCGCCCGCTACATCCTGCAGAAGCAGGCCCAGGAACGACGCCTGGCCCGCGAACAGAACGAATCAGGCATTTGAATTAAGGAAGAACCGTGACCCTCATCTACGGCCACCGCGGCGCCAAGGGCGAAGCACCGGAAAACACCCTGACCAGCTTTCAGGAATGCCTCAAGCACGGCGTGCGCCGCTGCGAACTGGACCTGCACCTGTCCAAGGACGGCGAACTGATGGTCATCCACGACCCGACCCTCAAGCGCACCACCGAGCGGCGCGGAAAGGTCGTCGAGCACACGGCCGCCGAACTGGTGACCTACGATGCGCGCAAGGGCGGCCCGGGCTGGATCAAGCCCTGCCCGATCCCGACGCTGGAAGAGCTGTTCGAGAAATGCGACTTCGAGCACTGGCAACTGGAGGTCAAGAGCGCCTCGCGCACCCGCGCCGCGACCACGGTGCTGGCGATCCGCGAAATGGCGGTCAGGCATGGCCTGCTCGACAAGGTGACGATCACCTCGAGCTCACGGGAAGTGTTGAAGGCAGCGCAGGACCTGGTGCCGGACGTGTCCCGCGGCCTGGTGGCCGAGTACGCCTGGCTGGACCCGCTGAAGGTCGCGCAGAACTACGGTTGCGAGATCCTGGCCCTGAACTGGACGCTGTGCACGCCGGAGCGCCTGCAGAAGGCGCAGCGCCAAGGACTGCACGTCTCGGTGTGGACCGTCAACGAGCCCGCGCTGATGCGCAGGCTCGCCGACTTCGGCGTTGACAGCCTGATTACAGACTTTCCCGGTTTGGCCACTGCCACCCTCGAGAATTGCTGAAATCGGTCTCCCCGGCCGGCTCAGGCCACCGGCCGGAGCCGCTCAAAAAAGCCGGTTGAGGCCGTCGTACGCCGCTACCCGATAGGCTTCGGCCATGGTCGGGTAGTTGAACGTGGTGTTGACGAAGTACTTCAGGGTGTTGAGCTCGCCCGGCTGGTTCATGATCGCCTGGCCGATGTGCACGATCTCCGAGGCCTGATAGCCGAAGCAGTGAACGCCCAGCACTTCCAGCGTCTCGCGGTGGAACAGGATCTTCAGCATGCCTTGCGGCTCGCCGGCGATCTGCGCCCGCGCCATGCTCTTGAAGAACGCCTTGCCCACTTCGTACGGCACCTTGGCCTGGGTCAGCTCCTGCTCGTTCTTGCCGATCGAACTGATCTCCGGAATGGTGTAGATGCCGGTCGGCACGTCATTCACGAAACGCCAGCTGCCGTTGTCGACGATGCTGCCGGCGGCCGAACGGCCCTGGTCGTGGGCGGCACTGGCCAGGCTCGGCCAGCCGATCACGTCACCGGCGCCATAGATGTTCTGCACGCAGGTGCGGTAGTTTTCGTCGACTTCGATCTGGCCGCGGCTGTTGACCTTGATCCCGATGTTCTCCAGACCCAACTGGTCGGTGTTGCCGGTGCGTCCGTTGCACCAGAGCAAGGCGTCGGCCTTGATCTTCTTGCCGGACTTCAGGTGCAGGATCACGCCGTTGTCCACGCCTTCGACCCGGTCGTAGTCTTCGTTGTGGCGCACGGTGATGTTGTTGTTGCTGAAGTGGTAGCTCAGCGCCTGGGAGATTTCCGAGTCGAGGAAGCTCAGCAGTTGGCCGCGGTTGTCCACCAGCTCCACCAGCACGCCCAGGCCGCTGAAGATCGAGGCGTATTCGCAGCCGATCACGCCGGCGCCGTAGACGATCAGTTTGCGCGGGGTGTGGCCGAGGCTGAGGATGGTGTCGCTGTCGTAGATGCGCGGGTGGTGGAAGTCGATATCCGCCGGACGGTACGGACGCGAACCGGTGGCGATGATGATGTGCTTGGCCACCAGCTTCTCGACCACGCCGTTGGCGCAGACCACTTCGATGGTCTGCTCGTCGGCGAAGCTGCCGGTGCCGAAGAACACGTCGACGCGGTTGCGGGCGTAATAGCCGGTGCGCGAGGCGACTTGCTTGGAGATGACCTTCTCGGCGCTTTTCAGCACGTCCGGGAAGGAGAACCAGCGCGGCTCGCCGATGGCCCGGAACATCGGGTTGGTGTTGAACTGCATGATCTGCCGCACGGAGTGACGCAAGGCCTTGGACGGGATGGTGCCCAGGTGGGTGCAGTTGCCGCCGACCTGACGGCGGCTGTCGACCATCGCCACCTTGCGCCCCGCCTTGGCGGCGTTCATTGCCGCGCCTTCTCCCGCCGGGCCGGAACCCAGCACCACCACGTCGTAGTTGTAGACAGCCATGCGTACTCCTCAGAACAGGCCGCGGCGCCAACGGCACCGGCGGCTAAATCACGCCGGATGGCGGCGCGAAGGAACAATTGGGGGCCAGTGAAAAAACCCGGACACAGTCTATAGAAGCGTCAACGCCGCGCACATTAACCCTTGGTCGCGTCGTAGGCTACCTCTGCCTGCACTACAACGCCAGTTTTCGCATTGTCCTCAGTCAGGTTTCCCGCGACTGAGCCGCTCGAAAGCAGGGCTTGCGCGCGTGACGAAACCTGTATCGGCACGAATCACGAAGAATGCACCGACGCCGTGACGTTCGGCATAGTCCCAACCCCGCTCTGGGCCGAGGATCAGCAACAGCGTCGAGAGCCCGTCGGCCATCAGCGCCGAAGGATCAATCACCGTCACGGACGCCAGATCGTGCAGGACGGGCCTGCCGGTGCGGGCATCGAACGTGTGGGAATAACGCTGGCCGTCCTGCCGGAAATAGTTGCGGTAGTCGCCGGAGGTGGAAACGCCGTAGCCGTCGACCTCGATGACGCGTTCCGTCACCTGTCGGTCGTCACGGGGCTCCTCCAGGGCGATGCGCCACGCAGCCCCGTCAGGCTTCTTGCCGCTGGCCTTGAGTTCGCCGGTGGCCTCGGCGAGGTAATCGTGGATGCCCAGGGCTTCGAGCCTGGCGGCGATCGCATCGACCGCGTAACCGGCCGCGATGCTGTCGAAGTCGACTTCGACGGCGGCGTCCTTGCACAGCCGCTCGCCCTCGATGCGCAGATGCTGATGGCCGACACGCTGCCGGGCCTGCGCCAGCGCCGCGTCATCCGGCACCTTTTCCTCACGGCCTTGCGGACCGAAGCCCCACAGGTTCATCAGCGGTTCCACCGTCAGGTCGTAGGAACCTTCACTCTGCTGCGACAGACGCTCGCCGACCCGAACCAACTCAAGCACCGGCGCCGGCATGACCTGACAGCCACCGGCGGGCAAGCCGTTGAAGCGCGAGATGTCGGAGTCGCTGCGGTAGGTGGACATCTGCCGGTCGACGCCGGCCAGGATGCCCTCGACTTCGCCGCGCACCTGCGCAGGATCGGGCAGCCCCGGGTGCCGCACGTACTTGACCGACCAAGTGCTGCCCATGGTCGGCCCGCCCAGGGTTTCCAGGGTGTCGCCGGCGCCACAGGCGCACAGCGCACCCGCCAGGATCACAAGCCCAAGCCACCGTCCAGTTAACAATTCTTCATCTCCCCGCAAAACCGCGCCGGCCATTATGAATCAAAGCGCCCGCGCGCTCCGCACGTACGCAACGCCCTCATACAAAATCCAACAGCGAGTATCTGGATATGTCCTCCTCCCCGGGCAAAGGCAAGGCGATCTTTCGCGTTGTCAGCGGCAACTTCCTCGAAATGTTCGACTTCATGGTCTACGGCTTCTATGCCACGGCCATCGCCAAAGCCTTCTTTCCGGCCGACAGCGCCTTCGCCTCCCTGATGCTTTCGCTGGCGACCTTCGGCGCCGGCTTCCTGATGCGCCCTCTCGGGGCGATCTTCCTCGGCGCCTACATCGACCGCCACGGCCGCCGCCAGGGCCTGATCATCACACTGGCCCTGATGGCCGCCGGCACCGTGCTGATCGCCTGCGTGCCCGGCTACGCGACCCTCGGCGTCGCCGCACCGCTGCTGGTGCTGCTCGGACGCCTGCTGCAAGGCTTCTCCGCCGGTGTCGAGCTGGGCGGGGTTTCGGTGTACCTGGCGGAAATCTCCACGCCGGGGCGCAAGGGCTTTTTCGTCAGTTGGCAGTCCGCCAGCCAACAGGCGGCCGTGGTCTTCGCCGGCCTGCTCGGCGTCGGCCTCAACCACTGGCTGAGCCCCGAGCAAATGGGCGACTGGGGCTGGCGCGTGCCGTTCCTGGTCGGCTGCATGATCGTCCCGGCGATCTTCATCATCCGCCGCTCGCTGGAGGAAACCCCGGAGTTCCAGGCGCGCAAGCATCGCCCTACCCTGTCGGACATTGTCCGCTCCATCAGCCAGAACTTCGGCATCGTCATCGCCGGCATGGCGCTGGTGGTGATGACCACCGTGTCGTTCTATCTGATCACCGCCTACACGCCGACCTTCGGCAAGGCCGAGCTGCATCTGTCTGACTTCGATGCCTTGCTGGTGACGGTGTGCATCGGCCTGTCGAACTTTTTCTGGCTGCCGGTGATGGGGTCGGTGTCGGACCGGATCGGACGCAAACCGCTGCTGCTGGCGGCGACGATCCTGGCCATCGTCACGGCCTACCCGGCACTGTCGTGGCTGGTGGCGAACCCGAGCTTCAGCCATCTGCTGATCGTCGAGTTGTGGCTGTCGTTCCTGTACGGCTCGTACAACGGCGCCATGGTAGTGGCGCTGACCGAGATCATGCCGGTGGAGGTGCGCACGACCGGCTTCTCGCTGGCCTACAGCCTGGCGACCGCCACGTTCGGCGGCTTCACCCCGGCGGCGTGCACTTACCTGATCCATGTGCTGGACAACAAGGCGGCGCCGGGCATCTGGCTCAGCGGCGCGGCGGTGCTGGGGCTGATTGCCACGCTGGTGCTGTTCCGCGGCAACCGGCACGAACAGCGCGCGGCGCAGGCAGCCGTGGGCGGCGGTGCCTGACCGGCCGCCATCGCCAGCAGGGCTGGCTCCCACAGGGATTTTGCATCGCCACAGCCCCTGTGGGAGCCCGCCCCGCTAGCGATGGGGCCAGCCCAATTGCGACAGGCACACAAACAAAAACGCCCCGACCAAGGTCGGGGCGTTTTCATGTACCGCTAAGGCTTAGCGCGGGAACGCTGGCGGGTTCACGCCGGCCATGTCTTCCATCACGCGGATCACCTGGCAGCTGTAGCCGAACTCGTTGTCGTACCAGACGTACAGAACGACGCGGTTGTCCTGGGTGATGGTCGCCTCGGCGTCCACCACGCCTGCGTGGCGCGAGCCCACGAAGTCGGTGGAAACCACTTCCTGCGAATTGACGAAGTCGATCTGCTTGTGCAGGTCCGAGTGCAGCGCCATGTAGCGCAGGTACTCGTTCATCTCTTCGCGGGTGGCGGCCTTCTCAAGGTTCAGGTTGAGGATGGCCATGGACACGTTCGGCGTCGGAACGCGGATCGCGTTGCCGGTCAGCTTGCCGGCCAGCTCAGGCAGGGCCTTGGCGGCAGCGGTGGCGGCGCCGGTCTCGGTGATCACCATGTTCAGCGCAGCGCTGCGGCCACGGCGGTCGCCCTTGTGGAAGTTGTCGATCAGGTTCTGGTCGTTGGTGTACGAGTGAACGGTCTCGACGTGGCCGTTGACGATGCCGAACTTGTCGTTCACAGCCTTCAACACCGGCACGATGGCGTTGGTGGTGCAGGAAGCGGCGGAGACGATCTTGTCGTCAGCGGTGATTTCGTTGTGGTTGATGCCGTGAACGATGTTCTTCAGCTTGCCCTTGCCAGGCGCGGTCAGAACGACACGGTCGATGCCCGGGCACTGCAGGTGCTGACCCAGGCCGTCGGCGTCGCGCCACACACCGGTGTTGTCCACCAGCAGCGCGTCTCTGATGCCGTACTGGGTGTAGTCCACCTCGGTCGGGTTCTTCGCGTAGATCACCTGGATCAGGTTGCCGTTGGCGGTGATGGTGTTGTTGGCTTCATCGATGGTGATGGTGCCGTTGAACGAACCGTGCACCGAGTCGCGGCGCAGCAGGCTGGCGCGCTTGGTCAGGTCGTTCTCGGCGCCCTTGCGCACCACGATGGCCCGCAGGCGCAGGCCGTCGCCGCCACCGGTCTTCTCGATCAGGATGCGCGCCAGCAGACGGCCGATGCGGCCGAAACCGTACAGGACGACGTCGGTGCCCTTGCGGGCCGAAGCGTTCTGCTGACCGACCACTTCGGCCATCTCTTCACGCACGAATTGCTCGGCGGTGCGGCCGTTGGCTTCGTTGCGGAACTTGAACGCCAGCTTGCCCAGGTCTACCGAAGCCGCGCCGAGCTTGAGCTCGCTCATGGCCTTGAGCAGCGGGAATGTTTCGTGGACGGAGAGTTCGCTGTCGTCGGCAGCGCGATGGCGGGCAAAGCGGTGGGCTTTGAGAATCGCGATGACAGACTGGTTGATCAGGCTGCGGCCATAGATCGAGCTCACCACGTTGTTGTTGCGGTAGAGCTGACCGATAAGCGGAATCATCGCTTCTGCGAGTGCTTCACGGTCGATCCATTCACCAAGACACTGGTCGGGCTTCTGAGTCACGGGAACCTTCCACATGTAGGGGCAGAAAAAAGGGGCTACATTATGCCGCCGAGTCCCTCGCGTAGCAATGCGCGCCTGTCGCGCAATCGGTAACAAATGACCGGCCGAAAAAATTGCGCCCCTCGCCAGCCCAGCAAAACCGGGGCTTCCAGCGCTGTCAATTTTTCGACACCCAAACAGCCATGTCTGTAACCCTCCGTAACACCCTTGGTTTTCGGCACTACATTTCCACCAAAAAACCGCCCGTTTTTGTCTTTACCACTACATTTTGCCCAAACCGCGCAGATAGACGCAGTCTGCAACTGACAGGCGGCACCCGACGCCGCTACAATTACCGACTTTGTCGCACCGCCTGGAGCCCGACCTTCCGTGCCCGTTCTGCGTCTACCGCCACTCCCTGCCGCGGCAGGTAAACAGCATTGGGGCAACCTGCCCGGTGCCGCCCTGAGCCTGGTGATCGCCGAGGCTGCCAGCGCAGCCAAGCGCTTTACGCTGCTGCTGACCGCCGACAGCCAAAGCGCCGAGCGGCTGGAGCAGGAGCTGAGCTTCTTCGCCCCGGATCTGCCCGTGCTGCATTTCCCGGACTGGGAAACCCTGCCTTACGACCTGTTCTCGCCGCACCAGGACATCATTTCCCAGCGCATCGCCAGCCTGTACCGCCTGCCGGAACTGGCGCACGGCGTGCTGGTGGTGCCGATCACCACCGCCCTGCACCGCCTGGCGCCGACCCAGTTCCTGCTCGGCAGCAGCCTGGTGCTGGACGTCGGCCAGACGCTCGACGTCGAACTCATGCGCACCCGGCTCGAAGCCAGCGGCTACCGTTATGTGGACACGGTCTACGAGCATGGCGAATTCACCGTGCGCGGCGCGCTGATCGACCTGTTCCCGATGGGCAGCAAACTGCCCTACCGCATCGACCTGTTCGACGACGAAATCGAGACCCTGCGCACCTTCGACCCGGAGAACCAGCGCTCCATCGACAAGGTCGACTCGGTCAAGCTGCTGCCGGCCAAGGAATTCCCGCTGCAGAAGGAAGCGGTCACCCGCTTCAAGGCGCGCTTCCGTGAACGTTTCGATGTCGATTTCCGTCGCTGCCCGATCTTCCAGGACCTGAGCAGCGGCATCACCCCGGCCGGCATCGAGTACTACCTGCCTCTGTTCTTCGAAGAGACCTCGACCCTGTTCGACTACCTGCCCCAGGACACCCAGGTGTTCTCGTTGCCGGGCATCGAGCAGGCGGCGGAAAACTTCTGGAACGACGTGCGCAACCGCTATGAGGAACGCCGCGTCGATCCGTCGCGTCCTCTGTTGCCGCCGGCCGAACTGTTCCTGCCGGTGGAAGACTGCTTCGCAAGGCTCAAGAGCTGGCCCCGCGTCACCGCCAGCCAACAGGATACGGACACCGGCGTCGGCCGCGAGCGCTTCCCCGCTCAGGCATTGCCGAACCTGGCCATCGAAGCCAAGGCCAGCCAGCCGCTGGCGGCCCTCTCCGCCTTCCTCGACGCGTTCCCCGGGCGCGTGCTGTTCACCGCCGAATCCGCAGGCCGCCGCGAAGTACTGCTGGAACTGCTCGAACGCCTGAAGCTGCGCCCCAAGACCGTCGACAGCTGGCCGGACTTCGTCGCCGGCAAGGAGCGCCTGGCGATCACCATCGCCCCGCTCGACGAAGGCCTGATGCTGGACGAGCCGTCGCTGGCGCTGATCGCCGAAAGCCCGCTGTTCGGTCAACGGGTGATGCAGCGCCGGCGCCGCGAAAAACGCGCCGACGCCAACAACGACGCGGTGATCAAGAACCTCACGGAACTGCGCGAAGGCGCGCCGGTGGTGCACATCGACCACGGCGTCGGCCGTTACCTGGGCCTGTCGATCCTGGAGATCGACAACCAGGCCGCCGAGTTCCTCACCCTGGAATACGCCGAGGGCGCCAAGCTGTACGTGCCGGTGGCGAACCTGCACCTGATCGCCCGCTACACCGGCAGCGACGACGAACTCGCGCCGCTGCACCGCCTCGGCTCCGAGACCTGGCAGAAAGCCAAGCGCAAGGCCGCCGAACAGGTGCGCGACGTCGCCGCCGAACTGCTCGACATCTACGCCCGCCGCGCCGCCCGCGAAGGTTATGCCTTCGCCGACCCGAAGGCCGACTACGCCACGTTCAGCGCCGGCTTCCCGTTCGAGGAAACCCCGGACCAACAGGCCACCATCGAAGCCGTGCGCGAGGACATGCTCGCGCCCAAGCCGATGGATCGTCTGGTCTGCGGCGACGTCGGCTTCGGCAAGACCGAAGTGGCGATGCGCGCCGCGTTCATCGCGGTGCACGGCGGCCGGCAGGTGGCGATCCTGGTGCCGACCACCCTGCTCGCCCAGCAGCACTACAACAGTTTCCGCGACCGCTTCGCCGACTGGCCGGTGACCGTGGAAGTGATGAGCCGCTTCAAGTCGGCCAAGGAAGTCAACGCCGCCGTGGCCGACCTGGCCGAAGGCAAGATCGACATCGTCATCGGCACCCACAAGCTGCTGCAGGACGACGTCAAGATCAAGAACCTGGGGCTGGTGATCATCGACGAAGAGCACCGCTTCGGCGTCCGCCAAAAGGAACAGCTCAAGGCCCTGCGCAGCGAAGTCGACATCCTGACCCTGACCGCCACGCCGATCCCGCGCACGCTGAACATGGCGGTGTCGGGCATGCGCGACCTGTCGATCATCGCCACGCCGCCGGCCCGGCGCCTGTCGGTGCGCACCTTCGTCATGGAGCAGAACAAGAGCACGGTCAAAGAGGCGCTGCTGCGTGAGCTACTGCGCGGCGGCCAAGTCTATTACCTGCACAACGACGTGAAAACCATCGAGAAGTGCGCCGCCGACCTGGCCGAACTGGTGCCGGAAGCGCGGATCGGCATCGGCCACGGACAGATGCGCGAGCGCGAGCTCGAACAGGTGATGAGCGACTTCTACCACAAGCGCTTCAACGTGCTGATCGCCTCGACCATCATCGAGACCGGCATCGACGTGCCGAGCGCCAACACGATCATCATCGAGCGCGCCGACAAGTTCGGCCTGGCCCAACTGCACCAACTGCGCGGCCGAGTCGGACGCAGCCACCACCAGGCCTACGCCTACCTGCTGACGCCGCCGCGCCAGCAGATCACCGCCGACGCGGAGAAGCGCCTGGAGGCGATCGCCAACACCCAGGACCTGGGCGCCGGTTTCGTGCTGGCCACCAACGACCTGGAGATCCGCGGCGCCGGCGAATTGCTCGGCGACGGCCAGAGCGGGCAGATCCAGGCCGTGGGCTTCACCCTGTACATGGAGATGCTCGAACGCGCGGTGAAATCGATCCGCAAGGGCGAGCAACCGAACCTGGAGCAGCCGCTCGGCGGCGGCCCGGAAGTGAACCTGCGGGTGCCTGCGCTGATTCCCGAGGACTATCTGCCGGACGTCCACGCCCGCCTGATCCTGTACAAGCGCATCGCGTCGGCCACCGACGAGGAAGGCCTGAAGGACCTGCAGGTGGAGATGATCGACCGCTTCGGCCTGCTGCCGGAGCCGACCAAGAACCTGATGCGCCTCACCGCGCTGAAGCTTAAGGCCGAACAGCTGGGCATCAAGAAAGTCGACGGCGGCCCGCAGGGCGGGCGCATCGAGTTCGCCGCCCAGACGCCGGTCGACCCGCTGACCCTGATCAAACTGATCCAGGGCCAGCCCAAACGCTACAAATTCGAAGGCGCCACGATGTTCAAGTTCATGGTGCCGATGGAGCGCCCGGAAGAGCGCTTCAATACTGTGGAGGCGCTGTTCGAGCGCCTCATCCCGACAACTGCTTGAAGGACGCCGCATGCGCCTGTTCCGCTCACTGACCTTGTTGATGACCCTGGTCGCCCCCACCGCGTTTGCCGATGACCTGTATCAGGTCGAAATGATCCTGGTGCGCCAGAACGCCGTGCCGGCGATCGTCAGCCGCGCCGCACCGGAAGACTGGGCCGCCGGCGCCCAGCGCCTGGGCGACGACAGCCGGCGCACCCCGGCCCTGGGCGACGTCGCCGCCAAGCTCACCGCCAGCGGCGAGTACAGCGTGCTGATGCACAAGGCCTGGCAGCAGACCCTGGGCGAAGCGCCGGCGAAAGTGGCGGTCAGCGAAGGCCAGGAGCAGTTCGGCCAGTTCCCCATCGAAGGGACGCTGGAAATGAAACTGGGGCGCTTCACCGACGTGAATGCCGATTTCTGGGTCAACCAGATCGACGGCAACGGCATGGTCACGGCCAGCGAACGGCTGAAGCAGGACAGCCACACCAAGAACGGCCAGCTCAACTACCTCGACAACGGCCACCTGGCCCTGCTGATCAAGATCACTTCACTGACGGCGCCTGCGCCTCGCGAAGCGCCTGAAGTCGTGCCGGACTGATCGACGTCGTCATGCCATCGCCCCTGAGCAAACCGCTGGCACCCTCCTGGGTCGGCCGGTTCAAGGAACAGAGCCTGGAACGCGGCCGCCGCTACGCGCTGGAAAACCGGGTGCGGATCGTCGAGGCCGGCGACGCCACCATCACCGCCAGCTGCGAAGGCTCCGGCGGCAACGTCTACCGTCAGATCATTCGCCTGCGCGAGTCGGCAAAGGGCACGCTGCTGATGGTCGACGCCACGTGCACCTGCCCGGTCCACAGCAACTGCAAACACTGCGCGGCGGTCCTTTTGCAGGTGCAGGAAACCCTTGAGTACCCGGCGGCGGCGAAGGACGCCGAACTGCTGGAAAAACTCCAGGCCGTCCTCGAAAGCCGCAGCCCCAAGGCACCGCCCCAAGTGCTGGTGGACAATGTCCAGCCGGTGCCGCGCCTGTGGCTGGCCAGCGTCGAGTTCAGCGCGTTCGAGCCGCGCAACGGCAAGATGCAGCGCTACATTCAGCACCGCGCGGCGCTGTCGTTCAGCTATCTGGACGAGTACGTCAGCGGGCAGAAGAACAGCGACATCCTGATCCGCCAGGAAGCGCAGACGCTGCGGATCAAACGCCACCCGGACATCGAGCAGACCTACCGCGAGCAACTGCGCATCCTCGGGTTCCGCATCGCCACCCGGCAGAGCAAGGCCCTGCCCGAAAGCGCCGGCGAACTCTACGAGATGGTCAACGACAGCGCCTGGCTGACCTTCACCCTCAACGACTTGCCGAAACTGCGCACCCAAGGCTGGGAGCTGCAGATCGACGACGAATTCGGCTTCGACCTCACCGCCGTCGACGATTGGTACGCCACCGTCGAACAGACGCCCGAGCGCGACTGGTTCGACCTGGAACTGGGGATCATCGTCAACGGCGAACGCCTGAGCCTGCTGCCGATCCTGCTCAACCTGATGCGCTCGCACACGGAGATTCTCAACCCGGAACGTCTCGCCCGCCGGCGCGACGACGAATTGATCCTGGTGAACATCCCCCAGCGCAACAGCGAGCATGGCCCCCTGCAAGTGGCCCTGCCCCTGGGCCGACTGAAACCGGTGCTGGCGACGCTCGGCGAGTTCTATCTGCAGGAACCGGGCGAAACCGCCCTGCGCCTGAGCAAGGCCGACGCCACCCGGCTCAATTCGCTGGAAGGCCTGCCGCTGCTGTGGGAAGGCGGCGAGCAGATCCGCAGTTTCGCCCAGCGCCTGCGCGACATCCGCGACTACTCCGCCAAGGCGCCCAAAGGCCTGAACGCGACGCTGCGTCCCTATCAGCTCGAAGGCCTGAGCTGGATGCAGTCGCTGCGCCAGTTGGAGGTCGGCGGGATCCTCGCGGACGACATGGGCCTGGGCAAGACCCTGCAGACACTGGCGCACATCCTCTGCGAAAAGAACGCCGGACGCCTGGATCGCCCGAGCATGGTGGTGATGCCCACCAGCCTGATCCCGAACTGGCTCGACGAGGCGGCGCACTTCACCCCGCAGCTCAAGGTGCTCGCGCTGTACGGCGCCGGCCGCAAAAAGCACTTCGGGCACCTGGAGGATTACGATCTGATCCTCACCACCTACGCGCTGCTGCCCAAGGACATCGAGCACCTCGTCCGGCAACCGCTGCATGTGCTGGTGCTGGACGAGGCGCAATACATCAAGAACCCCGGCAGCAAGGCTGCCCAGGCCGCCCGTGAGCTGAACGCCCGCCAGCGCCTGTGCCTGAGCGGCACGCCGCTGGAAAACCATCTGGGCGAACTGTGGTCGCTGTTCCACTTCCTGCTGCCCGGCTGGCTCGGCGACGTCAAAAGCTTCAATGCCGATTACCGGGTGCCGATCGAAAAGCGCGCCAGCGAAGTCAGGCTTTCGCACCTCAACGGTCGGATAAAGCCGTTCCTGCTGCGCCGCACCAAAGAACAGGTGGCGACCGAGCTGCCGCCCAAGACCGAGATCATCCACTGGGTCGAACTCAACGAAGCCCAGCGCGACGTGTACGAAACCATGCGCCTGGCCATGGACAAGAAAGTCCGCGACGAGATCACCCGCAAAGGCGTGGCGCGCAGCCAGATCATTATCCTCGAAGCCCTGCTCAAGCTGCGTCAGGTCTGCTGCGACCTGCGCCTGGTCAGCGACGCCGCCCCGCCCGCCCGCGGCAGCACGTCGGGCAAGCTGGACAGCCTGATGGAGATGCTGGAGGAACTGCTCGACGAGGGCCGGCGGATCCTGCTGTTCTCGCAGTTCACCTCGATGCTGTCGCTGATCGAAGACGAACTGAAGAAACGCAAGGTGGATTACGCGCTGCTGACCGGCCAGACCCGGGACCGGCGCACGCCGGTGAAGGAATTCCAGAGCGGCAAGCGTCAGATCTTTCTGATTAGCCTGAAGGCTGGGGGTGTCGGGTTGAACCTGACCGAAGCGGACACGGTGATTCACTACGACCCGTGGTGGAACCCGGCAACGGAAAACCAGGCCACCGACCGCGCCTACCGGATCGGCCAGGAAAAGCCGGTGTTCGTCTACAAGATGATTGCCCGGGGCACCGTCGAAGAGAAGATTCAGCACCTGCAGAAAGAAAAGTCCGACCTGGCGGCCGGCGTGCTGGATGGGCGCAAGGCCGGAGACTGGAAGCTGCAGAACGATGACATCGAAGCGTTGTTTGCGCCGTTGCCGGACAAGTTCGACAAGCGCTAGGGCCTTGAACGCTTGCGGGCAACCCCTGTGGGCGTTTGCCTGCAAGCGATGAGGCCGGCACCGGCGGTGTCCTCACTGACGCCATCGCCAGCAGGCTGGCTCCCACAGGGATTTCGGCTGCCCACGGGATCCATGAACTGCAACGCGGCGCAGGGCCGGATTCAGCCCTTGAGCACCCGCGCCAGCGTCGATTTCACCTTGCCCATGCCGTCGTGCAGCGCCTGCTCGATCTCGGCCATGGTGATGACCGCCGTGGTCTTGCCCGCCGCCGGGTTCACCACCAGCGACAGACAGGCGTAGTCCAGTTCCAGCTCACGGGCCAGCGCGGCTTCCGGCATGCCGGTCATGCCGACGATGTCGCAGCCGTCACGCTCCAGGCGCACGATTTCCGCCACGGTTTCCAGGCGCGGGCCCTGCGTGCAGGCATAGACGCCTTGGTCGCTGTATTCGCAGCCCTCGGCCGCCAGCGCGGCAATCAACTGCTGGCGCAGCGGCTCGCTGTAGGGAAAGCTGAAGTCGATGTGGGTGACATGCTCCAGGTCATCGGCGAAGAAGGTGTGCTCCCGGCCGCTGGTGTAATCCACGATCTGGTGCGGCACGCAGAAATGCCCAGTGCCCATTGCCGGATGGATCCCGCCCACGGCGTTGACCGCGATGATCGCTTCGGCGCCGGCCTGCTTCAGCGCCCACAGGTTGGCGCGGTAGTTGACCTTGTGCGGCGGGAAACGGTGCGGGTGGCCGTGGCGGGCCAGGAACAGCACTTCCTTGCCGGCGTACTCACCGATCTGCACCTCGGCCGAGGGCGCTCCATAGGGCGTGTCCAGCGCCAGCGAGCGGCGGATGCTCAAGCCTTCCAGCTGGGTCAGCCCGGTGCCGCCGATAATCGCGTAAACCGTCATAGCGAAGAATCCTTAATCAATCAGTTGAGCGTCTTTGAGCGCGCCGAGGGCGGTGAGCCAGCGCGGATCCTGACGGTAGTCGGTGCTGGCGAACGCCTGCCCGCGCATCCTGGCAATGCGTGCGGACGGCTTGACCTTCAGGCGCTGCGCCGCGCTCAGGGCGAGCTCGGCGGCGGCGCGGTCGTTGCACACCAGGCCCATGTCGCAACCCGCGCTGAGCGCCGCCTCGATTCGGCTGGCGGCATCGCCCACCACATGGGCGCCGGCCATTGACAGGTCGTCGCTGAAGATCACGCCGTCGAACTGCAGCTCGCCGCGCAGGATGTCCTGCAGCCAGCGACGGGAGAACCCGGCCGGCTGCGCGTCGACCTGTGGGTAAATGACGTGGGCCGGCATTACGGCGGCCAACTGTTTGCTCAGCTTGGCGAAAGGCACCAGATCCTTGGCGCGGATCTCGTCGAGGCTGCGCTCATCGTTCGGAATCGCCACGTGGGAGTCCGCCTCAGCCCAGCCATGGCCGGGAAAGTGCTTGCCGGTGGCCGCCATCCCGGCGCTGTTCATGCCGCGGATGAAGGCACCGGCCAGCAGCGCGGCACGCTCGGGATCCCCTTCGAAGGAACGGGTGCCCACCACGGCGCTACGCTGGTGATCCAGGTCGAGCACCGGCGCGAAGCTCAGGTCGAGCCCCACCGCCAGCACTTCGGTGGCCATGATCCAGCCGCACTGTTCGGCCAGGTATTCGGCGTTCGGGTTGTCGGCGATCGCCCGCATGGCCGGCAGCCGCACGAAGCCCTGACGCAGACGCTGCACCCGGCCGCCCTCCTGGTCCACCGCCAGCAACAGGTCGGGACGCACCGCGCGGATCGCCGCGCTCAGCTCCCGCACCTGACGCGGGTGTTCGATGTTGCGGGCGAAAATGATCAGGCCGCCCACTTCGGGCTGACGCAACAGTTGGCGATCTTCGGCCGTCAGCCAGGTACCGGCGACGTCCACCATCAACGAGCCTTGCAGGCCAGCAGTCATAGGAATTCCTTGATAACGAAAAACCCGCTCCACGGACAACCGCCGCCCGGGGCATTGCCCGGCGGGTCGGCGATTTCATCGGGGAACGGGTTCAGAACGAGAGTCGGCATGGGCGGCTAGCTTAGCGGATGTCCGCCGCCGCGCCCACCCGTTTGGTCAGGCCTTGGCGGCCACCGGGGCGGTTTTGCTGCGGGGGCGCAGTTGCGCGGCGGCCATGGCGTCATCGGTGACGCCGCTTTCGGCGCGCATGCCGGCGGCGAGGAACGGCACCATCAGGCGCATCACCTGCTCGATGGACGTGTTGATGCCGAAATCGGTTTCGGCGATGGCGCGCAACGCCTTGATCCCGGACATGCTGAACGCGGCGGCACCGAGCATGAAATGCACGCGCCAGAACAGCTCGATGGGCGGAATGCGCGGAGCGGCCTCGTTGACCAGCAGCATGTAGCGGCGGAACACCTTGCCGTACATGTCTTCGAGGTAACGGCGCAGGTGCCCCTGGCTCTGGCTGAAGGCCAGGCCCAGCAAGCGCATGAAGATCGACAGGTCGTTGCCGCTGCGGGGCTGGACCACCAAGGCCTGCTCGACCAGGATCTCCAGCAGCTCCTCAAGGGATGCCTTGTGCTCCGGCTTGGCCTGGCGGCGCTCCAGCTCCTTGTCGAGGCTGATGCAGAACGGCCCGAGGAACCGAGAGAAGACCGCCTGGATGAGCGCCTTCTTGGAACCGAAATGGTAATTCACCGCCGCCAGGTTGACCCCGGCCTTGCTGGTGATCAAACGCAACGAGGTTTCGGCGAAACCTTTCTCCGCGAACAATTGCTCGGCAGCATCGAGAATGCGTTCAACGGTTTCCGACTGGGCCATGGCTACTCCGCCTGACAAACACTTGTTTGAAACATACGTTTCAGCCCATGCCTTGTCAAGCCTGCCGGTTCGTTTTGAGAACGGTCGGTCAGGTATTTAACCACACAAGGCCGCGCCTTTGACGGGCGCCGTCGCCGACCGTCCGGCGGGCTGCCGAAAAACGAGCATTGCCAAGCCTCTCACACTGTATATAATCCCAGTCACTGTATAAAAAGACAGAGCGATCAATATGCTTAAGCTGACGCCACGCCAAGCCGAGATTCTGGCCTTTATCAAACGCTGCCTCGAAGACAACGGCTACCCGCCGACCCGCGCGGAAATCGCTCAGGAACTGGGCTTCAAGTCCCCCAACGCCGCCGAGGAACACCTCAAGGCCCTGGCCCGCAAGGGCGCGATCGAGATGACGCCCGGCGCTTCCCGCGGCATCCGCATTCCCGATTTCGAAGCCAAGGTCGACGAATCCACACTGCCGATCATCGGCCGCGTGGCTGCCGGCGCCCCCATCCTGGCCCAGCAACATATCGAAGAGTCCTGCAACATCAATCCTGCCTTCTTCCATCCGCGCGCCGACTATCTGCTGCGCGTGCACGGCATGAGCATGAAGGACATCGGCATTTTCGACGGTGACCTGCTGGCGGTTCACACCACCCGGGAGGCCCGCAACGGCCAGATCGTCGTGGCCCGGATCGGTGACGAAGTGACCGTCAAGCGTTTCAAGCGCGACGGCAGCAAGGTCTGGCTGATCGCCGAAAACCCTGAGTTCGCCCCTATCGAAGTCAACCTCCAGGACCAGGAACTGGTCATCGAAGGTTTGAGTGTCGGCGTGATCCGCCGCTAAAGGAGGCTGTATGCAGTTCCCTCACACACCTCAGCAAACCCAACTGCCATTGTTCGAAGCTTTTTTGGCGCAACCGATGGCGCCAGTCCTGAAGGACATCGTCGAGCGTCCCTGGAATGCCGCCCCCGAAGTCTTCAGCGAACTGTCACTGCGAGGCGCTGCCGGGAACTGCCTGAACCTGCTGGCCCCCATTCTTCGTGACCTGAGCGAAGAGCAGGACGCCCGCTGGCTGACCTTGATCGCGCCACCCGCAAGCCTGACCCAGGCCTGGCTGCGGGATGCCGGCCTGAACCGCGAACGGATCCTGCTGCTGCAACCACGCGGCGCCCAAAGCGCTCAGCAACTGGCCTGTGAGGCATTGCGCCTGGGGCGCAGCCACACCGTGGTCACCTGGCTCAACCCTCTCAGCCCTGGCTCACGACAACAGCTTATCGGCGCCGCCCGTGCCGGGGACGCTCAAAGCCTGAACATTCGATTGGGTTGACTGAGCGAGGAACGCTCTGTTTCAAGCTCCGGGCCTCTCCAGGGACAGAGAAGCCCGACCGACGGGATCAATGCAGAACCCGTGGCCCTTCCTCTTTGTCGAACTCGCCTTCGACCATGCGACCTGCCATCTGGACACCGACGCTGAGCATCGCCTTGGCGATTTCCACGTGCTGACCCTGAAGGAACGCCTTGGCATCCTCGGAGAAATCCAGAGTCACCAGGGAGCCTTCATCTTCGGCCCTGCGCAGTTCGATTCGGCCGTCTGGTAACTCGACAATCTCTAGAAAGGACGTTGGCATATGGGTCTGTTCTCCACGAAAGGCAGCGATTATATAGAGATCGTCAAGGCTTCGCTCGGGATCTTGACCAGCAGCATGTTGGCTGCCACCCGTGCCCCGCAGCCCGTCAGCACTCGTTCAGTCCTTCGCGGAAGCGAATCGCCAATTCCTTGAGATTCTGCCGCCAGGCTTCCAACTCTTCCCGGCCCAGCTCTGCAGGCGCCTCTTCCTCATCCAGGTTAACCGCCTGAATCAACGGCTGCGTCACATCCCCCTTGGGCTTGTGCGGCACCCGAGGCGGCTGGAACATGGCCGAATGCGCAGCCAGCAGCTTCGCCAGCCAGGTCTCCGGATTGCCCGCCAGCTCGATCATCTCGGCCAGTTCCGGAATCGCGATCGACTCCAGCACATCGCGGTTCAGCAACGCTTCCGCCCGTGACGCACCTGCCTGCGGCAGCCGGTAGAAACCGGCGATCTCATGGCAGAGCCCCAGCAACGCACCGTACAGGTGAAACAGCGCCGACTCGCGCCCGGCCTGGATCAACGCCAACGCGTTCATGGCCCGCCCTTCTTCGGCCCTGGCCAAGGCCTCCAGCGACAAACCGGCAAAATAGATTTTCTGGTTGGTACGGGTATAGAGCTCATGTGCCATGCCGGCAGTCCCCACATCGAAATGATTGCGTCACACAGGTCGGACAGTGTCATGGATCATCCGATGCGTCCGCAAGCACAAAACAGAAAGGCCGGATGAAACCTTGGGTTCCATCCGGCCTTTGCGTTCAGATCGCCGACAATGCCGGGCTATTGCCCGATCAAGCCTTGGCTTTCGCCGGGCGCTTGTCTTCGACCGTCCACTTGCCGCCGTCGTAGTACGCCTTCCAGCCGGTCGGCTTGCTGTCCACTTCGGACTGCACGTACTGCTCCTTGGTCTTGCGGCTGTAACGGATCACCGTCGGCAGGCCGTCAGGGTCTTTCTGCGGCGCTTCGCACAGGAAGTGGTACTTCGGATCGATCTCGTCCTTGTGCGGCAGGATCTCAAGCACCAGCGGCGCGCGCGTCTCGCGGTTCTTCGGGAACTGGCTGGCGGCCAGGAACAGACCGGAAGCACCGTCGCGCAGGATGTAGGTATCATCGACCTTTTCGCACTTGAGCTCAGGCATCTTCACCGGGTCCATCTTCGGCGGCGCCGCGTCACCGCTCTTGAGCAGCTTGCGGGTGTTCTTGCAGGTCGCATTGGTGCAACCGAAGAACTTGCCGAAACGACCGGTCTTGAGCTGCATCTCGCTGCCGCACTTGTCGCATTCCAGGCTCGGGCCTTCATAACCCTTGATACGATAGCTGCCCTCTTCGATCTCGTAGCCGGCGCAATCCGGGTTGTTGCCGCAGATGTGCAGCTTGCGCTTCTCGTCGAGCAGGTAGGCGTCCATCGCCGTGCTGCAGATCGGGCAGCGATGCTTGCCGCGCAGCACCAGGGACTCCGATTCGCCCTCGTCGTCCGCCGCGATTTCGTCGCCCGGCACCAGGTTGACGGTGGCCTTGCAGCGTTCCTTCGGCGGCAGGCTGTAGCCCGAGCAGCCGAGGAACACACCCGTGGACGCAGTACGGATCTGCATCGGACGGCCGCAGGTCTGGCACGGAATGTCGGTCATCACGGGCTGGTTGGCGCGCATGCCGCTGTCCGGGTTCTCTGCCACCTCAAGCTTCTTCTTGAAGTCGCCGTAGAACTCGTCCAGCACGTTCTTCCAGTCGCGCTCACCTTCGGCCACGTCGTCGAGGTTCTCTTCCATGCCGGCGGTGAAACCGTAGTCCATGAGGTTCGAGAAGCTCTCCGAGAGACGTTCGGTGACGATGTCGCCCATCTTTTCCGAATAGAAACGACGGTTATGCAGGGTCACGTAACCGCGATCCTGAATGGTCGAAATGATCGCCGCATAAGTCGACGGACGGCCGATGCCGCGCTTTTCCATTTCCTTGACCAGGCTGGCTTCCGAATAGCGGGCCGGCGGCTTGGTGAAGTGCTGGGACGGATCGAGCTTGATCAGCTTCATCGCGTCGCCTTGAGCCATGTCCGGCAGCACGTCGTCATCGCCGGGCTTGGCGATCTGCGGCAGGACCCGGGTGTAGCCGTCGAACTTGAGGATGCGGCCCTTGGCGCGCAGCTCGAAGTCGCCGGCCGCCACGCTGACGGTGGTCGACAGGTACTGCGCCGGAAGCATCTGGCAGGCCAGGAACTGGCGCCAGATCAGCTCGTAGAGGCGCTCGGCGTCGCGCTCCATGCCCGACAGCTTGCTCGGTACGGTGTTGGCATCGGACGGACGGATCGCTTCGTGAGCCTCCTGGGCGCCTTCCTTGCTGCTGTAGACGTTCGGCGACTCCGGCAGGTACTTCTTGCCGAACTCGCTTTCGATGTAGGTGCGCGCCATCGCCACGGCATCGGCCGACAGGTTGGTGGAGTCGGTACGCATATAGGTGATGTAGCCGGCCTCATACAAGCGCTGAGCCATCATCATGGTCTTCTTCACGCCGAAGCCCAGGCGGTTGCTCGCGGCCTGCTGCAGGGTGGAGGTGATGAACGGCGCCGACGGCTTGCTGCTGGTCGGCTTGTCTTCGCGCTTGACGATGCTGTAGCTGGACGCCTTGAGCTTCTCCAGCGCGGCTAGGGTCTGGGCCTCGTTCAGCGGCTTGAAGGCTTCACCCTTTTCGCGGGCCACTTCGAAGCGCACGGTGGAGCCCTTGGCGGTGCCGAGGTCAGCGTGCACCTCCCAGTACTCTTCCGGGTTGAAGGCACGGATCTCACGCTCGCGCTCGACCACCAGCTTCACCGCCACCGACTGCACGCGGCCGGCGGACAGGCCACGGGCGATCTTGGCCCACAGCAGCGGCGAAACCATGTAGCCGACGACGCGGTCGAGGAAACGGCGGGCCTGCTGGGCATTGACGCGGTCGATGTCGAGCTCGCCCGGCTCCGAGAAGGCGTCCTGGATCGCCTTCTTGGTGATTTCGTTGAACACCACGCGCTTGTAGCGGCTGTCGTCACCGCCGATGGCTTCGCGCAGGTGCCAGGCAATGGCTTCCCCTTCGCGGTCCAAGTCCGTCGCCAGATAGATGGTGTCGGCGTCCTTGGCGAGGCGGCGCAGCTCTTCGATGACCTTTTCCTTGCCCGGAAGGATCTCGTACTTGGCTTTCCAGCCGTGGTCGGGATCCACACCCATGCGCGAAACCAGCTGCTTGCGCGCCTTTTCCTTCGGCGACAGCGCGGGGGCCTCGCCGGCGGCGGCCTTGCCGCGCTTGGCGGCAGGCTCCTTGGTGGCGCTAGCCGAACCGCTGGTGGGCAGGTCTCGGATATGGCCGATACTCGACTTCACCACGTATTGGTTGCCCAGATACTTGTTGATGGTCTTGGCCTTAGCCGGGGATTCCACAATGACCAGCGATTTGCCCATGGATCGGAAAATTCCTGAATTCTAGAAGTGAAAGGCGGTTGGCGCCTGACGCGGCACCGCTATATATAGTGGCTACAAGGTGAGGTCAAGCGCAGGGTTCTGCGCGCACTCGCCTCACGGCCCGGTAAAAATGCTCGGTTCGGCCTGCACCAAAGCAAAGCGTGGCACCTGCTCGCCGTCAACCTCGACGGACTCCAGAAACATGCTCAAGGGACGTACCCAGAAGCCGTAATCGCCATACAGGGCTTGGTAAAAGACCACTTCCTCTTCGGTCTCGGAATGCCGCGCGACACTGAATACGCGGTACTGCGGACCTTTGTAATGCTGGTACAGCCCAGGTTGTATCGGCATGCTTCGGCCCTCACTCAAATCTTTTCAAAATAAAAACAAAAAAACCGCAAAAACAAAAACCGGGGCACTGGGCCCCGGCTTCCGTCGACAAGTCGCTTAAACGCGTTCGAAGACGGTGGAGATGCCTTGGCCAAGACCAATGCACATGGTGGCCACCCCGAAGGTGCCGCCATTCTGCTTCATCACGTTGAGCAAGGTGCCGGAAATCCGTGCACCGGAGCAACCGAACGGGTGACCCAGGGCGATCGCGCCGCCGTGCAGGTTAACCTTCTCGTTCATCTTGTCGAGCACTTTCAGGTCTTTGAGCACTGGCAGGGCCTGTGCCGCGAACGCTTCGTTGAGCTCGAAGAAGTCGATGTCATTGATGCCCAGGCCCGCACGCTTCAGGGCTTTCTGCGTGGCCGGCACCGGGCCGTAGCCCATGATCGCCGGGTCCACGCCCGCCACCGCCATCGAACGGATCACCGCCATCGGCTGGATGCCCAGGTCCTGTGCGCGCTGCGCCGACATCACGATCATGCACGAGGCACCGTCGGTGATCTGCGACGAAGTGCCCGCCGTCACGGTGCCGCCCTTCGGGTTGAAGGCCGGCTTCAGGGTCGCCAGGCTTTCCAGGGTGGTTTCCGGACGAATGGTTTCGTCGTAGTCGAAGGTTTTCAGGAAACCGTTCTCGTCGTAGCCCTGCATCGGGATGATCTCATCCTTGAACTTGCCCTCAACGGTCGCCTTGTGGGCGAGCTGGTGGGAGCGCAGGCCGAAGGCGTCCTGCTGTTCACGGGTGATGCCGTGCATCTTGCCGAGCATTTCGGCCGTCAGGCCCATCATGCCCGACGCCTTGGCCGCGTACAGCGACATATGCGGGTTCGGATCGACGCCGTGCATCATGCTCACGTGACCCATATGCTCGACGCCGCCCACCACGAACACGTCACCGTTGCCGGTCATGATCGCTTGCGCTGCGGTGTGCAGGGCGCTCATCGACGAACCGCACAGGCGGCTGACGGTCTGGCCGGCCGAGGTGTGCGGGATCTGGGTCATCAGCGACGCCATGCGCGCGATGTTCCAGCCTTGCTCCAGGGTCTGGTTCACGCAGCCCCAGATCACGTCCTCGACTTCCGCCGGGTCGACCTTGGTGTTGCGTTCCAGCAGTTTGCTGATCAGGTGCGCCGACATGTCTTCGGCGCGGGTGTTGCGGTGCATGCCGCCCTTGGAGCGGCCCATCGGAGTACGACCGAAGTCGACGATCACGACGTCTCTAGGATTCAAGCTCATACGTTCACTCTCACTCTAGTTTGGGGGCGCTTAACCGAAGAAGCTCTGGCCGTTCTTGGCCATTTCGCGCAGCTTCGCGGTCGGGTGGTACAGCGCGCCCAAGTCAGCGTACTGGTCGGCCAGGGCAACGAACTCGGCAACACCGATCGAATCGATGTAGCGCAGCGCACCGCCACGGAATGGAGGGAAACCGATGCCGTAGACCAGGCCCATATCGGCTTCGGCGGCGGTTTCGACGATGCCGTCTTCCAGGCAACGAACGGTTTCCAGGCACAGCGGGATCATCATCCAGTTGATGATGTCTTCGTCGGTGACTTCGCGCTGCTCGTAGACGATCGGCTTGAGCACTTCGAGCACCGACGGGTCGGCGACCTTCTTCTGCTTGCCTTTCTTGTCGGCCTCGTAGGCGTAGAAGCCCTTGCCGTTCTTCTGGCCCAGGCGCTTGGCTTCGTACAGCACGTCCACAGCCGAACGACGGTCGTCCTTCATGCGGTCAGGGAAGCCGTCAGCCATCACGTCACGGCCGTGGTGGCCGGTGTCGATGCCGACCACGTCCATCAGGTAGGCCGGGCCCATCGGCCAGCCGAACTTTTCCATGACCTTGTCGATGCGCACGAAGTCCACACCGGCGCTGACCAGCTTGGCGAAACCGCCGAAGTACGGGAACAGCACGCGGTTGACCAGGAAGCCCGGGCAGTCGTTGACGACGATCGGGTTCTTGCCCATTTTCTTGGCGTAGGCAACGGTGGTGGCGACGGCCAGCTCGCTGGACTTCTCGCCACGGATCACTTCCACCAGCGGCATCATGTGCACCGGGTTGAAGAAGTGCATGCCGACGAAGTTTTCCGGACGCTTGAGGGCCTTGGCCAGCAGGCTGATGGAAATGGTCGAGGTATTGGACGCCAGGATGGTGTCCTCCTTGACCTGGTCTTCCACTTCGGCCAGCACGGCTTGCTTGACTTTCGGGTTCTCGACGACCGCTTCGACCACCAGATCGACGTGGCCGAAATCGCCGTAGGACAGCGTAGGACGGATGCCGTTGAGCACTTCAGCCATCTTCGCTGCGGTCATGCGACCCTTGTCGACGCGGCTCACCAGCAGCTTGGCCGCTTCGGCCAGGCCTTGCTCGATGCCGTGCTCGTTGATGTCCTTCATCAGGATCGGCGTGCCTTTGGAGGCCGACTGATAGGCGATGCCGCCACCCATGATGCCGGCGCCCAATACGGCGGCCTGCTTCACGTCCTGGGCGATCTCATCGTAGGCCTTGGCCTTTTTCTTCAGTTCCTGATCGTTCAGGAACAGGCCGATCAGGCTCTGCGCAGCGGAGGTCTTGGCCAGTTTGACGAAGCCGGCGGCTTCGACTTCCAGGGCCTTGTCGCGACCGAAGTTCGCGGCTTTCTGGATGGTCTTGATCGCTTCGACCGGGGCCGGGTAGTTCGGACCGGCCTGACCGGCCACGAAACCCTTGGCGGTTTCGAAAGCCATCATCTGCTCGATGGCGTTGAGCTTGAGCTTGTCCAGCTTCGGCTGACGCTTGGCCTTGAAGTCGAACTCGCCGGAGATGGCGCGCTTGATCAGTTGCACAGCGGCGTCGTGCAGCTTCTCGGGAGCGACCACCGCGTCGACGGCGCCGACCTTCAGCGCGTCTTCAGGACGGTTTTCCTTGCCGGCGGCGATCCACTCGATGGCGTTGTCGGCACCGATCAGGCGCGGCAGGCGCACGGTGCCGCCGAAGCCCGGGTAGATGCCCAGCTTGACTTCCGGCAGACCGATCTTGGCCTTGGTGGACATGACGCGGTAATCGGCCGCCAGGCACATTTCCAGACCGCCTCCCAAGGCGATGCCGTTGATCGCGGCCACGGTCGGCACGTTGAGGTCTTCGAAATCGCTGAAGATCTTGTTGGCTTCGAGATTGCCAGCAACCAGCTCGGCATCCGGCAGCTTGAAGTTGTCGACAAATTCGGTGATGTCGGCGCCGACGATGAAGACGTCCTTGCCACTGCTGACGATCACGCCCTTGATCGAAGCATCTGCCTTGATGGTGTCCACGGCCTGACGCAGTTCGTTCAGGGTAAGACGGTTGAACTTGTTGACGGACTCACCCTTGAGGTCGAAATTCAATTCGACGATGCCACTTTCAAGAGCTTTAACCGTGATGGCTTTACCTTCGTAAATCATCAACTGATCTCCACGATATGGAAGCTGAACAGTACACGTCGGACGCAGGCAACCGGCTCGCAGGACGTTTTTTTCGTCGATGCTGACGCCAATCCACCCGGCACACCCGCCAACGCGATAGTCGGGAATCTGTAGGAGCAGTCTGCAATACAAACGCTCAATTCATACGCCCGTTTGATTTGGGTACGCCACATTCACGGAATTTCCGACAATTGTCAATCGCCCGAAATACCGGTTCAAACGCGACCTTACGGTCATTTCCGTAGGACACAGGCCACCGCTCACGGTTGCATGTGAGTACATTCATAAGATCAATCATTAGAAAAGTCGCCCTAATTCCCGGCGAGCCCCGCACAACGGGCTACGCTCTCGGGAGGACGCAGGAAAACAGCCGCATCCAGGCGAACGAACAGGATCGCGCTACGCCCCAGAAGATTTTCCGGCCTGCCTGGCCACCCCGCCCGATGAATCATGTCGGGCTTTTTATTGCGCGTCTGCCGGACGTTTCGCACCGTTGCGGCACGAAACGTCCCTGGATCACGCCAGCGCTTTCAGCGTGGCGTCTATGTCCTGCAAGACGCTGGCCTCGCCTTTCTCGCCCCAATACAGGGCGATCATCTGCTTATCTGCCTCGACCTTGAAGACATTGGCCGGCAACTTCAGGAAATGATCGAGCAGCGCCGGGTCTTCGCAGGCCTCCTGCCACTGATTGACCCAGACCCCGGCAGACTTCTGCCAGTAGGCCCAGCACGCAGGCCGGCTGCCGCGCCGCGGCCGGTGGTACTGCGCGCACGGGCTCGGCGGCTCCTGCGACAGCCAGTGCGGCCATTCCTGGGGCGCCAATTGCATGGCCAGGCCCAGGCGCCGCGCCTCCATGCGCAGGGCGATGCGGCCGCTCTGCACACGTGACGGGCGCAACCATGCCAGCGGACTCAACACCACCAGCAGGATTGACACCACCAGCCAGACCGTCATATCTCTACTCCCGTTTTTGGATGAGCCCATTGCTTCAGTTCGGAACCAATGCGCTTGAAACCAGCCATACTTAACACTATCGAATCCTCTGGAGGCGCCACCATGCCCTACCACCACATCCTGGTCGCCGTCGACCTGACCGAAGAATGCGACCCCGTGATCCACCGCGCCCGCGAGCTGTCGGTGAGCAACGGCGCCAAGCTGTCGCTGGTGCATATCGTCGAGCCGATGGCTATGGCCTTCGGCGGTGACGTGCCGATGGATCTGTCACAACTGCAACAGCAGCAGTTCGACCAGGCCAAGGAGCGCCTGGAGCGCCTCAAGCACAAGTACAGCGAGCTGGAAAGCGCCAACTGCCACCTGACCTACGGCCAGCCGCGCCAGGAAATCCACCATTTCGCCAAAGAGCAGGAATGCGACCTGATCGTGGTCGGCAGCCATGGCCGGCACGGCCTGGCGCTGCTGTTGGGTTCGACCGCCAACGATGTGCTGCACGGCGCGCCGTGCGATGTGCTGGCGGTGCACCTGATCAAGCGCTGAGTTTCTCTCCAGCGTCCAACCCGGATGCGAAAAGCCCGGCGCCCATCACTGGACGCCGGGCTTTTCCGTCTGCGGGGCGGTCAGGCCTCCAGTTCGGCCCAACGCTCCACCAGGGCGTCCAGCTCCGCCTGCAGGCGCTCCAGCGACGCCAGCACTTCAGCTGTCTCCGCCGGCGGACGCTGGTAGAAGCCGGCTTCGGCCATTTCGGCCTCCACGGCGGCGATCTGCTGCTCCTTGGCGTCGATGTCGCCCGGCAGCGCTTCCAGCTCGCGCTGCAGCTTGTAGCTCAGTTTCTTCTTCGCGGCCGGTGCCTCGGCCACCGGGGCCGCCACCGGCGCAGGCTCGGCCTTGACCACCGCCGAGTTCAGGTCGGCCTTGCCCGACTTGCTCTCGGTCACGCCCAGCAGGCGCGGCGAGCCGCCCTGGCGAATCCAGTCCTGGTAACCGCCGACGTACTCGCGCACCTTGCCCTCACCTTCGAACACCAGGGTGCTGGTGACGACGTTGTCGAGGAACGCCCGGTCGTGGCTGACCATCAGCACGGTGCCGCTGAAGGTCAGCAGCACCTCTTCGAGCAGTTCAAGGGTTTCCACGTCGAGGTCGTTGGTCGGTTCGTCGAGCACCAGCAGGTTGGCCGGCTTGCTGAACAGCTTGGCCAGCAGCAGGCGCGCCCGTTCGCCGCCGGACAAGGCCTTGACCGGAGTGCGCGCACGCTGAGGGCTGAACAGGAAGTCGCCGAGGTAGCTCAGCACATGGCGGCTCTGGCCGTCGATCTCGATGAAGTCGCGGCCTTCGGCGACGTTGTCGATCACGGTCTTTTCCAGATCCAGCTGATGGCGCAACTGGTCGAAATAGGCCACATCGATCTTGGTGCCTTCCTCGACCGTGCCGCTGCTCGGTTGCAGGCCGCCGAGCATCAGTTTGAGCAAGGTGGTCTTGCCGGTGCCGTTGGCGCCCAGCAGGCCGATGCGGTCGCCGCGCTGCAGCACCATCGAGAAGTCACGGACCAGGAACGGGCCGCCCGGGTGGGCGAAGCTGACGTTCTCCAGCACCATCACCTGCTTGCCGGACTTCTCGGCGGTCTCCAGCTGGATGTTGGCCTTGCCGGTGCGTTCGCGGCGCTCGCTGCGCTCCACCCGCAAGGCCTTCAGGGCACGTACGCGGCCTTCGTTGCGGGTGCGGCGGGCCTTGATGCCTTGGCGGATCCAGACTTCTTCCTGGGCCAGGCGCTTGTCGAACAAGGCGTTGGCGGTCTCTTCCGCCGCCAGCACGGCTTCCTTGTGGACGAGGAAGCTGGCGTAGTCGCCGTTCCAGTCGATCAGCCCGCCGCGGTCCAGCTCAAGGATGCGGGTGGCGAGGTTCTGCAGGAAGGAACGGTCGTGGGTGATGAACAGCACCGCGCCCTGGAAGTCCTTCAGCGCCTCTTCGAGCCAGGCGATCGCGCCGATGTCCAGGTGGTTGGTCGGTTCGTCGAGCAGCAGCAGATCCGGCTCGGACACCAGCGCCTGCGCCAGCAGCACACGGCGACGCCAGCCGCCGGACAGCTCGGCGAGGGTCTTGTCAGCCGGCAGCTGCAGACGGCTCAGGGTGCTGTCGACCAGGGTCTGCAGGCGCCAGCCGTCACGGGCTTCGAGGTCGTGCTGGACGTGCATAAGCTTTTCCAGATCGGCGTCGGTGACGATGTTCTGGCTCAGGTGGTGGTACTCGGCCAGTAACGCGCCGACGCCGTCGAGGCCTTCGGCCACCACGTCGAACACTGTCCGTTCGTCGGCCACCGGCAATTCCTGCGGCAATTCGCCGATCTTCAGACCGGGTGCACGCCATACCGCGCCGTCGTCAGGCTTCTGGTCGCCCTTGACCAGTTTCATCATGCTGGACTTGCCGGTGCCGTTGCGGCCGATGATGCAGACCCGCTCACCACGGGCGATCTGCCAGGACACCTTGTCCAACAACGGCATGGCGCCGAACGCAAGGGACACATCGCTGAATTTGAGCAGGGTCATGAGCTTCTCCAAAAACCGGGCGCGCATTCTACCTGAATCGGGGCTCCAGCAGGCCGGCAATTTCACCGTCGAAGCACTCTGCATAACATTTGTTGCGATCTTGCGGCTCAAGCCCGGCAAAGCTTTCGCCGCCTGCTGGCAAAAGGCTAAGCTACAGACAATTCAGCGCCGGTCCTTGCCGGCGCTTGTCCTGTTTTCATGTGCCCGGATGTCTCATGCGCAGTCGCCTTTTCAGTGTCTTGTCCTGCTTGCTGCTTTCCGCCGCTGCCGCCCAGTCCGCCCAGGCGGTGGACCTGTCCACCCAACGCCAGTACTACGATGAGGCCAAGCGCGCCTTGGCCAAGGGCGATACCGGCCCGTACTTCCGCTACAGCCAGGCCCTGGCCGATTATCCGCTGGAACCCTACCTGGCCTACGACGAACTCACCGCCCGGCTGAAGACCGCGAGCAATGCCGAGATCGAGAAATTCCTCGCCGAGCACGGCGACCTGCCCCAGGCCAACTGGATGAAGCTGCGCTGGTTGCGCTGGCTGGCCGAACGCGATGACTGGGCGACCTTCGTCAAGTACTACGACCCGAAACTCAATTTCACCGAACTGGACTGCCTGAACGCGCAGTACCAGATCAGCCACAACAAGAAGGCCGAGGGCTATGCCAACGCCGAGAAACTGTGGCTGACCGGCAAGTCCCAGCCCGCCGCCTGCGACGCGCTGTTCGGCATGTGGGCCGCCGAAGGCCAGTTGACCGAGCAGAAGCGCTGGGAACGGGCGAAACTCGCCGCCCAGCACCGCAATTACCCGCTGGCCAACAGCCTGGTCAACGGCCTGACCACCCTCGCCCCGCGCGGCCGCCTGCTGGTGGACGTGGCGCAGAAGCCCGAATTGCTCAACCAGCCTTCGCGCTTCATTCCTGCCGATGAGCCGATGTCCGACGTGGTCAGCCTCGGCCTGCGCCGCCTCGCCCGCCAGGATCCGGACAAGGCCATGGCCCTGCTCGACGGCTACGCCAGCAGCATGCATTTCTCCCGCGACGAAAAGGTCGCGATCGCCCGGGAAATCGGCCTGACCCTCGCCCGCCGCTTCGACAGCCGCGCCCTGGACGTGATGACCCAGTACGATCCGGAACTGCGCGACAACACCGTGTCGGAGTGGCGCCTGCGCCTGCTGCTGCGCCTGGCCCGCTGGAACGACGCCTACCAGCTGACCCGCCGCCTGCCGCAGGATCTGGCCACCACCAACCGCTGGCGCTACTGGCAGGCCCGTAGCCTGGAACTGGCGCAACCGCAGAACCCGGAAGCCCAGACCCTGTACAAGAACCTGGCCCGCGAGCGGGACTTCTACGGTTTCCTCGCCGCCGACCGTTCCCAGTCGCCCTACTCGCTAGTCAACAAGCCGCTGGTGCTCAGCCAGGCGACCATCAACAAGGTGCGCAATACCCCGGGCGTGCGCCGGGCACTGGAATTCCACGCCCGCGGGCAGATCGTCGACGGACGGCGCGAGTGGTATCACGTCAGCCGCCATTTCAGCCGCGACGAAATGGTCGCCCAGGCCAAGCTGGCCTACGACCTGAAATGGTACTTCCCGGCGATCCGCACCATCAGCCAGGCCCAATACTGGGACGACCTGGACATCCGTTTCCCGATGGCCCACCGCAACACGCTGGTGCGCGAAGCCAAGGTGCGCGGCCTGCATTCGAGCTGGGTGTTCGCCATCACCCGCCAGGAAAGCGCCTTCATGGACGACGCCCGCTCGAGCGTCGGCGCCAGCGGCCTGATGCAACTGATGCCCGGCACCGCCAAGGAAACCGCACGCAAGTTCAGCATCCCGCTGGCTTCGCCGCAGCAGGTGCTCGACCCGGACAAGAACATCCAGCTCGGCGCCGCCTACCTCAGCCAGGTGCACAGCCAGTTCAATGGCAACCGCGTGCTCGCCTCCGCCGCCTACAACGCCGGCCCCGGCCGCGTGCGCCAGTGGCTGCGCGGTGCCGACCACCTGAGCTTCGATGTCTGGGTCGAAAGCATCCCATTCGACGAAACCCGTCAGTATGTGCAGAACGTGCTGTCTTATTCGGTGATCTACGGCCAGAAGCTCAATTCTCCACAACCGTTGGTGGATTGGCACGAGCGCTACTTCGACGATCTGTGAGCCGAAGCTGCAATCCTGTGAAATGAAAATGCCCGCATCCGATGCGGGCATTTTTCATGGCGTCCTACCGAGCCGTTGGGTCAGTCGGTTACCGGGGCAGTCGAATCAAGAACACCATCGCTGAACTGCAGCGCCGCCAACCGCGCATACAGCGGATTGCCGGCGATCAGTTCCTGGTGCGTGCCGATCGCGACCAATTTGCCCTGATCCAGCACGGCGATCCGGTCGGCGTTTTTCACTGTGGCCAGCCGGTGGGCGATCACCAGTGTGGTGCGGTTGCGCATCAGGCTCGGCAGCGCCTGCTGGATCAGGTGTTCGCTCTGGGCGTCGAGGGCGCTGGTAGCTTCATCCAGCAGCAGGATCGGCGCATCCACCAGCAATGCACGGGCGATGGCCAGCCGTTGGCGCTGGCCACCGGACAGGCCCAGCCCGCCGTCGCCCAGGTGCGTGCGGTAGCCCTCGGGCATCCGCTCGATGAAGTCGTGGGCGTGGGCGATCCGGGCGGCCTCCCTGACTTGCTCCGGTGTCGCGTCGGGACAGCCGTAGCGGATGTTGTCCTCGACGCTGCCGAAGAACAGCGCCGGGCTCTGCGACACCAGCGCGAAGCAGCGGCGCAGGTCCAAGGGATCCAGACTTGTGAGCGGCACGCCATCGATCAGGATCCGGCCAGCGTCAGGGTCGTAGAAACGCAGCAGCAGGTCATACACCGTGGACTTGCCGGCGCCTGACGGCCCCACTAGCGCCAAGGTCTCCCCCGCCCTGACCGTCAGGCTCAAGCCGTCGACGGCGAAGCTGTCGGGACGCGAGGGGTAGGAAAACCGCACATCCTGCAAGGCCAGTTCACCCTTGACCCGTTCCGGCAACGTCACCAGGCCGTGGACCGGCGGCTGGATGATGTTCTCCGAGCGCAGCAGCTCGGCGATGCGTTCGGCGGCACCGGCCGCCCGCTGCAACTCACCGATCACCTCGCTCAATGTGCCGAAGGCGCTGCCGACGATCAGGCTGTAGAACACGAACGCCGCCAGCTCGCCGGCGGAGATGCGCCCGGCGATCACGTCCATGCCGCCCACCCACAGCATCACCGCCACGGCCCCCAGCACCAGCACGATCACCAGGGTGATCAGCCACGCCCGCTGGAAGATCCGCTTGCGCGCCGTGTCGAACGCCTGCTCGACGGTGGCGGCGAAGCGCTGTTCGTCCTGCACCTGGTGGTTGTAGGCCTGCACGGTCTTGATCTGGCCCAGGGTCTCGGACACGTAGCTGCCGATGTCGGCGATCCGGTCCTGGCTCAGGCGCGACAGGTTGCGCACCCGTCGGCCGAAGATCAGGATCGGCGCAATCACCAGCGGCAAGGCGATCACCACGATGCTGGTGAGCTTGGGGTTGGTGATGAACAACAGCACGATCCCGCCCAGCACCATCAGCAGATTGCGCAGGAACAGCGACAGCGACGAGCCGATCACCGATTGCAGCAGCGTGGTGTCGGCGGTCAGCCGGGACTGGATCTCCGAGCTGCGGTTGTTTTCGTAGAAGCCCGGGTGCAGGTAGACCAGATGGTTGAACACCTGCCGGCGGATGTCGGCCACGCAGCGCTCGCCGATCCACGACACTAGGTAGAACCGGGCGAACGTGCCCACGGCCAGCCCGAGCACCAGCAGCATGAACAGGCCGATGGACTGGTTGAGCAGGTGCGGCGACTGGGTCATGAACCCTTGATCGACCAGCAGGCGGATGCCCTGCCCCATCGACAGGGTGATGCCGGCGGTGACGATCAGCGCCAGCAGGGCGCCGAACGCCTGCCAGCGGTACGGCGCCAGGAACCGGTTGGCCAGGCGCAGGGCCCGGCGGTGTCGCGGGGAAAGCATCGGGATCATTCGGGTTCACGTCTTGTGCAGGTGAATGGGATCAGCCTACACGCTGAAATGGGGTGGAACTGTGCGAATCACAACGAGTCAGGTTAATTATGACCGTCACGACTAGAGGCTAGACGCTATTGGTCTAATCTCACGGTTGAGACACACCGCCATTTCTGTTTGAGTGGAGATGCCGTCCCGGACAGACCGCAGGGAGTTGTCACAGCCTGGTCACCTGACGGTTTTACCCTAGGCACACAACCTGATGAGGAGACAGGCCATGTCCTTGCAAAACAGCAGCGACGACAAGATTCAAGTGATCCGCACCAAGCCCGGTCAAGCTCTGGGTTGCTCGATCATCGATGAGGACGGCCGCGAAGTGCCGATCACCGAAGAGATGATCCAGAAGGCCTGCCGCGAACTGGATCAGCGATTGGTCAAGCCTGCCGAACAAAAGTGATGTTGCCACCGTCTTCCTGACCCGGCCCTGATGGCCGGGTTTTTTATGCCTGCCGGCCAAGGGCCGCGACGCACTCACTGACGCCATCGCCAGCGGCCTGGCCCCCACATCGGTTGCGGCGCAGACCGACACGGTGGGAGCCAGCCTGCTGGCGATGAAGCCGCCCCGGTTCATCAGACCGCCACAGCCCCCAACGCCGCCACGATCTGCCGCAGGGCCGGGGACTCCCCCTCGATCCTGACCTTGAGCCCTTCGATCTCGCGCCGCACCGGATACCCCTTGCGCAACGCATCGAACGCCGCCCGCTGCGCGCCGACATCGTCCACCAGGCTGCGCCGGAAGTCTGCATCGTCCCGGCGCGGGTCGTACACGCCGCGGCACAGCGCCGCCAAGGCCCAGGCCGGGTCGGTGTCGGCATGCAGGGTCATCTGGGCCAGCCACGGCGCCGGCAGCAAGTCTTCGAGACGGATGCTGGCCGGATGACCGATGACGTCGCAGTAGGCCTGGTAGATCTGCGCGGTGCCGCGCTGCTTGCCGTCGAGGCTGTAGCCGGCGATGTGCGGCGTCGCCAGCACGCAGAGGTCGGCCAGCGCCAAGTCCACCTCGGGCTCGGCCTCCCAGACGTCGAGCACCGCTTGAACGTCTTCGCGGGCCAGCAGCACCTCGCGCAGTGCGGCGTTGTCGATCACCGGGCCGCGGGCTGCGTTGATCAGCCAGGCGCCGGGCTTGAGCCGCTGCAGACGCCCGCGGTCGAACAGGTGCCAGGTCGCGTCGTCGCCGGTGCGGGTCAACGGGGTGTGCAGGCTGATCACGTCGCACTGCTCGATGATCTGCTCAAGGCTCACGTAATCGCCGCCTTCGGCGGCCTGGCGCGGCGGGTCGCAGACCTTCACGCTCCAGCCCAGGCCTTTGAGCACCTTGACCAAACGCCCGCCGACTTGGCCGGCGCCCACCACGCCATAGGTGCGCCGGCTCAGGTCCGCGCCTTCGATGTCGGCGAGGGTCAGCAGGCTGCCGAGCACGTAGTCGACCACGCCCCGGGCGTTGCAGCCGGGGGCGCTGGACCAGGCGATGCCGGCTTCGGCGAAGTAGTCGAGATCCAGATGATCGGTGCCGATGGTGCACGTGCCGACAAAGCGCACGTGGCTGCCTTCGAGCAGGGCCCGGTCGACGTTCGTCACCGAACGCACCAGCAGGACATCGGCCTGTTCGACCGTGGCGCGGTCGATGGCCCGGCCCGGCACCCGGCGGATCTCGCCGAAACCGGCAAAGAACGCATCGAGCAGCGGGATGTTTTCGTCGGCGACAATCAGCATGGCAGGGGCTCCTTGGGCGGATCGGCAGTGTAGGCGCTGACACTGCGATGAGCCAGCGGACATTGCGCGCCCTGAGCCCTCCCGCCCCATGCCGCGATTACAAATCCCCAACACGGGATTTTTCCTGACCGATGCGTCAGCGGCGTAGAATGCGCCGCCCTGCGCATCAACCCTTGGACGCTTTGCCTGTGAACTCCGTGACCCAACGCCCCGCCGCCGTTTCCCCCGACCGCCCCGCCCGGATCCGTCTGGAGCTCAAGAGCCTGCTCGGCCTGGCCCTGCCGATCATCATCGCGCAACTGGCGACCACCGCCATGGGCTTCGTCGATGCGGTGATGGCCGGCCGCGTCGGGCCCCGGGACCTGGCGGCCGTGGCCCTGGGCAACTCGATCTGGGTGCCGGTGTTCCTGCTGATGACCGGCACCTTGCTGGCGACCACCCCGAAAGTCGCCCAGCGCTTCGGCGCCGGCACCCACGGCGAAATCGGTCCGCTGGTGCGCCAGGCGCTGTGGCTGGCGCTGGCGGTGGGGCTGATGGCGACCGCGATGCTGGTCTGCGCCGAGCCGATCCTGCACCTGATGAAGGTCGATCCGGAGCTGATCGGCCCCTGCATGCAATACCTGCACGGCATCGCCAGCGGCCTGCCGGCGGTGGCGCTCTACCATGTGCTGCGCTGCTTCAGCGACGGCCTGGGCCGCACCCGCCCGGCGATGGTGCTGGGCCTGTGCGGCCTGGCGCTGAACATTCCGCTGAACTACGTGTTCATCTACGGCCATTTCGGCATGCCGGCCATGGGCGGCGTCGGCTGCGGTTGGGCCACGGCGATCGTGATGTGGGTGATGGCGCTGGGCCTGGCCGGTTACGAGCGCTGGGCGCCCGCCTACAAATCCAGCGAACTGTTCAGCCGTTTCGACTGGCCGCAATGGGCCGTAATCAAGCGCCTGCTGGCCATCGGCCTGCCGATCGGCATCGCCGTGTTCGCCGAGTCGAGCATCTTCGCCGTGATCGCCCTGCTGATCGGCAGCCTGGGTGCCACGGTGGTGGCCGGGCACCAGATCGCGCTCAACGTCAGCTCGCTGGTGTTCATGATCCCGTATTCGCTGGGGATGGCCGTGACCGTGCGGGTCGGTCAGGCCCTGGGGCGCGGGGAGCCGCGTGAGGCGCGCTTCGCCGCCGGGGTCGGCATGGGCAGCGCGCTGGCCTACGCGTGCCTCTCGGCGAGCATGATGCTGTTGCTGCGCGAGCCGATCGCGGCGATCTACACCGCCGACCCGACGGTGATCCACATCGCGGCGATGCTGATCGTGTATTCGGCGCTGTTCCAGTTCTCCGACGCGATCCAGGTCACCGCCGCCGGGGCGCTGCGCGGCTACCAGGACACCCGGGTGACGATGATCCTGACCCTGTTCGCCTACTGGGGCATCGGCCTGCCGGTGGGTTACGCCCTGGGCCTGACCGACTGGCTCGGCGAGCCCCGTGGCCCGAGCGGCCTGTGGCAGGGCCTGATCGTCGGCCTGAGCTGCGCGGCGCTGATGCTGTCGGTGCGGCTGATCCGCAGCGCCCGCAAGCGCATTCGCACCGGCCATCCGGCGGGCTGAGGCCCGTTCAGCCGAAACAAAAAACTGTGGGAGCCCGCCTGCCGGCGATGGCGGCAAGTCAGTCAACTTGATGTTGAACCGACTGCCTCATCGCCAGCAGGCTGGCTCCCACAGTGGGTTTTGAGCCCCTACCGGGTTCAGCCTTGCTTCTTGCGGATCCAGTACAGGTAGGTGCCGGCCTCTTCGTGCTGGGCCACCAGTTCGTGGTCGAGGAACGTGCAGAACTTGGGGATGTCGCGGCGGGTCGAGGGATCCGTGGCGATCACCTTGAGCAGGCCGCCGGGCACCAGGTCGCGGATGTGCTGGTGCAGCATCATCACCGGTTCCGGGCAATTGAGGCCGGTGGCGTCGAGGGTGCCGTCCACCGGGGTATCGATCATTTCACTCATGGTTCACTCCTGAAGCAGGCCGGCATTGTCGCGCATTGCCGGGCGCGTGGCGAGCGAGCGCCCCCCCGCCGGGCGGCAAAGGCCCTCGCCACCGTGTTCATTTCCGTCATCCGCGGGATTTGGACTTTTTCGTGTCGTGCCGGCGCAAGTGGCAGGTAACTTCCTCGCGGTCGTGGTACAGCTGCTTGCAGCCGATGTCGACCTTGACGCCCCGGGCCTTGAAACCGTCGGCGATGCGTTCGAGCAGGCGTTTGACTTCGGCGTAGCGCTGCTTCATCGGCAGCTTGAGGTTGACCACCGCTTCCCGGCAGTGGCCCTCGCCGACCCATTCCTCGAGCATCGCTGCGTTGCGGGCCGGTTTTTCGACGATGTCGCAGACCATCCAGTCCACCGGCTGCTTGGGCTTGAAGGTGAAGCCGTCGGCCATCAGGTGCTGCACCAGGCCGGTGTCCATCAGGCTTTGCGCCATCGGGCCGTTGTCGATGGCCGTCACCAGCATGCCCCGGTTCACCAGTTGCCAGGTCCAGCCGCCCGGCGCGGCACCCAGGTCGACGCCGGTCATGTCGCTGTGCAGGCGCTCTTCCCATTGGTCACGCGGGATGAAGTGGTGCCAGGCCTCCTCCAGCTTCAGGGTCGAGCGGCTCGGCGCCTCCCGGGGAAACTTCAGGCGCGGAATGCCCATCGGCCACATCGCCGAGTTGCCGGCGTCGGCCAGGCCGAGGAACACTTCGCGGCCGCTCTTGAAGGTCAGCAGCAGACGCGGCTTGCCGGCGTCGTCCACCAGCTTGCCGGCGCCGGTCAGCGCCTTGCGCAGAGGGGCCTCGAATTTCTTGCAGAAGTTCGACAGCTCCTTGCCGTCGTTGGTGTCCAGCACTTCCAGCCACAGGCTGCCGCACACCGGAAATTCGGCCATATGGGCGAGGATCACGCTGATGCGGTCGGTTTCCGGCAGGTCGATGAAGACACCGCGGGCCCATTGGCGCGGGAAGATCAATTCGGCGAAGCGCTGACCGCGCATCAGCCGCTCGGCGCCGTCGGCTTCGCTGCACACGAACTCGGCGCAGGCGCTGGACGGCTTGGCCTTGGCGTAGCCGGCCACGTTCAGCCGGGCGGCGAGGTCGGAAATCTCGGAGCAGACTTCGCCTTCGAAGCCTGGCCGGCAGTGCATGAATAGGGTGTTCATTGAATCTCCTGGGCAACTGGCAATGGGTCGATGCGCAAACTTGCCCTGTAGCAAAGCCTGTCACGAAAACCGGCGCATGATAGCCGAGTTCGGAACCTTGGTTCTGTCTATAGAGTCGAGTGATTAGCCAGCTACCGGAAACGGGGCTAGGTTTAAAGCTCAGTTCGTCCCCTCAATCCGTAGCCGTGCGGATTCAAAGGAGTGATCGCAATGCCGTCCCTCGATAGCCTGAACACCCTCAAGACCCTGCCGGTCGACACCAAGACCTATCACTATTTCAGCCTGCCGGAGGCCGCCAAAAGCCTGGGCGACATCGACAGGCTGCCGATGTCGCTCAAGGTGCTGCTGGAGAACCTGCTGCGCTGGGAGGACGGCAAGACCGTCACCGGCGCCGACCTCAAGGCGATCGCCGCCTGGCTCAAGGAGCGCCGCTCCGACCGCGAGATCCAGTACCGCCCTGCCCGTGTGCTGATGCAGGACTTCACCGGCGTGCCCGCCGTGGTCGACCTGGCGGCGATGCGCGCCGCCGTGGCCAAGGCCGGCGGCGACCCGCAGCGGATCAATCCGCTGTCGCCGGTGGACCTGGTGATCGACCACTCGGTGATGGTGGACAAGTTCGCCACCGCCAGCGCCTTCGAACAGAACGTCGACATCGAAATGCAGCGCAACGGCGAACGCTATGCGTTCCTGCGCTGGGGCCAGAGCGCCTTCGACAACTTCAGCGTGGTGCCGCCGGGCACCGGGATCTGCCACCAGGTCAATCTCGAATACCTGGGACGCACGGTGTGGACCCGGGACGAGGACGGCCGCACGTATGCCTTCCCGGACACGCTGGTCGGCACCGACTCCCACACCACCATGATCAACGGTCTGGGCGTGCTCGGCTGGGGCGTCGGCGGGATCGAGGCGGAAGCGGCGATGCTCGGCCAGCCGGTGTCGATGCTGATCCCGGAGGTCATCGGCTTCAAGCTCACCGGCAAGCTCAAGGAAGGCATCACCGCCACCGACCTGGTGCTGACCGTGACCCAGATGCTGCGCAAGAAAGGCGTGGTCGGCAAATTCGTCGAGTTCTACGGCGACGGCCTCGCCGACCTGCCGCTGGCCGACCGTGCGACCATCGCCAACATGGCCCCGGAATACGGCGCCACATGCGGATTCTTCCCGGTCGATGACGTCACGCTGGACTACCTGCGCCTGTCCGGCCGCCCCGCCGAGGTGGTCAAACTGGTCGAGGCCTACACCAAGGCCCAGGGCCTGTGGCGCCTGCCCGGCCAGGAGCCGCTGTTCACCGACAGCCTGGCGTTGGACATGGGCAGCGTCGAAGCCAGCCTCGCAGGTCCCAAACGGCCGCAGGACCGGGTGGCGCTGCCCGATGTCGGCCAGGCGTTCAGCGACTTCCTCGATCTGCAGTTCAAGCCCGCCAGCAAAGACGAAGGCCGCCTCGAAAGCGAGGGCGGCGGCGGTGTGGCGGTGGGCAACGCCGACATGGCCGGCGAAACCGATTACGAGTACGAGGGCAGTACCTATCGCCTGAAAAACGGTGCGGTGGTGATCGCCGCGATCACCTCCTGCACCAACACCTCCAACCCCAGCGTGATGATGGCCGCCGGCCTGCTGGCGAAAAAAGCCGTGGAAAAGGGCCTGACCCGCAAGCCGTGGGTCAAGAGCTCGCTGGCGCCGGGCTCCAAGGTGGTCACCGACTATTACCGGGCGGCGGGACTGACGAAGTACCTCGACCAGCTCGGCTTCTCGCTGGTCGGCTATGGCTGCACCACGTGCATCGGCAACTCGGGACCGCTGCCGGAGCCGATCGAGAAAGCCATCCAGCAGGCCGACCTGACCGTGGCGTCGGTGCTGTCCGGCAACCGCAACTTCGAGGGCCGTGTGCATCCGCTGGTGAAGACCAACTGGCTGGCCTCGCCGCCGCTGGTGGTCGCCTATGCCCTGGCCGGCAGCGTGCGCACCGACATCAGCCGCGAGCCGTTGGGCGAAGACGCGCAAGGCCGTCCGGTGTACCTGCGCGACATCTGGCCCAGCAGCCAGGAGATCGCCGACGCGGTGAACCAGGTCAACACCGCGATGTTCCACAAGGAGTACGCCGAGGTGTTCGCCGGCGACGAGCAGTGGCAAGCCATCCAGGTCCCGCAGGCCGCGACCTACGTCTGGCAGGCGGACTCGACCTACATCCAGCACCCGCCGTTCTTCGACGACGTCGCAGGACCCCTGCCGGCGATCGGCGATGTCCGGGGCGCGCGGATCCTAGCGCTGCTGGGCGATTCGGTGACCACCGACCACATCTCCCCTGCCGGCAACATCAAGGCCGACAGCCCGGCCGGGCGTTACCTGCGCGAGCTGGGCGTGGAGCCGCGGGACTTCAACTCCTACGGCTCTCGCCGGGGCAACCACGAAGTGATGATGCGCGGCACCTTCGCCAACATCCGGATCCGCAACGAAATGCTCGGCGGCGAGGAAGGCGGCAACACGCTGTACATCCCCACCGGCGAAAAACTGGCGATCTACGACGCGGCGATGCGCTATCAGGCGTCGGGCACGCCGCTGGTGGTGATCGCCGGCCAAGAGTACGGCACAGGCTCCAGCCGTGACTGGGCAGCCAAGGGCACCAATCTGTTGGGCGTGAAGGCCGTGATCGCCGAGAGCTTCGAACGCATCCACCGCTCCAACCTGGTGGGCATGGGCGTATTGCCGTTGCAGTTCAAGCTGGATCAGAACCGCAAGAGCCTGAACCTCACCGGTCGGGAAACCCTGGACATCCAGGGCCTGAGCGGCGCGGAACTGACGCCGCGGATGAACCTGACGCTGGTGATCACCCGGGAGGACGGGCGTCAGGAGAAGGTCGAGGTGCTGTGCCGCATCGACACCCTGAACGAGGTGGAGTACTTCAAGTCCGGCGGGATCCTGCATTACGTGCTGCGGCAGTTGATCGCGTCCTGAGGGGCGCATGCCCGTCGGACTGCGCAGCGGGCCTGCTTTATTGGCCCGCTGCGCGCGCCAACCGGAGCAAGCTCCCTTGCCACAAGGGCACTTTCCTGCAGACGAAAAAAAACCCGCCGAAGCGGGTTTTTCCCAAGACCATTATCGACTCCCTGTCGGCAGCGATCCTTGCTCATGGTCGATCATCCATGATCCTGAAACACTCCCTGTGCTTCAGTTGATGTGGCTAGATTACGCATCGGATCCAATCTGGAAAAGTCGAAAAAGCTACCAGTGCGTGTAAGACATTCGCTATAGCACCCCTTCCGAAATCCCCTACGCCTGTCAGGCTTCGAGCGCCGAAGCCGCCAACTGCGCGACTTGCAGCTGCCCGGCAGCGGCTTGGCGGTCGTCATCCTCCAGGAACCACGCGGCCGACAGGCCGGCGAACGCCAACACCCATTGCAGCAGCCGCCGGCGTTCCAGCCCCGCCGCTTCGGCGATCACCTCGACCTGCCGGCGGAAGCGTCCGGGATCGCCCGCCGTCGGCAGTTCGGGGTTGCAGATCAGGTTGGCGTAGTCGTATCCACGCTCGCCGCGCACCCGCTTGGGATCGATGGCCAGCCAGCCCCGCGGCCCGAAATCGAGCACGTTGTCGTGGTGCATGTCGCCGTGCAGCACCACCACGTCCTGCGGCTCGGCAAGCAGGGCTTCGGCGGTGCGCAGGCTCTTCACGTAAGGCCCGCCGTGGCGCTCGGCCGCCTGGCGCAGGGAGGCGAACCACGGCGCCAGCTCCACCAGCGGCGGAGGCGGCGACGGACGCGGGGCATGCAGGCGCGCCAACGCCGAACAGAGGATCCGGCTGGCCTTGTCGTCCTCGCCGTTGAGCGCCATGCGCATCAGCGAACGGCGGCCCATGGCCCGTTCCAGCAGCAGGCCGTCGCCGTGATGGGCGATCACCCGCGCTGCGCCCTCGCCGTCCCACCAGGTCATCAGCAGGTTGCCGAATTTCTCTTCGGCGTCCACGGCGACCTTGAGCATCGCCGGAGCATCGCCCTGACGCACCGGCAGCAGGCGGCTGCCGAGGGTGATGACCGGCTCGCCGTCCGGCACCAGCGCCCAGCGCTGCAGCCACGGCCCGAACACGTCGCGCTCAGCCACCTTCACGCTCGCGGGCCCGTTCGCTCTCGGTCAGGAAATGCTCCAACCGGCTCAACTGCTCTTCCCAGCCACGGCTGTCCATGTAGTAGGCCTCCTTCTGGCGCACGTCGGGGATGTGCGCAAAGCCCGACTCGGACACCTTCAGCAGCGTGCCGTTCTCGTAGTCCTGCAGTTCGAACTTGACCAGCGTGGTTGGCTCTTGGGAGTAGTCGATCTTCGGGTTCACCGCATAGGGGTGCCAGCGGAACGAAAACAGCTGCTGCGGCTCGACCCGCTCCACCAGCACGTTCCACAGCACGTGCTCATAGCCTGGGTACGTGACCTGCCCTTGCGTCCATTCGCCGGCGATGAATCGCCGGCCTTCCAGCGCCACGCCGAACCATTGGCCGAACGCTTCGGCATCGACCAGCGCGCGCCAGACATGGGGGCGCGGCGACTTGAGCGTGATCTTGCGTTCAAAGCTATTGGGTACTGGTTTCATACGTCACCTCCTGTTTTGAACACTAGGCCTGTTCGACCACATGTCCAATGCGAAGTTGTATCAAACGTCGCACCCGATGCGACTAAACTTCACAGTCCCCTTAACGCAGACAACGAGAAAATCCATGTCACCACGCCTGCTCCTGGCCCTTGCGCCGCTGCTTTTCACCCCGCTCGTCCACGCGGCCGCCGATTGCGCCAACGCCAGCGACCAGTCGACCATGAACCAGTGCGCAGCGCAGGAAAACAAAGCGGCGGACAAGGAACTGAACGCGGTCTACCAGCAGATCACCGCGCGCCTGAAGGACAACCCCGACGGCAAGAAGCTGCTGGTGGGCGCCCAACGGGCGTGGATCGGCTTCCGCGATGCCGAATGCAAGTTCTCGGCGTCCGGGGTGACGGGCGGGAGCGTCTATCCGTTGATCTACAACAACTGCATCACCTCGGTGACCAAGGCGCGGACCGAGGCGCTCAAGCAGTACCTGAAATGCGAGGAAGGGGACCTGGGCTGCCCGGTGCCGGGCGCTTGATGCTCGTCTGGCCCTGATGGCCTCATCGTCGGATCGCCGCCCGGGGCAAGCCCGCTCGCACAAGGTCGGCGGCGCGAATGAAACAGCGGCCCCCACAGAGAATGCGTGAACACCTCGATTCCCTGTGGGAGCCCGCCTGCTGGCGATGGCGTCAGCGAAGACGCCGCCCCTTACCGGACAAACACCTGCGCCGTGGTGATCGCCATGTCCCCGCCCGGCAGCTTGATGCTGCCGGTCTGCTTCAGGGTCTCGGCATCGAAGATCGCCACGTCGTTGAAGGTGCCGGCCAGGTAGATCTTGCTGCCGTCCTTGTTGAACGAAATGCAGTAGTAGGAGTGATCCAGGTTCGCCGCCTGGATCAGCTTCTTCTGCTTGATGTCGTACTTGGCCAGGCGATTGAGCACGCCGAACATCAGGTTCGGATCCTTGGGCGAGCGCATGCCGCTGAAGTAGATCTCGGTCAACGGGCCGAAGTCCGTGGTTTCGGTCTTGCCGGTCTTCAGGTCGACGCTGAACAGGCCGTACAGGTAGTCGGCCGTGGCCGGATCCTGCTTCTTGTCCTTGAACTTCGCCGCCGTGTAGAGCAGCGAGAAATCATGCCGGTAGGTCTGCTGGTTCCACACATAGAGCACGTCCGGCGCACTGTAGTTGGGGCGTTTCCAATGGCGGCTGGGGATCAGCACGTCGAACTTGCCGGTCTTCACGTCGACCTTGTACACATCGGCCCCCGCCACATACAGCGTGCCGTCGTCGCCGCTCTGCATGATCGTCAGCTGCCGCGGCGCCGGGAAGCTGCGCACCGGCTTGGCGTTCATCCCGGCGTCGGTCGCGTACACGTCCAGGCGCGGCTGCTTGACCTCGTAGCGGTCGTTGAGCATCTGCGTCGGGTTGGCGATGGCGTACAGTTCCTTGCCGTCGTGACTGACGGTGAAGGCGAACATCGAACGCGCCTTTTCCCCCGGCTGCTGGGTGATGCTGGCATGGAATACCTGTTTGCAGGTGTCCAGCGCCACGCCGTAGACATCGGCGTAATGGTTGTTCAGCACGTACGCGGTCTTGCGGTCCGGCGACAGCTGCACGGTGCCGGGGCCGAAGGCGTCGGGCATCTTGCAGGTCTTGAACAGGCTGTCGGTGGCCAGGTCGATGACGTGCAGGTTGTTGGGGTAGTTGGTGGTCAACATGTATTCGTGACCGTCTTGCAACGCCGTGTTCTCATCGGCCAGGGCGCTGAGCGAACAGGCGCTCAGGACGGCGAACGCGGCCAGGCCGCAGGCTTTGATGCTGTGCATGCTGGAATCCTTTGTCTGACCGATCATTTGTCTTTGGGGAAGACGGTGCCGAGGTTGCGCCAATTGTCGTTGGACGCCTGGGCATCCTTGTTCCAGTCCGGGTAGGTGCTCATCATGTCCGGCACCTGGGCCGGCCACCAGCACGGGTCGGAGCAGCCGTACAGGTCCGCCTCCATCGGCTGGCACAGCGACGACACCCCGCCGAACGCATCGATTTCCCAGCCCGGATCCGTGGTCGAGGCGCAGCCGGCGACGGAACTCATCGCCACCACCTCTTCGATGCGGTTCTCGGCCGCGGCCTGATCGAGCTTCTGCGCTTTGTTGTTGATTGCCTTGAGATGTTTCATGTCAGTGAGCCTTGCGCGGAGTGATGTAGCGGCTGATGAACGCAGGGTTGACGGCCATGATCCGGGTGTAGACCTCGATGCCGAAGTCCACCCAGTCACGCATCAGTTCGCAGTAGTGATAGGTCGGGTGGGCCGGATCGCCGTAGCGGGCGTAGCTCTCGTGGTAGCAGCCGCCGGAGCAGAGGTTGCGGATCCGGCAGTCTTGGCAGCCGGTGCCGGTGCGGTCCAGGCGCTGGGACAGGAAGTCGTTCAGTTCCACCTGTTTCACGCCGCCATGGACGTTACCGAACGTCGGCAGCGACGAGCCGGTGAAGCGGTGGCACAGGTTCAACTCGCCCTTGTGGTCGACCGCCAGCATCTTCAGCCCGGCGCCGCACGGCAGCGCTTTCTTGTGGCCCTCATGGATGTCGGTGATCAACTGGTGCAGGTTGGAGAAGCCGATGTTGCGGTGCTCCAGCGCCGCCTCCAGGTAACGCCGGCCCAGCTTCTTCATGTTGGCGAACACCTCGACCAGCTCGGCGCCGGAGAGGTTGAAGCTGCTGATGTCGCCCGAGGTCACCGGCGCGAAACCGACCTCGGCAAAGCCCAGCTCGTTGAACAGGTGATCCCAGATGGTCTCGACGTCGGTGACACCGGTGGTCAGCGTCACCCGGGCGCCGACCGGGCGGCTGTCGTAGCGCGACAGCAGCATCTGCGCCTTGCGCCGCACCACGTCGTAGGTGCCCTGCCCGCCCACGGTGATGCGGTTGCGGTCGTGCACGGTCTTGGGTCCGTCGATGCTCACCGACAAGCCGAAGCGGTGGGCGTTGAGGTAGTCCACAGTCTCTTCGGTGAGCAGCGTGGCGTTGGTGGTCATGACGAACTCCACCGATTTGCCGGCCTCGCCGAAACGCCTTTCGCAGTAATCGACCATGTACTCGATGAGTTTGCGGTTGCTCAGCGGTTCGCCGCCGAAGAACACCACGGTGTACCGCTCTTCGTCCGGCGACTCGCGCAGCAGCATTTCCACCGAGGCGACGGCGGTCTCCACGTCCATCTTCTTGCCGGCGGACGGCTTGTCGAGGTCTTCCTTGTAGCAGTAGGTGCAGCTCAGGTTGCAGCCGGTATTGACGTTGAGCACCACGGTGTTGATGGCCGTGCGCTCGACCCGTTTGGCGGCGATGTCCGGGGTCAGCGGCGAGCCGTCGCTGACCAGCTCCAGCGAGATCAGCTCGCGCAGGGTCTCGTGGATCGCCTCGCCGTCGAACTGCGCGCCGAGGCGCCGGACCAGGTCTTCCGGGGAGCAGCCGGAACCGCGCAACGCATCGATGATGGTGCCGGTCAGTTCATCGCTGGCGAACAGCGAACTGCTGGGGATATGGAACAGCATGCGGTCGGCGTCGACGTGCACTTCGTGCAGGTTGCGTTCGACCAGATTCAAGATGGCGCCCATTGCAAACCTCCTGTGCAGGCCCCGCTTGGCGGGGCCGGCGGTCATTCCTAAAAGTGTCTGAAGCTCGTGCGTTCAGGCCGTCTCACGGAATGGGTGGATTGTTCCAGCGCTGCACGGTGACGATCAGGTGACCTTCGCCGGTCAGGGACTTGCCCGCATCGTCGACGGCGGCGATCACCTTGAGGTTGCCGGCATTGTTGGTGGACATCTTGCGCGCCGGGTTCGGCCCGGCATCGCCCGGTGTGAACACGCCCGCGTCGCCCTGCATGGTGCCGGCGAACTTGACGTCTTCGTCCTCCTTGGCGCGCTCGTCGAAGGCTTCGACTTTCCATTGCGCCGGGAACACACCGATGCGGTACGGCTTGCCGTCGGCGCCCTTGCCCCAGGCTTCGGCGTCGAAACGGCCTTGGACTTTCGGCGTCGAACCGCCGCCCTCGCCGATCCGCGCCACCGAAAACGCCGGCACCACCTTGACCGAGTCGACCGTGCCGTACACCGCCAGGCTCGGGCCTTTCAGGCCGCCGACGCTGACCGTTCGCAGGCCCGGCAGGGCATCGGCCGCCGCCTTGACCTTGACCTTGATCCGGTCGGCGTCCTGCTCAAGCACCGCAAGCACCTGCACGCCCTTGCCGAAGTCCGGCTTGCCGTTCAGGCCGCTGCCGATCAGGGTCACTTCGGCCTCGCCGCCGGCCTTCACATACCCCGGCTGCACCGCCAGCAGACGCTGGGAGCCCTGTTTGGCGGCAACGAAATCCAGGCCCCGCTCATCGTGCTCGGCCTCGAACATCCGGCCTTGCATGGCCGAGCCCTGGGCGGCGAACACCTGGCGCAGGGTCACGCCGTCGACGGTGACGTTGCCGCGCCATTCGTAGCCGCTGTAGAGGATGGCGCTGCCGTCGCCGTTGAACGGGCTGCCGTCGGCGTACTGACCTTTGACGCTGACCTTGAAGGTATCGCTGCCGTCGGCGGTGACGCTCATCACCCCGGCCAGTTCGCCCTTGCCCGGCAGGTGGCCGCTGAAGCTCCAGTCCCCCGCCAGCGCCGCAGCCTTGGGTGCGGTCTTGAGCCAGGCCTGCCACGCCGGATTGTCCAGCGCATAACGCTTGGCCAGCAGCGGCACCATCTCTTTGCGGGCGATGTCGAACCAGTCGCGGTCACGCGCCAGCGCCTGGTACTCCAGCGACGGCCATTGGCCCAGGTGGAAGTTCACCAGCCGCTCCCATTCCTGGGCCGGGCGCCGTTGCAGGGCCACGCGCGCGCCGGAGTGGCAGCGGCCGCACATCTGCGCGGTCTTTTCGTCGAACTGCTCGACGGTGTTGAGCCGCCGCTCCAGTGCATAGCGCACGCCGTCGGTTTCGCTGGGCGCCAGGCCCTGGGTGTCGGCCAGGTACTTGACCAGCGTGCGCCGGTCCTCGTCGCTGATCTGCAGGCCGTGCATGGTCTGCATGCGGGCGATGCTCATCAGCCAGCCTTCCGGAGTCTTGCGCTGGTGGCTGATGCGGCTCAGTTTGTCGCCGGCTTCAGGGGTGTGACAGCCCTGGCAGGTTTCCCTGAGGATGGTCTGGGCGTCGCGGGCTGCCAGGCTGTGCGGCGAATGCAGGGCCACGCAAGCGGCCACGGCCAGCAGGCTGGCGCCCATGCCTGATCGGAGTCTTCTCTTCATCAACGTCGAACCTCGCACGGTGCTTTCTTATTGTTGTGGCTTGTCGTTCTTATGGTTTCTGCCGTCGGCGGCGCTGCGCGGACGGAGGCAAGCGAAACGTCTGAGCTGAGCAATACACAGAGCGTGCCAGCTTGCGGACAGGCTTTGCGATCAAGCAGTTACGTGCACACCGCAGCGTCCGTACCCTGCCGGCGACGGGCCCGCGCGTCCCATTTCGCGACAGCTGTTGCAGTGTGAGACAAGCACAACGGCCACGTCTGCGGCGCCGCGACCGACGACTGACACCCCGATATCAAAGTGCCTGCTACGCTTGCTGTTCGCACAGCCAGTGCGTCACGCCTCACACCACCGAAAACCTGAGGAATGGATCATGGGATCACATGGAAAGGGTCACGGCTGCACCCATTGCGGCTGCGAAAACCCGGTATGGAACGCACTCAAGCACACCGTCGACCTCAAGGCCTTCGCCGGCAAGGCCGCCGGGCTGCTGCCGGAGCCCGGCGGCGAATCGCTGGTCTTCACCGGCGGCACCATCTACCCCCTGATTGACGGCAACATGACCCAACGGGTCGAAGCGCTGGGCATCCACGGCGGCGACGTGGTCGCCTCGGGCAGCCTGGCCGAGGTGGAGGCCCGCATGAAAGCCCGGGGCATCCGTTACCAGACCCGCTCGCTGGGCGGCAAGACCCTGCTGCCGGGCCTCATCGAACCGCACGCGCACATCGTGCAGTCCTGCGTCATGGAAGGCTGGGAGGACCTGGGGCCGATCGAGGAGAAAACCCAGAAGCTCAAAGATCCCTATGACTGGGCCTGGCTCAAGGCAAAGATCCAGGACAGGCTCGGCACAGCGGATTTCACCGATCGATCGCGCTGGTTCCTGGGACGCATGGTCGACCCGGCGCTGATGCCGTTCACCGAATCCGGGCAGCCGGGCGTGCTGAACACGCTCACCGCGTTCTACTGCAAGGCCGATTTCGCCAAGGACGCCGACACCACCGGCAACCTGGACAGCATCGTGTCCGACCGGCCGCTGCTGCTGATCAGCGCCTCCATGCACACCGTCTACCTCAACACCGCCGCCTGCGACGTGGTGTATCACCATCAGGACAAGGCCAGCCAGGCGCTGCGCGACACCTACAAGACCTTTGAGAATTTCCTGTCGGTGACCAAGGGCAACCTGCAGGAAGAGGCCGGCATCACGCCCGCCCTGCTGTCGATCCCGCTGGTGCAGGCGCTGGACGTGGTGAACATCTTCAAGTACATGAAGGACTACTTCCATACGGCGTCCAGCCGCGGCATCACGCTGCTGTATGACGCGATGGTGGACCCGACCTCCAAACTGATCCTGGAAGCCTACGGCCTGACCCACCCGCGCAACCTGCGCATCGGCTATGCGGCCTCCTGCAACGGCGTGGACTTCAGCCACATCCCGCCGTACAAGCCGGTGACCAAGGAAGCCGCCCGGCACTTCTACCAAGGCTCGGTGAAACTGGTGTCGGATGGCTCCAACCAAGGGCTGACCGGTTATCAGGCCACACCGTACTGCTGCAAAACCGACCGGCCGGTGGGCAACTTCAACTTCTGCGACCCGGGCCCGGACAACACGACCCCGCAAGCTCTCCCCGACGCCTACCAGACCACCCTCAACAACGCCGTGGCCACCGGCTGGCCGCTGATGATCCACGCCAACGGCGACCGGGCCATCGAGTTCACGCTGCAGGCCTACAAGACCGCGCTGAAGGGCAAGAGCGGCCTGGACAAGCGTCACCGCATCGAACACTGCTCGCTGCTCACCCCGCGCACCCTGGATCAGTTGCAGAGCGTGGGCATTTCCCCAAGCTTCCTGATCGGCCACGTCGGCTACTGGGGCTACGCGTTCGAGAACGCCATTTTCGAAGACAAGGCCACGCGCATGCTCGACCTGTGCCAGGACGCCCTGGACCGGGGCCTGCGCATCTCGCTGCACAGCGACTGCACCGTCACGCCGCTGGGCCCGCTGCGCTCCATGGAACAGGCCGTCACCCGCAAAATGGAAGGCAAGCGTGAGAACGGCAAGTTCGTCACAGACGCCGCCCGCCAGCCGGTGCTCAACGAAGGCCAGTGCCTGACCCGGCAGCAGGCACTGAAAGCCATCACCTACGACGCGGCCTGGCAGTGCCATGCCGACCAGTGGGCCGGCTCGCTGAAGGACGGGCATTTCGCCGATTTCGTGATCTTGGACGACGATCCGCTCGACGAAAAAGTCCCGGCCAGCAAGATCCGTGAAATCACCGTGAGGGAAACCTGGAAGGGCGGACACAAAGTCTTCGCCCAATAACCGCCGCTGACGGCGCGGACGTCCGGCTGGCAGGCCGTACGTGCGCGCCCGATCAGCGGCAACCGGTCACAGGGCAGTTCATCGCCCGGCGATTGACGTACCCCCCGTCCCGGCGCGAAATGGTTGTTCACCCAGTGCTGACAGGGAGATGCGTCATGGCAAACATCACGGTCCTGGCGGGGGATTTTCTGCAAGGTGACGGCGTGTACCGGGACGGAAGCCTTACGCTCAGGACAACGTTGCACCCATGGCCGGGCCTTACCCTGCCGCTCTCATCGATCAAGACCCTCGAAGTCGCCAACGAGGAGTCGATCAGCAACTTCAAGGACGCCATCGGCTACGGCGTGGCCGGGGCCATGCTGCTGGGCCCCATCGGCGCCATCGCCGGGTTCATGCTCGCCGGCCACGAGACCGAAGTGACGTTCCTGGCGACCCTCAAGGACCGGCGCCGCCTGCTGATCGCCGCCGACAGCGACACCTACCAAGAGATCTCCCGCCAAGTCGCCTGCTGAATATTCCGCCAAGAGCCCTCTGGCACCTGATTGTCCTTCGTTGTGCCTGCCCGGAATCGGCCTTCACCCGTTCCGGGCGCGTTCGATCCTTACCAGGCGCTAGCGAACAGGCTTGTCTGGATGCACCTCGTACCGTGCGCCCGGCTCGCGACAGGCGAGCCCTTGCTCTGCCGGAACCGCCCCGCTTGCCTGCTTCCTGTCTCTTTGGCGCTGCCTCCGGTTGGCCGGTGGGGACATACGCAGATCCCTGTAGACCGCAAAGGCGATCAGCAAAAGAATGCCAAGCGACCACAAGGACAAGATCAGAACCGTCATAAATCCTCCTCAAGTACCGCGACCACATAGGACGCAACGATCACAAAGAAGCTGACGACAGCCATCGAGGCCCCCGTACGAACCTCTTCAGCCTCGACCACGTCGCCGATCAACAAAGCCGCGGCCCCCGTCACCATGAATCCCGTACCGATGCACAACAGCAGGTTGGTCATCCATCGAATGGTTTTGTTGTTCATCGACATCCTTGCCAGACATTCTCCCGCCAACTCCGTGGCAGGGTTCACCGCATGACGGCAATCGGGAATCCGCCCCCCATGCCGCCTGCGAAACGTTCATGGAGACGAAAGGTAGCGTCGGCCCCTTGAATCCACCAGCCGGATTCAACACTCGGACACACAATCGCGCCCTCGACCGATCATGCCCAGCGGGTTCCGGCCCAGCCTGAACGGCGGCGCCCCGTATCCGGCATCTCACCGACTGTCGCGTTTTGCGACAAATCCCCTCCTTCTAGCCCGTCCTGCTCCGCGCCAGTGCACAGCCACGCCCGCTTACAGCCCTTGGCACGGCCATTGCGACTGCCATTGCGAAAGCCCCCCTCCCGATCCCATCGAACAACAAGAGGTTCTCGCCATGCCCCTGCCGTATCTGCTTCCCGCCACCTCGGCCTTCATCCAGCGTCCGCCGCGCATGCTGATCGGCGGCGACTGGACCGAAGCCGCCGACGGCCAGACCATGCCCCTGCACAACCCAGCCACCGGCGAGGTGCTGTGCGTGGTGCCCCGGGCCACGCCGGAGGACGTCGACCGTGCCGTGCTGGCCGCCCGGCAGGCCTTCGACGATTCGGCCTGGAGCCGCACCCGCCCCCGGGAGCGGCAGAACCTGTTGTGGAAACTCGCCGACCTGATGCAGCGCGACGCCGAACTGCTGGCCCAGCTGGAATGCCTGAACAACGGCAAGAGCGCGGCGGTCGCGCAGGTGATGGATGTGCAGTTGGCCATCGACTTCCTGCGCTACATGGCCGGTTGGGCGACCAAGATCGAAGGCACCAGCGTCGACGTGTCGCTGCCGTTGATGCCCGGCGACCAGTTCCACAGCTTCATCCGCCGCGAAGCGGTGGGCGTGGTCGGCGCCATCGTCGCCTGGAACTTCCCGCTGCTGCTGGCCTGCTGGAAACTCGGCCCGGCTCTGGCCACCGGCTGCACCGTGGTGCTCAAACCCGCCGACGAAACCCCGCTGACCGCCCTGAAACTGGCGGAGCTGGTGATGGAGGCCGGATACCCGGAAGGCGTGTTCAACGTGGTCACCGGCACCGGCATCACCGCAGGCGCAGCCCTGACCCACAACCCACTGGTGGACAAGCTGACCTTCACCGGCTCCACCGCCGTGGGCAAGCAGATCGGCAAGATCGCCATGGACTCGATGACCCGCGTCACCCTGGAGCTGGGCGGCAAGTCGCCGACCATCGTCATGGCCGACGCCGACCTCAAGACCGCAGCCGCCGGCGCAGCCAGCGCGATCTTCTTCAACCAGGGCCAGGTCTGCTGCGCAGGGTCGCGCCTGTATGTGCAGCGCAAGCATTTCGACAACGTGGTGGCCGACATCAGCGACATCGCCAACGCCATGAAACTGGGCAACGGCCTCGACCCGAGCGTGGAGATGGGCCCGCTGATTTCCGCCCGCCAGCAGGAGCGGGTCTACCGCTACATCGAAACCGGCCGAGACAGCGGCGCGACCATCGCCTGCGGCGGCGAGCAGTTCGGGCCGGGGTTCTTCGTCAAGCCGACGGTGATCGTCGACGTCGATCAGAAGCACCCGCTGGTGCAGGAGGAAATCTTCGGCCCGGTGCTGGTGGCGATACCGTTCGATGACGAAGCCGACGCACTGCGCATGGCCAACGACAGCCCCTACGGCCTGGGCGCCAGCATCTGGTCGAACGACTTGGCGGCGGTGCACCGGATGATTCCGCGGATCAAGTCAGGTTCGGTGTGGGTCAACTGCCACAGCGCGCTGGATCCGGCGCTGCCGTTCGGCGGCTACAAGATGTCCGGGGTCGGGCGGGAAATGGGCTACGCGGCGATCGAGCATTACACCGAGCTGAAGTCGGTGTTGATCAAGCTGTAACAACCCCGTGGGAGCCAGCCTGCTGGCTCCCACGGGGATCTCAGGTAGCTGAAGGATCGGAGTTCACCGCAGAAGCCCGCGAAGAGGCCCGGCCTGCCGACACACGGCTCAAGGCTTGAACCCTTGGGCCAGCAGCCAGCCGCGCACCGCCCGCCCCTGCTCCGCCGTCAAGTCGGCCAGCACCTGCTGCGCCGGCTCGGTGCGCAGCCGTCGCATCAGCGGCGCCACTTCGACGCCGTGCACATGCCAGATCCCCAACGGCTGATCCGGCGTGACCACCACCTCGGCCTCATCGACAAACCCGTCGCGCAACACCGGCATCCGCTCGATCCGCAGCGCGGTGAAGTCCGCCGCCGCGTGAGCCTCCTCAGCATCCGGCCACTGCTGCCGCGCCTGCCAGAACGGCCGGTCCGCCCAGCGTCGCTCATCGGCATAGAAATCCCGGCCGATGCGCGCGAAGCGCAGGAACAACTGCTCCACCCGCTGCCGGTGAAAGCGCTGCGCCAGCGCCGCCCGTTCCGGCTTGCGCAGCAGCGTGTTGATCACCGCCGGTGCCTGCAAGGCCGACGACAGCGACTGGAAAATCCCGTTGCCGGACAACGGATCCACCGCCATCGCCGCATCGCCGACGCGGATCCAACGCTCGCCGCACACCTGCGGCGCCAGGATCGCCGTGCTGCTGCGGGCATGCAGCTGCAGGTCGGTCTCGGCGTCGTCAGCGAAGAACGTCCGTGCCATCTGCGACCTGCGCCGACGCTCGCGGCAGTGCTCCAGCAATTGCGCCTTGGCCGGCAATTGCGCGCTGTTCACGTCCACCGTCCACTGCCAATAACACTGGCCGTCGGCCCGGCGCGCCATCCAGGCCCAACCGTCCTCCAGGCTTTCCACGGCGCTGGCGGTCACGCCCGGCGTCCCTTGCCAGCGATTGAGCAGGCTGACCGTCTCCGGCCCGCGCACGCCCTTGCCGGACGCCGGCGCCTGGCGTCCGCGGGCCTCCACCAGAAAATCCGCCGCCAGCGCCTGACCGCCGTCCAGTTCGACCCGCTGGCCATCCGCCGAAGACTGCACGCTCAGCACCCGACCTTCGACCACCTCGACACCGGCCAGGCGCAAGTCTTCGCGCAACCCCCGGTCGAAGGCCGGGCGATCCAACAGCCATTCGATGTTCTGTGCATGCCGCTGACCGTTCCAGATCACCTGTCGTTGCGACGGCAACGTCGCCTCCGCCAGCGCCCGATTCAGGCCCGCGCCGCGCAAGGCCTCCAGCACCCGCTGCGACACGCCTTCCAGCGCCGCGAAGCGCCGCCATTCGCTGACCAGCGTCACCGCGAGGCCCAAGCGCCGCAGCCCCAGCGCCACCGCCGCACCGGCCGGCCCCGCACCGAGAATCACGATCCGTGCGGTCATGGGCCGAGCCGCCGCTCAGGGCCGCGATAGCAGGCGTTGGCCCGCAGCCAATCAAGCACCTGGCCGTTGCTCGCCTCGGGATGGGCCGACAGGAAGGCGCCGATGTGCCCGCTCAACGCCGCACACCCGAGGCTGGCGCCGGACTGCCCCGGATGCGTGCCGTGCACGCACGCGGCGAAATCCGCCTGCGCGCTGTCGAGCCACGACCATTGTCCGTCCGTGCAGCGGGCGTCGCCGGTCACCCGCAGCACCTGCGGATAGCTGGCCGGGAATACCGCCGCGCCCTGGGCCGGGCTCGACGCGCACACCAGCACACCACGTGCCACTGCCGCCGCGCAGGCTTCGCGCAACAGGCTGCGGTCCTGGCGCAGGCCGAGGCTCAGGTTGATCAGACGCACGTCCTGCGCCACCAGCCAGTCGATCGCTGCGGCAATCTGCAAGGCGCTGGTGACGCCACGCCGGTCGAACACTTGCGCCACGCACATCCGCGCTTCCGGAGCGCGGCGGCTGATGGCGTCGAACACGGCGGTGCCGTGGCCCAGGGGATCACCCTGCAGCGCCGATTGCGTCAGCCCCTCGTCCGCCAGCACAAAACGCTGCCCGACCAGCACCCGGTCCTGCTGCGGCGCCGAATGCCCGCTGTCCACCACACCGATCCGCAACTCAGGCATCATGCCGCACCGTTCTCAAGGCAGGTCTTGCACACCAGGACGCCGTCGGTCAGCTCGAAGCGCAGGTCGGCATCCGCCAGCGTCGAAGGCCGATGGCTGATCAGGATCCGCGTACGGCCGGCAAACAGGCGGTCGATGGCCTCGATCACCTCGCGCTCGGTGGCTTCGTCCACCGCCGAGGTGGCCTCGTCGAGCACCAGGATCTGTGGATCCTGCAACAGTGCCCGGGCGATGGCGATCCGTTGTTTCTGGCCGCCGGACAATTGCTGGCCGCGCTCGCCCAACGGGCTGTCGAGGCCTTCGGGCAACGTGTCCACCAGGCTGTCGAGCTGCGCCAGCCGCGCCACCTCGGCCACCGCCTCGCGGCCGGCATCCGGCACTGCGTAGGCCAGGTTGTCCGCCAGGCTGCCGCGAAACAGCACAATGTCCTGACTGACCACGGCGATGCGCCGACGCAACGCGAACAGGTCCAGTTCACGCAGATCCACCCCACCGAGCAGCACCCGCCCGGACTGCGGATCGTGGTGGCGCTGCAACAGATCGATCAGCGTGGATTTGCCGACACCGGACGCGCCGCTCAAGGCCACCTTCACCCCGGCAGGAATCGTCGCCTCGATCCCGCGCAAAGTGCCCGTCCGCCCAGGGTGGCTGAAGTGCACCTGCTCGAAACGCAGTTCGCCCGAGGCCGGCAGCGGTTGCGGCGCGTCCGGCGAACGCACGGTCGGCGCTTCGCCGCGCAGCTCCATGACCCGGCCGAGGCTGACGGTCATGCGCTGAATCGCCACGTACAGCCCCAGCAGGCTCTGCACCGGCCCGACGGCCATGCCCAGATAGGTGGAAAACGCGATCAGCGCGCCCAATTGCCAGGTGCCCTGCACCACCCAATAGCCGCCGATCAGGAACGCGCAGGCCCGGGACAGCGAGGTCAGCGTCCCCGGCACCGCTTGGGTGAAGAACTCCGTGACCTGCAGGCGCAGCAGCTGGTTCATGTAGCCCTGCCCCAGGGTTTCCAGGCGCCGCGCCTCGCGTTGCTGCTGGCCGGCGGACTGGATGAACTTCATCACCGGCAAGGTCTCGACCATGAACGACGACATGTCCGCCGAACGCTCGCGCAAATGCCGCACATCGCGCTCGACCTTGCGCCGCATCCAGCGCAGCCACACGACGTCGAGCGGAATCAGCACCAGCGCCAGCAGCGAGAGCTTCCACGACAGCGTCAGCAGCATGGCAATGGCCGCCACCAGCCCGATCACGCTCGACACCGCCGAGAACAGCGAGTCCACGGCAAAGCGCTGGATCTCCGCGACGTCGCCGTCCAGCCGCGACATCAGGTCGCCGATGCGCCGCTGGCCGTAGAAGCCCGGCGACAGGGTCTGCAAATGCCGGTAGAGGTCGTCGCGCAGGGCGAACAGGATCCGCCCGGACAACCGCGTGTGCAGGTAGCGGTTGATCCCCGACAGCGCCGTGCCGAGCAGCCCGGCGACGATCATCAGCACCGCGATCAGCACCAGCACCGGGAAGTCGCGCGCCAGCAGGCCGTCGTCGATCAGCAGCTTGACCAGCCACGGCTGCACCAGCACCAGCAGCGACGCGCACACCGACAGGGCCAGCAGGCCGGCAATCGCCCAGCGCTGCGGCCGCACGAAACCGTACAGCCAGCGCAGCGCCGCCTGCAGTGCGGCAGGGTTCTGGCTGTCGATCAGGCGCACGATCAGGCGCTGCATCACGGGCGCAACTGCTTGAGTTTGCGGTACAGGGTCGCGCGGCTGATGCCCAGGGCGTCGGCGGCGGCCGAGACATTGCCCTGATGGGTGTCGAGGGATTGGCGGATCAGGTCCAGCTCATTCTCGCGCAGGCTGCCGGCCTGGGGCTTGTCGATGTCCGTCAGTTCGTCCAGCAGGCTGTCGGGCAGATGATCGAGGGTCAGCACGGTCTCGCCCGGTTCGCGCATGGCCAAAGCGGTGCGCAACACCATTTCCAGTTGGCGGATGTTGCCGGGCCAGTGATAGGCGGCGAACAGCCGGGCCAGCTCATCGTGCAGCACCGCGTGCGGCGCATCGAGCTTGCCCAGCAGGCGGGCGACCAGCGCGCTGAAATCATCGCGCTCGCGCAGGGCCGGCAGCTTCACGCTGATGCCGTTGACCCGGTAGAACAGGTCTTCGCGAAACTGCTTGTCCTCGACCTGGCGCTTGAGGTCACGGTGGGTGGCGCAGATCAGCGCCACGTCGATGTCCTGTTCTTCTCCGGCGCCGAGCGGCGCCACCTTGCGGTCCTGCAGCACCCTCAGCAGCCGCGCCTGCAAGGCCAGCGGCATGTCGCCGATCTCGTCGAGGAACAGCGTGCCGCCGTGGGCCTGCTGCAGGCGCCCGACCATGCCGCCCCGGCGCGAACCGGTGAACGCGCCTTCGCGGTAGCCGAACAGTTCCGATTCGATCAGCCCTTCGGGGATGGCCGCGCAATTGACCGCGACGAACGGCTTGTCGCAACGGCTGCCGGCCATGTGCAGGGCACGGGCGACCACTTCCTTGCCGGTGCCGGTTTCGCCCAGCAACAGCACCGGCAATTCATTGGCCAGGCCTTGGCGGGCCATGCGCAGGGCGCGGGCGTAGCGGGCGTTGCCGCCGGACAGGGCGTCCAGGTCCGGTTGCGGCTTGGCGGCTTTCGCCACGCTGCGCGGCGGGCCGCCGAGGTTGACCGAACGGGCCGGGGCACGCAGGGTTCTGTAGAAGAATTCGCCCTTGGCGGTCTGCACGCTGCCGACCCCGCCCTGTTGCAGGCGGCTCAGCAGTTGCACGCCATCGACGCCGAGAAACTCTTCGCAGCGCCGCCCCACCAGCGCCCCGCGCTCGGCCCCCAGCAATTGGCAGGCCTGGGCGCTGACCGCCAGGATCTGCCCGCCGAGACTGACCGCCAGCAACCCTTGCCACGGCGATTCGAGGTACTGCCGACGGCTGTGGAACGCCAGCACGATCTGATCGGGAAAGCTGTTGCGGAACACCCGGCTCTCGATCTGGCTGACCGCCAGGCTCAGCAGCGCGGTGCTGTCGTGCACGCGGCCGAGCGGGCCTTCGCGGGTCAGGTCGAGGACGCCGAGGATGTCGCCTTGAGGACAGCGGATCGGCACCGAGGTGCAGGAGAAATCGGTGAGGCGGTCCAGGTAATGCTCGCCGCAGTCGATCAGGGTCGGCCGGGCCTCCACCAGCGCCGTGCCCAGAGCATTGGTGCCGCGCGCCGCTTCGCTCCAGCAGGCGCCGAGGGTGATGTCCTGCAGGCCGCTGCCCTTGAGCCGGTCGGCGCGCCCTTCGACCGCCAGGATGGTGGCGTCGGCGTTGGCGAGGATGATCAGGCCTTCCTTGCCTTGGCGCTCGGCCAGGTAGTCGATGGCCGGCGTCGCGGCGTCGATCAGCAAACGGTTGCCCGCCAGCAGCACCTCCAGGCTCGCGCCGGAGGCCAGCGCCAGCTCATGCTTGGCGTTGAAGTGCACGCCGTGGCTCAGGCTGCGCCGCCACGAGGCGTCGATCTCGGCACGCAGCACGCCGTCGGGGACTTGCCCCTCCAAGTGCAGGCGTTCCCGGGCCAGGCGGGCTTCGGGGTGGGGCTTGGGGCCGGTGTTTTTTATTAGAGTCATCAAGCGCTCCGGAGCGGTCCGCTTTGCGCTTTTTCAAGCGTCCTGACGCCAATGTTTACGTTAACGTCAGGACGATGGCAATAGCCTTATGGCGCCTGGGTTGCGGCATTGAATGAACACTCCGGGTTTCACCCAAGTCCGCAGAGAGAGCAGGTGGTTTGTCCTGTGGCGTCCTCACTGACGCCATCGCCAGCAGGCTGGCTCCCACCGGTGATGTGCAACACACAAAAACTGTGGGAGCTAGCCTGCTGGCGATGACGTCGGTGAGGCAACGACAAACTCAGCGCTGCCACACCTGGGCATTCACAAAGAACGCCCGCGCATTGTCCTCCAGGCTCTCCAGGTGATACCCGCCCTCCTGCACGATCAGGCACGGCAAGCCCAGGCTGCGGATGCGCTCGCCCAGCGCGGCGAACCCTTCACGGGTCACCGCCACCTTGCTCTGGGGGTCGAGCTCATAGATGTCGAACCCCAGCGACAGCACCAGCACCTGCGCCCCGAACCCGCGCACCGCCGCCAGCGCAATATCCAGTTGAGCGAGGAAGTCCGCCTCGCTCGCCCCGTGGGCCATCGGCAGGTTGAGGTTGAAGCCCTCCCCCGCACCGGTGCCGCGCTCGTCGGCGAACCCGGCCACGCCCGGGTAGAAGTTGGTCGGGTCGCCGTGCACCGAGACGTAAAGCACGTCATCGCGGTCGTAGAAGATTTCCTGGATGCCCTGGCCGTGGTGCATGTCGGTGTCGAGCACCGCGACCTTGCCGAAGGCGCCGCGCAGCACCTGCGCCGCCACCGCCGCGTTGTTCACGTAGCAGAAGCCCCCCGCCGCTTCGGCACGGGCATGGTGCCCCGGCGGACGGCACAGGGCGTAGGCCGCCGGTTCGCCATCGATCAGCGCCTGGGCACCGGCCACCGCGCACTGCGCCGACCAGTAGGCCGAGCGCCACGTCTGTTCGCCGACCGGGCAACTGCCGTCGGCCAGGTAGCGCGCGGCTTGGGCGAGGACGCCGCGCAAGGCGTTGGGCTCACGCACGAAGATGTTCGACATCACTTCGTCGCCCCAGTCTTCGGGGATCTCTTTCCAGCGCGCATGGGCTTCCTGCAGGAAGGCCAGATAGGGCGCGCCGTGCACCGCCAGCAACGGCGCGAGGCCGGCATCGGCCGGTGGCTCGACGGCAAAGCCCAGACCGTGGGCGGCCTGGACCAGCCGCTGCGCGCGCTCGGGGACTTCCTGGGGCGTGCGCATCTGCCCGCGTGAGTAGTAGCTGCGAGGATGGTGGAGCAATTGTTCGGGGTGGAAAAAACTGCGCATGGGGTGAAATTCCTGTCTGTCCGCTTAAGGCATGCAGTCGGCTGCGATCCCTTGTGGGGGCCAGCCTGCTGGCGATAGCGGTGTGTCATCGAAATGAGGGGTGTCTGATCGGGCCCTATCGCCAGCAGGCTGGCTCCCACAGTTTTGTACGCGGTTCCTGTGGGAGCGGGCTTGCCCGCGAAGGCGTCGGTCAGGGCGCTACTCAGTCAGCCCGCCCGGCACGGGCCAGCACGGCGTTGAGCAACACATCGGTGCCCTGGCGCACGTCGTCGGGCAGCACGTCTTCGGCCTCGTTGTGGCTCAGGCCGCCGACGCACGGGATGAACACCATCGCCGTCGGGCAATGCCGGGCCAGGTGGATCGCGTCATGACCGGCGCCGCTGACGATCGGTTGCTGAGCGTAGCCCAGCGCATCGACGGCCTCCTGCACCACCGCCACGCACCCGGCGTCGAACGGCGTGGCCGGGCTGATCCAGTGCGGCGTGACGGTGAGGGTCAGGCCCCGTCCGTCGGCGATCGCCTGCAAGCGTGCGCGCACCTGCGCTTCCATCGCCGCGATGGCATCGTCGCGGTGATGACGCAGATCGACGGTGAAGTTCACCAGGCCCGGAATGGTGTTGCGCGACGACTTGCTGATGGACAGTTCGCCCACCGTGGTCAGGCCCTCGGGCGCGAAATCCGCCGCCAGCCCTTCAATCGCCTGGATCATCCGCGCCACGCCGTACAAGGCATCCTTGCGCAGCGCCATCGGCGTGGTGCCGGCATGGGCGGCCATGCCTTCGACCCGCACGTCGAGCCAACGGATCGCCTGGCCGCCCGTCACCACGCCGATGCTCTTGGCGTTGTCCTCAAGGATCGGGCCCTGCTCGATGTGCGCCTCGAAATAGGCGTCGACCTTGCCGCCCAACGGACGGTTCCCGGCATAACCGGTGCGCTGCAGGGCCTGGGCGACGCTGATGCCGTCGGCGTCGCGCACGGCCAGCGCGGCATCCAGATCCATGAGGCCGGTGAACACCGCCGAACCGAACATCGCCGGGGTGAACCGGGCGCCCTCCTCGTTGGTCCACACCGCCACCTCCAGGGGTTTGCGGGTGCTGATGTTCAGGTCATTGAGGCGGCGCACCACTTCCAGCCCGGCGAGCACCCCATAGACGCCGTCGAAGCGTCCGCCTTCGGGCTGGGTGTCGAGGTGGCTGCCCATCATCACAGGCGCGGCGTCCGGGTCGGTGCCGGGGCGGCGGGCGAACAGGTTGCCGATGGCATCGACGCTCACGGTCATGCCGGCCTCGCGGCACCAATGGGCGAACAGTTCGCGACCGGCCTTGTCTTCGTCGCTCAGCGCCAACCGGCAACTGCCGCCCCGGGCCGTCGCACCGATTTCGGCCATGGCCATCAGGCTCGCCCACAGGCGTTCACCGTTGATCTTCAGCATGAAACTCTCCAGAACAGTCATCAGGCGCGGACCGTTTCCGCGCGGTGGGCAAGGGCGTGACGGCGCGCCAGCGACAGCACGCAGACCAGCGAAACGGCGGCGATCAGGCTGTAGAACACCGCCATCGGCCACCACTGGCCGGTGAACCGGTGCGCCAGCATCGTGCCGATCAGCGGCGTCAGGCCGCCGGCCAGCGCGCCGCAGACCTGATAGGCCAGCGAGATCGCGGTGTAGCGCACGCGGGTCTCGAACATGCCGCTGACGTAACCGGCGATCACCGCATAGAACGAGGCCATGCACACCACCGCCAGGGCGATGCCGAGGATGATCAAAGGCGCCTGGGCCGAGCTGACCAGCACGAACATCGGGTACGGCGACGCCATCGCCAGCAGCGACACCAGGCACAGGAACCGCGTCGCGCCGATTTTCTCGGCCATCCACGCCGCCAGCGGCTGGATGCAGAACTGGATGATCGCGACGAAGAACAGGCACTCCAGGATCAGCGAGCGCGGCAGCGCCAATTGCTGGGTGGTGTAGGCGATCATGAAGGTGTTGGTGAAATACACCCCGGCGATGCCCAGGGTGTTGGCGCCGATGCACAGCAGCAGCGGCCGCCACGCGGTGCGCAGCACTTCCATCACGGGTGCCTGTTCCTTGCGGGCCTGCTGCCGGGCCTGCTCGCGGCCGGCGAGGAACTCCGGCGATTCGTTCACCCCCAGGCGAATGGCCAGACCGACCACCAGCAACAATGCGCTGGCCAGGAACGGCACCCGCCAGCCCCAGCTCATCAAATCTTCCTCCGGCAGACGGGTCACGGCGCCGAACGCCAGCAGCGACAGAATCAGACCTGCCGGACTGCCCAACTGCGCAAACGACGCGAAGAAATTGCGCCGGCCTTTCGGCGCATGCTCGCCGGCCATCAGCACCGCCCCGCCCCACTCGCCGCCGACGGCGATGCCCTGGACGACCCGCAGCAGGATCAGCAGCACCGGCGCGGTCGCGCCGATCTGCGCATAGGTCGGCAGCAGGCCGATGCACACGGTGACCACGCCCATCATCAGCAGCGTGATGACCAGCGATTTCTTGCGCCCGATGCGGTCGCCGATGTGGCCGAAAACGATCCCGCCCAAGGGCCGGGCGAAGAAGCCCACCGCGAAGGTGCCGAAGGCGGCCATGGTGCTGAACAGCGGATCGCCGGAGGGGAAGAACAAGGCGCCGAACACCAGCGCGGCGGCCGTGGCGTAAATGTAAAAGTCGTACCACTCGATCATCGTGCCGATGAAGGCGGCGGCCGCCGCACGGCGCGGCTGGTTCGAAGCGTGGGGCTTCATGGGTCGGGCTCCTTTGGTTATTTTTCTGGCAGGAGTTGAACGGCAAATCGCGGCGCTCTGCTGGCGCCTGTCGTGGAGTGATTTATCGTTCCGGGGCTATGATCAGTCAATTTTCTATTTATTATTCCGATTATTACGCCACCTTATAATCGAGGGCCGCCATGGCCGAACGCGACCTGCAACGCCTGCTCAACGACCGCCTCGACTGGAACCTGCTGCGCACCTTCCGCGTGATCGGCCAGGAACTGAGCATCAGCCGCGCCGCCGCGCGCCTGCACCTGACCCAACCGGCGGTGAGCCAGGCCCTCAAGCGCCTGGAAGAACAACTGGGCCGCCAACTGATCGCCCGGCGCGGCCCGCGCTTCGCCCTCACCGAGGTCGGCGAACAGCTCTTGGCGCTGGCCGGCGAAATCTACGGACAGGTGTCCCAGGTCAGCAGCCTGCTGGGCGAGCCGGCGGACGAAGTGATCGGCAAGGTGCGGCTGTTGATCATCAGCCGGATCTTTTCCGAGCGTTTCGACGATTTTCTCGCCGACTTCCACCGCCAATTCCCCCGCGTGGACCTGGAGGTGGAGGTGATGCGCAGCTCGGACATCGTCAGCGCCCTGCAAGAGAAGACCGCGACCTTGGGCCTGAGCCTCAACCGGCGTGCGCAGCCGCGCCTGGAACAGCGCCTGTTCCTGCGCCAGCGCTACGCGTTTTTCTGCGGCAAGCACCACCCGTTGTTCCGACGGCAGGACGTCAGCCAGAGCGATCTGCAGCGCGAGAACTTCGTCAGTTTCACCAGCGACCAGATCGGCGGGATGCTCTCGCCGCTGACCATTTTCCGCGATCAACAGGGCTTCAGCGGGCGCATCGTCGCGTCCTCGCCGAGCCTGGAGGAAGTCCGGCGACTGGTGATCGCCGGATTCGGCATCGGCTGCCTGCCCGAACACGTGGTGGCGGCGGACGTCGAGGCCGGATTGCTCTGGCGCCTGCCGCCCCACGAAGGGATCGCCGATGTCGACATCCACATGCTGTGGAACCGCGAGCAACGCATGAGCCGCGCCGAAACGCTGTTCATCGAACGCTTGCAGGCGTGCCTGGCCGATCAGTAACCCAGCAGGCGGTCCGCACTGTTCAGCAGCGGCTCGCCGGCGTTCAGGCGCCGGACGTTCTCGGCGATCTGCTCGGCGATGCAATCGTGGGACGCCGCCGACGCCATGTGCGGCGTGACGGTGACGCCGGGGGTCGTCCACAGCAGGTGGTCGGCGGGCAGCGGTTCCCGTTCGAACACGTCGAGCAGCGCGCCGCGCAGTTTCCCGTCGGCCAACGCCTGTTGCAGGTCATCGGCATTCAGGTGCGCGCCGCGCCCGACGTTGACCAGCGCGGCGCCGTCGGCCAAGCGCCCGAACGTGCGACGGTTGAGGATGCCCCGGGTCTCGGCCGTCAGCGGCAGCAGGTTGACCAGCAACTCCACCCCTTCGAGGAACGGGTCGAAGGCCGTTGAACCGGCGAACGTCTGCACGCCGGGCAACGCCTTGGCCCTGCGGGCCCAGCCGCGCACGTCGTAACCGGCGCCGGCCAGATCCTGCGCAATCGCGCTGCCGAGCGAGCCGAGCCCCATCACCCCGACCCTGAACCGGCTCGCCGGGCGTTGCGGCGGCCGCTCCCAATGTCGGTTCGCCTGATGGCCGAGCGCCCGGTCGAACCCCCGGTGATAGTGGATCACCGCCCAACGCACGTATTCGGTCATGCCTTGGCGGTGGCCGGGATCGACCACCCGGCACACCGGCAAGTCCGGGCAGGACGGGTCGTGCGCCAGGTGATCGATGCCGGCGGCCACCGAATGGATCACCTGCAGGTTCGGCAACGCGCCCAGGCTGCCCGGCAACGGAAACCAGCACGCCGCCACCTGAGCCCGGATCGCCTGTGGATCTTCGGCCAGCACCGCCGCCAAGTGCGGCGCACGCCGGGCGAAGGCGTCCTGCAATTGCGCGAGCAGCAGCGTGTCGCGGGACAACAGCGCGACGGTGTTCATGTCGGCGCTCACGATGTGTAGGACTCGCGCTGGGACTCGATCAGGGTCAACGCGGCCTGCCAGGCCAGGTCGATGATGTTGTCCTGCTCGTCACGGTCGAACTGCTCGGCGGTGTGGGCACAGACCTCAGGCGACGGGAAGTGCAGCTCGGAACCACCGGCCAGTGCCTGCACCTGAGCCTGGCAGGCGCGCTCCAGGAAGTGGATTTCCTGAAACGCCTGGGCCACGCCGGAACCGCCCACCAGCAACCCGTGGTTGCGCAGGATCATCGCCCGGTGCGGGCCGAGATCGGCGATCAGTCGCTCGCGCTCGTCCAGCGACAGCGCGATGCCTTCGTAGGTGTGGTAAGCCAGTTTTCCGTAGAACTTCAGCGCGTGCTGGCTGATCGGCAACAACCCGTGCTTCTGCGCCGCCACCGCCATGCCGGCGGCGGTGTGGGTGTGGATCACGCAGTTCAGGTCCGGGCGCGCCATGTGGATCGCCGAATGGATGACGAAACCGGCGGCGTTGACCCGGTGCCCGGCGTACGCGGGGTCGACGATGCGGCCGTCCTGGTCGATGCGCACCAGGTCAGAGGCGCGCATGCGGTCGAAGATCACCCCGTAGCGGTTGATCAGGAAATGATGCTCCGGCCCCGGAATGCGCAGGGTGATGTGGGTGTCGATCAGGTCGGTCATGCGAAAGTGCGCGATCAGGCGATACAGCGCGGCCAGTTCGCAGCGCGCCTGCCATTCGACCGGGTCGGTTTGGGCCGTTCTACTCATAAAAGCACTCACGAATACACCTCTTGGTTGGAAGGAAGGACGGCGGGATTGGCGCGCAGCCGGGCGAGGCCGCAAACGCCGATCAGGGACAGGGCCGACAGCAGCGTGAAGAACACCGCCAGCGGCAGCCACTGCCCGGAGAACTTGCTGGCCAGCAGCGTGCCGATCAGCGGCGTGGTGCCGCCGGCGACGGCGCAGCTCAACTGATAGGCGATGGAAATCCCCGAATAGCGCAGATGCACCGGGAACGCCCGGGTCATGTACCCGGCGACCACCGCGTACAGCGCCGACAGGATCACTACCGCCACGGCGATGCCGAGCGTCATCAACACGATGTCCTGGGTGCCGACCAGCAGGAACATCGGGTACGGCGTGACCATGCACAGCAACGCGACCAGCGTCAGGAAGCGGCCCTCGCCGATGCGCTCGGCCAACAGCGCGGACAGCGGCTGCGACAGCAACTGAATGACCGTCACCAGAAACAGGCAATCGAGGATCGTCGCCCTCGGGATGCCCTGATACTGGGTGACGTACGTGATCATGAAGGTGTTGGTGAAGAAGAACCCGGCCGAACCGATGGTGACGGCGGCGGCCGCGAACAGGATCTGCCGCCAGCACTGACGGATCACATCCTTCACCGGGTGCCGGGCGGTCTGGTGGCTGGCCTTGGCTTTGGCGAACTCCGGCGACTCGTGCACGCCGGAGCGGATCATCAGCCCGACCGTCATCAGCACGCCGCTGGCCAGGAACGGCAGACGCCAGCCCCAGGCCAGAAAGTCCTCAGGCTCCAGCGACGTCACCAGGCGGAATGCGATCAACGCCAGCAGCAACCCGGCGGGGCTGCCCAGTTGCGCGAACGAGGCATAGAACGTCTTGCGCCCGGCCGGCGCATGCTCGCTGGCCATCAGCACCGCCCCGCCCCACTCGCCGCCGACGGAAATGCCCTGGATGAGGCGAAGCACGATCAGGCCCGCGGGCGCCCAGATGCCGACGCTGGCATAGCTGGGCAACAGGCCGATGCCGGTGGTCGCCAACCCCATCAGGGCCATGGTCACCAGCAGCATTTTCTTGCGTCCGAGGCGGTCGCCCAGATGGCCGAACACCATGCCGGCCATGGGGCGGGCGATGAAGCCGACGGCGAAGCTGCCGAACGCGGCGAGCGTGCTGGTCACCGGATCGCCGCTGGGGAAAAACACCTGTCCGAGCACCAGGGCGGCGGCCGTGGCGTAGATGTAGAAATCGTAGAACTCGATGGTCGTGCCGATGAAGGCAGCGGCGGCGGCACGGCGCGGTTGAGCGGTGGTGTGCATGCAAGAACCCTGTGTATTTATAGTTTTGGGCAGGTGTCGAAGCGGCTGGCGGTGGCGCTCTGTGGCGCTTGTGGGCTTTATCGCTTCCGTGAAAGGATTAGTCAATTTTCAAAAACTTATCCTTACTATTAGCCTTGCTACTACATGGAGCGTGCATGACCTCGACTTCCACCCCTTGGGCGGGCCGCCGCTTTCTCAACGACCGCCTCGACTGGAACCTGTTGCGCACCTATCTGGTGATCGGCCAGGAAGGCAGCATGAGCCGCGCCGCCGCCCGGCTGCACATCACCCAGTCGGCGGTCAGCCAGGCGCTTAAACGGCTCGAAGAGCAATTGGATTGCGTGTTGATCGCCCGCAGCGGTCGGCGGTTCGACCTGACGGAAACCGGGGAAGAAGTCCTGCGCATCGCCGCCGACATCTACGGCGACATTTCACGGTTGGGGACGGTGGTGGAGAATCGCCACGACGACGTGGTCGGCAAGATCCGCATCCTCACCGTCAGTGGTGTGCAGGCGCGGCATTACGATGACTTCCTCGCCGATTTCCATGAAACCCACCCGAAAATCGAGCTGGAAGTCGAAGTGATGGGCAGCTCGGACATCATCAGTTCCCTGCTGCAGAAAACCGCCACGGTGGGCGTCGGCCTGTGTCGCTTGCCGCAACCGCGGCTTGAGCAGCGGGTGCTGTTCCGCGAGCGTTACGCGTACTTTTGCGGGCAACGGCATCGACTTTTCGGACAGGAGAATCTGACCCTTCAGCAGCTTGCGGCGGAAAACTTCGTCAGCTTCACCAGCGACCAGCTCGGCGGCAACCTTTCACCCCTGACACTGTTCCGTGACCAGCAGGGCTTCACCGGCAAGATCGTTGCCTCATCCACCAGTTTCGAAGAGATTTACCGCTTGATCTGCGCAGGGTTCGGCATTGGTTGCCTGCCGGTTCACCTGGTGCGACGGGACGTCGAGCAAGGTCTGCTCTGGCGTTTGCCGCCGGAAGAGGGGGTGGTGGATTTCGATATACAGCTACTGTGGAACCGCGAGCAGAAGATGACCCAGGCCGAGACCGTCTTCCTCGACAGCTTCCAGCACATGCTCAGCCTGCGTGAGCCTGTGCTGTAAGCCTTTGCCGGCTCAGACGTGAGGATCGCCCTGGGGCTTGGTCGGCGCGGCGTACTGCGGCTTGAGGTGGCCGTCCTGATCGAGCAGCCAGGCATCCATGATCTGCCGCACCACGGGACCTGCGACCCGACCGCCCGCCTCTCCGTTCTCGATCATCACTGAAATCACGATCTGCGGATGCTCCGCCGGGGCGAAGCCGACGAACAAGGCGTTGTCGCGGTGACGTTCCAAAGTCTTCTCGCGGTTGTAGCGCTCGCCCTGCTTGATCGCCACCACCTGCGCCGTGCCGCTCTTGCCGGCGATGCGGTACTGCGCGCCGGCCGCCGCCGCACGGGCGATGCCGCGGGCATCGTGCATCACCATCTGCATGCCGTGGTTGACCTGTTCCCAGTCACGCGGATCCTTGAGCCGGATGTTCGGCATCGGGTGTTCGTCCACCGGCGCGACACCGTCGACCGTCTTGGCCAGGCGCGGGCGGTTCCACACGCCTTTGTTGGCGATCAGCGCCGTGGCCTGGGCCAGTTGCAACGGCGTGACCTGCATGTAGCCCTGGCCGATGCCGAGAATCACCGTCTCACCCGGGAACCAGGCCTGACGGCGGGTGGCGCGCTTCCAGGCCTGGGAAGGCATCAGGCCCGGCGACTCCTCGAACATGTCCAGCGAGACCTTCTCGCCAAGGCCGAACATCGCCATGTAATCGTGCAGGCGGTCGATGCCGAGCTTGTGCGCCAGGTCATAGAAGTAAGTGTCGTTGGAGCGCATGATCGCGGCATCCATGTCCACCCAGCCGTCGCCGCTGTGGTTCCAGTTGCGGTACTTGTGATCGTAGTCAGGCAGTTGGTAGTAACCGGGATCGAAGACCCGGGTCTGCGGCGTCACGATGCCAGCATCGAGCCCGGCGATGGCCACTTCCGGCTTGATGGTCGAGCCCGGCGCATAGAGGCCCCGCAGCACGCGGTTGAACAGCGGCCGGTCGATGGAGTCGCGCAGCGCCGAGTACTCTTTGGAGCTGATGCCCGTCACGAACAGGTTCGGGTCGAAGCTGGGGTTGCTGACCATGGCCAGCACCTCACCGGTGGCCGGATCCAGCGCCACCACCGAACCGCGCCGATCCCCCAAAGCCGCTTCGGCCGCTTCCTGGAGCTTGACGTCCAGACTCAGGACGATGTTCTTGCCCGGCACCGGATCGGTATGCTTGAGCACACGCAGGACACGGCCTTGGGCGTTGGTCTCGACTTCCTCATAACCGACGTGGCCATGCAGCTGCGCCTCGTAGAAGCGCTCGATGCCGGTCTTACCGATGGACTGGGTGCCGCGGTATTCCACGGAATCGAGGGTCTTGGATTCTTTTTCGTTGATTCGACCGACATAGCCGATGGAATGGGCAAAGTGCGCACCCAGCGGGTAGTGACGGACGAACTGCGGTTCGACATCCAGGCCCGGCAAGCGGAACTCGTTCACCGCCAGTACGGCGATCTGTTCCTCTGTCAGCTCGTAGAACAACGTCACCGGCGTGAACGGGTGGCGTGACTGCTTCATGGCCTTGTCGAACACCGTGCGGTCTTCGGCGGGGAGGTGCAGGAGCTCGATGACCTCGTCCAGTTCCTGGCTGACGTTGGTGGCGCGTTCCCGGGTGATGGTCAAGTTGTAGCTGGGGCGGTTGTCGGCCAGCAGTACGCCGTTGCGGTCATAGATCAGGCCGCGGGTCGGCGGGATCGGCAAGACGTGTACGCGGTTGTTTTCCGAGATGGTCGAGTGGTAGTCGAACTCCACCACCTGCAGGATGTACAGGCGCACCACCAGTGCGCAACTGATCGCAAAGACAAACAACGCGCAGGCGATCAGCCGTTTGTTGACCAGGCGCGTCTCTTTCTCGTGATCCTTGATCGGAATGGGTTCGGGCATTTCTGCAGCCACTCTTTGACAAAATGAGCGCCGATCCATGGGCGTGACATCAGTCCGTTAAAAAACGAGCTGCACCATACCAAAAACTGCCGGGTCACTTCAGAAGGAATTCCTTCAACGGTGGTGCCGGTGCGACGGCTGGATGCGTCCAGAAACTTTCCTGCGGGCAAAACAAAACCCCAACCGCTTTCGCAGTTGGGGTTCCGGAATTTAATCTTGACGATGACCTACTCTCACATGGGGATACCCCACACTACCATCGGCGATGCATCGTTTCACTTCTGAGTTCGGGATGGGATCAGGTGGTTCCAACGCTCTATGGTCGTCAAGAAATTCTGTGTGCC
>NZ_NEHZ01000017.1:0-165237 GCF_002112565.1 Pseudomonas sp. R25(2017)
GGCACACAGAATTTCTTGACGACCATAGAGCGTTGGAACCACCTGATCCCATCCCGAACTCAGAAGTGAAACGATGCATCGCCGATGGTAGTGTGGGGTTTCCCCATGTGAGAGTAGGTCATCGTCAAGATTAAATTCCGAAACCCCAACTGCGAAAGCGGTTGGGGTTTTGTTTTGCCCGCAGGAAAGTTTTGTTAGCGTACGCAGAACAAATTTGCACAGTTATTTTCGAATAAGAACACTAAAATAGACCCCTCTTTTTCGGAGCCAGTGCCCTTATGTCTGATTCGGTTGACGCCCCCGGGCTGTCAGATTTACCGCTGGATGACTTGGTGGCCTGCCATGAGTGCGACTTGCTGATGCGCAAGCCGAAACTTGCCCATGGCGAGAAAGCCCTTTGCCCTCGCTGCGGCTACGAACTGTACGCCCATCGCCACAACGTGGTGCAGCGCAGCCTCGCCCTGGTTGTGGCGGCGCTATTGCTTTATGTGCCGGCGAACTTTCTGCCCATCATGCAGCTCAATGTACTCGGGCAATCATCGCAGGACACGGTCTGGAGCGGCGTCGTCGGTCTTTTCGACACCGACATGCGCGGCGTCTCGATCGTCGTGTTCCTGTGCAGCATGGCGATTCCGCTGCTCAAGCTGTTGTGCCAATTGATGGTGCTGCTGACGATCCGCTTCAATGTCGGACGCAGTTATGGCCTGCTGCTCTATCGGATCTATCACCACATGCGGGACTGGGGAATGCTGGAGGTGTACCTCATGGGCGTGCTGGTGGCGATCGTCAAGTTGGCGGACATGGCGGCGATCACCGTCGGTCTCGGCCTGATGTGCTTCATCGGTTTGCTGTTGGTTCAGGTCTGGCTGGAGGTGGTGATGTCACCGCATCAAATCTGGCAGGCGTTATCAGGAGAGGATGCCCATGCGGGCGATTGATGCAGGCATTCTGATCTGTGCCGAATGCCATGAACTGAACAGGCAGGAGGCCGGCACCGATGAGCAGACGTGCACGCGTTGCGGAGCGCAGGTCCACGCCCGGCGTCCGAACAGCCTCGTGCGTACTTGGGCGTTGTTGATCACGGCCGCCATCATCTACATCCCGGCCAACGTGTTGCCGATCATGACCGTCAGCGCGTTGGGCCAAGGCGAGCCCGCCACGATCATGTCCGGCGTGATCCAACTGGTGCAGCACGGGATGATCCCGATCGCGGCGGTGGTGTTCATCGCCAGCATCCTGGTGCCGACGTTCAAGCTGGTGGGCATCGCCCTGCTGCTGTTTTCCGTGCAGCGGCACCAGCCGTTGTCCGCACGTCAGCGGATCTGGATGTACCGCTTCATCGAGTTCATCGGCCGCTGGTCGATGCTCGACATTTTCGTGATCGCCATCCTGGTGGCGGTCGTCAACTTCGGCCGGCTCGCCAGCGTCGAAGCCAATCTCGGCGCCGTCGCCTTCGCCAGTGTGGTGATCCTGACGATGCTCGCCGCTGTCACTTTCGATCCCCGACTGATTTGGGACAACACGGAGTCGGATGCCGACCATGACTGATTTGCCTGTAGCGAAAACCCGACCGGCCTCGAACTGGTCCGCCATTTGGGTGCTGCCCCTGATCGCCCTGATCATCGGCGGTTGGCTCGGCTGGCGTGCCTACAACGAGACCGGCATCGAGATTCAGGTGCGCTTCGAAAGCGGCGAGGGCATTCAGGCCAACAAGACCGAAGTGTTTTACAAAGGCATGACGGTCGGCAAGGTGAAGGCCCTAAAGCTCGACGACGAAGGCAACTCCAAAGGCGTGATCGCCACGATCGAGATGAACAAGGATGTCGGACAGTACCTCAAGACCAGCACCCGTTTCTGGCTGGTCAAGCCGAGCGTGAGCCTGGCCGGCATCACCGGCCTCGAGACCCTGGTGTCTGGCAACTACGTGGCCATCAGCCCGGGAGAAGGCGAGCCGACCCGCAAGTTCACGGCCCTGGCCGAAGAGCCGCCGCTGTCCGATTCCCAGCCGGGCCTGCACTTGACCATCAAGGCGGATCGCCTTGGCTCGCTGGACCGTGGCAGCCCGGTGTTCTACAAGCAGATCAAGGTCGGCCAGATCAAAAGCTACCTGCTGTCCGAAGACCAGAACACCGTCGAGCTCAAAGTGTTCATCGAACCGGCCTACGCCAAACTGGTGCGCAAGCACACGCGGTTCTGGAACGCCAGCGGCATCAGCATCGACGCCAACCTGTCAGGCGTGAAGGTGCGCAGCGAATCCCTGGCCAGCATCGTCGCCGGCGGCATCGCGTTCGCCACCCCGGAGAACCGCAAGGACAGCCCACCCACCGACCCGAGCCTGCCGTTCCGCCTCTACGAGGACTTCGACGCTGCGGCCGCCGGGATCCGGGTGAAGGTCAAGCTCAGCGACTACGAAGGTTTGCAGGCCGGCCGTACGCCGGTGATGTACAAGGGCATCCAGGTCGGCAATCTCAAGGCGCTGAAGATCGATCCTGACCTGTCCACCGCCACCGCTGAACTGACCCTCGACCCGCTGGCCGAGGACTATCTGGTGGCCGGCACTCAGTTCTGGGTGGTCAAACCGTCGATTTCCCTGGCCGGCATCACCGGCCTGGAAGCGTTGGTTAAAGGCAACTACATCGCTGTGCGCCCGGGCGACAAGGGTGCGGCGCCGCAGCGCGAGTTCGAGGCCCGGCCGAAGGCGCCGCCGCTCGACCTGCGGGCGCCGGGCCTGCACCTGGTGCTGTTCACCGACAACCTGGGCTCGCTGGAGGTCGGCAGCCCGGTGCTCTACAAGCAAGTCAAGGTCGGTTCGGTGCAGAGCTATCAGTTCTCCAAGACCAAGAAGCAATTGGTCATCGGCGTGCACATCGAGAAGGAATACGAAAACCTGGTCAACGCCTCCACCCGTTTCTGGAACGCCAGCGGCGTCACGCTGACGGGCGGCTTGACCAGCGGCATCCAGGTCAAGAGCGAATCCCTGCAGAGCCTGATGGCCGGCGGCATCGCATTCGAGACGCCGCAGGCCAAGGCACCGCTGCAGAAGCGCATTCCGCGTTTCCGTCTGTTCGCCAACCATGACGAGGCGAACCAGAAAGGCGAGGTGGTGACGATCAAGGTCGACCGCGCCGACGGGTTACGCAGCGGCACGCCGATCCGCTTCAAGGGGTTGGATGTCGGCAAGGTCGAGAGCGTCGACCTGACGGACGACCTGCAGTCGGTGATCCTGACTGCCCGCATCACCGAAGTGCCGGAGCGCATCGCCCGGGTCGGCAGTCAGTTCTGGGTGGTCAAGCCGGAGCTGGGGCTGATCAAGACCTCCAACCTGGAGACCCTGGTCACCGGCCAATACCTGGAAGTGCAGCCGGCGGCGAAGAGCCTCGGGCCGCAGAAGAACTTCGTGGCGCTGGCCAGCCCGCCGGAAGCGGCGAAACAGGAGCCGGGGCTGAGCCTGGTGCTGAGCGCCGCCCGCCGGGGCTCGCTCAAGCCTGGCGTGCCGGTGACCTACCGCGAAATCACGGTGGGCAAAGTCACCGGTTACGAGCTGGGGCAGACGGCGGACCGGGTGCTGGTGCACATCCTGATCGAACCGAAGTACGCGCCGTTGGTGCGCAGCGGCACGCGGTTCTGGAACACCAGCGGCCTGGGCTTCGATTACGGTCTGTTCAAGGGCGTGACGGTGCGCACCGAGTCGCTGGAGACCCTGATCCAGGGCGGCATCGCCTTCGCCACGCCGGACGGCGAGCGGATGGGCAGCCCGGCCCGTGCGGAGCAGACGTTCCCGCTGTTCGACAAGTTCGAGGACGAGTGGCTGACCTGGGCGCCGAAGATTCCGCTCGGCAAGTGACCTATGCGTAGGCGCCGGCACTGAAAATCCCAGGCCAAGAAAAAGGGCCGCGATCCATTGGATCGCGGCCCTTTGTTTTGCCTTCAGCCCACGCGGATCAGACCGCGTCCAGCTCCGGCTCGTCGGCTTGCGCGTTGAGGGTGGCCTTCACCACGTCGTGACGGCGGATGTACTTCCAGTCCGCCTCGTCGATGTAGATCCCCGCCGGGCCGCTGCCGCCTTCCAGGTCGATGGCGACACTGGCGCAGACCTGCGGCTTCACGCTCGCCAGGATCGGCACGAAGCCCAGCTGCAGGCTGGTCTCCAGCAGCGCGGCCTGGTTCTTCTCGTCGATGTCCGCCGCCTCGTCGAGGTAGTACGGCAGACGCACGCGGCCGGCCAGGTCGCGGTCCATCAAGTGCAGCAACAGGTACATGTTGGTCAGCGCCTTGATGGTCATGGTGGTGCCGTTGGACGCCGCACCGTCGATGTCGGTGTGGATCACCGGCTGGCCGTTGACCTTGGTGATCTCGAACGCCAGTTCGAACAAGTCCTTGAGGCCGAGCTGGTTGTGGTTGGCCGCCACCAGCCGCGCCAGGTATTCCTTGGCCTCTTCGTTCTTGTTGTCCTGCTCGGCGCTCTGGCTCAGGTCGAACACCGACAGGGTCTCGCCTTCCTCGTACTGGCCGGCGCTGTGGATGATCTGGTCGATGTGCTTGAGCGCTTCCTTGTTCGGTGCCAGCACGATGCGGAAGCTTTGCAGGTTGGACACCTGACGCTTGTTGATCTCGCGGTTGAACAGCGCCAACTGGTGTTCGAGGCTGTCGTAGTCGCTGCGGATGTTGCGCAGGGTACGGGCGATGTCGGTGACCGCCGCGCGCCGCGCCTTGCCCAGGGTGAGGGCTTCGTCGGTGCGGTGCGCGTAGGCGTTGATCAGCAGCTGCAGGCGGCGCTCCATGTCGTCTTCGCTGTCGAACTTGGCCACGCCCTTGAGGCGCACCTGGGCGTACAGCGCTTCGATCTGGCCGTCGCAGCGCAGCAGGCCCTGCCAGCTGTCCTGGTAGTCGTTGAGCAGCGGCAGCAGGTTGTCCATCGAATCGTCGACCGGATCCATGAACGGCGTGCCGAACGGCAGATCCGCCGGCAGCAACTGACGGCGGCGCAGGGCGTCGTCGAGGGTGCGTTGCTTGGCTTCCATGTCGGCGATCTGCCGGCCGACCAGTTGCAGCTTGGCCGACAGCTGCTGGACGCGTTCGGTGAACGCGTCGCTGGAGCGCTTGAGCTCGTCCTGGGCGGCTTCCATCTGCGCCAGTTGCTCAAGCTTGTCGCCTTCCTCGGCGCTCAGGGTCTGGGTGCGGCGGAAGTCTTCCAGCGCCTTCTGCGCGTCCAGCACCTGCTGGTACAGCGCTTCGGTCTGGGTCTTGCTCGCGGCGCGGTCGGCGGCCACGGCCTGCTGGGTCTTGAGTTGCTTGAGCTCTTTTTCCAGACGCTCCTTCTGGTCGCGCAGCGCGGCGCGGTCGGCCAGGGCCTGGAGGGCCGGCGGCTCGATGTGCGAGATGTCGATGGACAGGCCCGGCACCTCGAAGCGCTCGCCCTTGAAGCCGTCGAGGATCAGTTCCACGGACTTGACCCATTCTCCGGCGTCGTCCAGCGCGATGCCGTGTTCGCCCAGCGGCAGGCTGAACAGCGCACTGTTGAACAGGCGCATCAGGCGTTCGACGTCCTGCTGGGAGAACTCTTCGCGCAGGCGGGCGTAGCTGTTGTTGTCGGCGTGGTCGAGTTGCTGCTTCACCGACTTCAGGCGCTTCTCCAGATCGCGCAGGCGCTCTTCCAGATCTTCGGCGCTGAACTGACGGGACTGCGCCAGGGCGCCGGCCAGTTCGTCGTGGGCGTCCTTGGCGGCCAGCAGCTGCTGCTCCAGCACCTTGACGTCGTCGACCAACGCAAAGCGGTGCTTGAGCACCGACAGCTCACCGAGCCAGCGCTGGATGCCGGTGATTTCCCGCTCCAGGCGCATCAGTTCCTGGGTGCCGCCGCGCTGGTCGTTCTGCAGGTCGTCCTGCTCGCGGCGGTAGTGTTCGGCCTGGATCGTCAGCTCTTCCTTGCGCGCGTTGGCGTAGTCCGACCAGGTGCCGAGCAGCGAGTCGAGCAGCGGCGACAGGCGATGCAGCTTGCCGCGCAACACGTCGCGCTGCTTGACGCCGTTGGCCAGGGCCTCGACCAGCGGGCCGGCGGCCACCAGCGAGTTGTAGTCCTGTTCCATGCGGCGCACATCGCGGAAGGCTTCTTCGCAGGCGGCGATGTAGTCGACGCTGCCGGAGCGCAGGCTGTGCTCGAACGCGTCGAGGAACAGTTGCTTGAGCTTGGCTGCGGTGATTTCGCGCATGTGCAGCAGGTTGATGAACAGGGCGCGGAAGGTCTTCAGGCTTTGCTCGTTGGTGGAGCGCAGCGGGATCAGGGTCAGGTCGAGCGGGATCGACGTATGGCCGCCGACCAGCAGGCGACGCAGTTCGTCGGGCTTGAGCTCGTAGGCTTTGAGGCCTTCGCGCTCAAGGTTGCTGAACAGCTCCTTCTGGCGCAGGCAGGTGTCGTCTTTCTGGTAGTGGGCCAGGTCGAGCTTGCCGGCGTAGGCGAAGAACTGGTGGCCGAAGCCGCCGCCCGGGCCGCGCCCGGCCACGCCGATCACGTGGGGGCCGTGGGGCAGGTTGACTTCGACGAGGATGTAGCTGGTGTCCGAGGCGAAGTAGAAGCGCCGCGACTGCTCCAGGCTGTACTTGCCGAAGCTCATGTCCGACATGCGCGCCAGGATCGGGAACTGCAAGGCGTTGATCGAGGCGGACTTGCCGAGGTTGTTCGCGCCGTAGACCGACAGCGGCTCTTCCAGCGGGAACAGGCCCAGGCTGTAGCCGGCGGTGTTCAAAAGGGCAAAGCGGCGGATGCCGTAGCGTTCCTGGCTCATTCGCCATACTCCTGTTCTTCGGCAATGGCCCGGGCCAGTGCGTCTTCTTCGCTTTCGTCCTCGAATTCGGACAGGTCAAGCGGGTCGTCGGTGGCCAGAAACTTCGCTTCGGCCGCGGCGTCGATCAGCACCGGCGCCGGCAGCGGCAGGACGCTGTGGACGCTGGCCGCCAGGTCGCGGTCCTGCTGCACCGACAGGCACACGTCGAGGAAACGGTGCATCGGCGGCAGGAAGCGGTACACGCCGTTCTCTTCGCTGGCGAAGCCGAGCTGGGTCATGCGGCGCATGATCTTCTCTTCGAGTTCGTCCTGGGTCTGCACTTCGGCCTGGATGAACAGGTCGCGGTACTTTTCCAGCAGCGACGGCAGTTCCTCGCGGCCGAGGCTGCCGCCGTCGAGCACGGCGATCGGGTCGCGGCCCTGGTCGGCCAGGTGCTCGACGAGGATGAAGGTGAACAGCGCCAGGCGCTGGGCGGTCTTGTTCACCGCGGCGGCGGCCATGTCCGGCACGAAGTAGTAGAAGCCGCGGGTGTCGCAGACCAGTTCGAAGCCCAGGGCCTTGAACAGCGTGCGGTACTGGTCCTGGAAGTTGGACAATTGCGCGTACAGTTCCGGATCGCGGCGGCTGACGTGGTAGCCCTTGAACAGTTCGCGGAAGATCGGCGCGAGTTGGGACAGTTCGGATAGATCAAGATGCATGAGAAGTACCTGCAGAGAGGGGGCTCGCAGCATCCTCGGCGGCGGTGTCGCGGGCCGAGAGCAGGGCGAAGGAGCGCAGGCTGACCCGGTGCTCGTGAGTGTGGTATTCGCGGCGCTCCAGACGCTCGCGCTTGAAGCGTTTCTCCCGCGACAGGCGCGAGAACCAGTAGAGCAGTTCGTCGGTGGCGCCGTCCGGTTCCTGCTCCAGCAGCCAGTTCATCAGATCCGGCATCGGCAGGGCTTCTTCGCAGCGGTCGACCATTTCGCGCACGGTGCGCGGCGCCCGCGGGGCGTCGCCGCCCTTGGCGGTCTTGTGGGCCTTGGGGAAGCGCGCCGGTTTCGGCTCGAAGCGGGCGAGGGCATACACGTAGGCCTCGACCTGGCTGGCGCTGCCCAGGAACGTGCTCTGCGGACGGGTGAACAGCGGCATCGCCGCCTGCGGTACGGCGTCGAGGCCCTTGCGCCGGATCGCCGCCAGGGCGAGGGCGGCGCCGCGGGTCACGGCGTTGTGCCGGCGGGCCTCTTCGCGCAGCGGCAGCAGCAGTTCCCGGGCGTGGCGCAGGGTGAGCTGGGCGCTGGTCTGCATTTCGAGGATGCGCGCGTGGGTGCGCAGCAGCATGTCGTCGTCGACCAGGTGGCCCAGGCGCTGCTGTTCGCTGAGCATCTTGAGCAGCACGGTCTCGACCTTGCGCACGCCCTGTTCGAAGGCGCCGTCGGCGTTGACCAGGTCGATCATCGGCTCGACGTACTCGTCCCAGGTCGCCAGCACTTCGGCGTAGCGCTGGCGCAGCGGGATCTGCCGGTCGCTGGTCTTGGCCCGTTCGGCCACGGCCACCAGGGCCTGCTCGTCGTTGTCGAGCTTCTTCAGGACGTCGCGCACGCGCATGTCGAGCAGGCGCAGCTGACGGGCGAGGTCGTTGCCGTCGCGGATCTCGAAGGCGTCCTGGATGTAGCCGGCCAGGCGTTCGAGGTGGCGCAGGTAGGCTTCGATCTCCAGGCACAGGCCCAGGCGGTGTTCACGGCGCAGGTAGGCGAGGAAGTCGTGGATCTGCGCGTTGAGCTCGAAACGGTTCGGGCTTTTGGCCACGGGCACCAGAATGTCGAGGCGGATCCACACGTCGAGCAGGTGGGTGATGTCCTGCGGCGTGCTTTCCAGTTGCTGGGCGGCCAGTTGCGTGCGCAGTTCGTTGAGGCTCAGGGTGCCTTGGTCGAAGTGCTCGCACAGTGGCTCCAGAAGTGCCCAGTGTTCAGCGAGGGCGCGCAAGACGCGCTTGGGTTCGATCATCGGAATGGCCGGCTGGTTGGCGGATAAAAGCCGCGATTGTACTGCATCGCGCGCGGTGCGATTCATTCTCGGGACGGGCTGTCGCATTCTTTGGTGAACGGACACCGGTCAAGGCTATCGATCAACAGCAAGCGATCTTGAGCGAAGGGCGGTAGAATCAGCGCACTTTAAGTTATCCACAAGTGGCCGACCCTTGCTTATCGAGTCCCGCCGCCGCGCCTATCTGAACGCCATGCAGGTGGTCAATTGGCTGCCGCGCACCGAATTGCCCTTTGCCGCGCCGTCGCGGCCCGAGTTGCTGGAGACGCCTGAACCCGAGGCCGTCGTGCCGGATCTGCCGGCCGCTGCGGCCTCGGCCCCGGCGCAATCGGCCCCGCGTGCGGCCGAGCGGGTGAAGATCGAAGTGCCGCGCCCGACGCCGGCCGCCGGCCGTCCTGCCGCCAAACCGGTGGAGGACGCCGAGGAGGCGGCGCCGGTCGTGCGCCCCGCACCGGTGCCGCCGCCGCGTTTCGCCCTGCAGCTGCTGCGGGCCGGGCGGTGCTTCCTGCTGGTCGAGCTGCCCACCGGCGAGCCGTTCCAGTCCCGGGATCCGGCCTACCTGCTGCTCAAGGACATGCTGCGCGCCGCCGGCCTGCCGGACGCCCCGCAGATCGTCGGCGAGCCGGTGCGCTGGCCGCTGCTGGTGCGCAGTTCGATGGATCAGGGGCCGGAGGCGGCCCGGGATTTCGTCCAGGGGTTCCTGTCGGTGCGCATGGAAGAAGCGCCGTGTGCGTTTGTGTGGCTGATCGGTCTGCCGGCGGTGCGGTTTGCCGGCGAGGCGGACGCCGAGGCGTTCAACCGCGAACTGCAGATCGAAGGGCTCGGCCCGGCCTGGGCGTTGCCGGGCCTGGAACTGTTGATGGAAGAGCCGCAGCGCAAGGGCGCCGTGTGGCAAGCCATGCGCCGGCTGATGGCGCGCTGGAAAGAATCGAATGAGTGACGCTGTATCGTTCCGCCCGATGACCGAGGCGGACCTGGACGCTGTGCTGAAGATCGAATACGCGGCGTACAGCCACCCGTGGACCCGCGGGATCTTTCTCGACGGTCTGGGCAAGTACCAGATCTGGCTGATGTTCGAAGGCCAGCAGCAGGTCGGTCACGGCGTCGTCCAGATCATCCTGGACGAGGCGCACCTGCTGAACATCACGGTCAAGCCCGAGAACCAGGGCCGCGGCCTGGGGCTCAAACTGCTGGAGCACCTGATGTCCCGAGCCTACGCGGCCGAGGCGCGGGAGTGTTTCCTGGAGGTGCGCGACAGCAACACCGCGGCGTTTCGCCTGTACGAGCGCTACGGCTTCAACGAGGTCGGCCGGCGCCGGGACTACTACCCGGCGGTGGGCGGACGCGAGGACGCCGTGGTGATGGTCTGCACGCTGGTCGACTGATCCCCTCTGGCCGCACAAGGCCTGCACGGTCTCAGCGCTTGCGGTCCAGCGGGTCGCGCCTGGCCAGTTCCGCCTCGTCCGGCCCGTCGCCGGCGCCGATGTCCCGGCTGTCGACGATGCTCAAGTCCCAGTCCGCCGGATCGTCCCGACCGGCCTCATGGGCATCCCTGGCGCCGTCTTCGCGGATCAGGGTCTCCGGGCTCAGGTCATCGTCGGTGGGCTGATGGTCGCCGACGGAAGCACCGGTCATGCCCGCTTCACGCACCCGCTGGCGGGGCATCAGCTGTTCGCGCTCCCGGGGCGGCAGTTCGTCGCCGATCTTGGCGTCCGGCTGTTCGTCGTCGAAATCCAGCTCGTGCACCGACCCCATGCGGTCTTGGGTATCATCGATCGGCGCCGGCTGCGCTGCGTCGAAGGGGCGTCGTGAGTCGTTCATGGCAATTCCTCGTACTATGCTGTGGGCCTTATCTGGGTGGACTCACCGGGCACCCGAGAAATTCCGATGAAAACACTTGCCGCGCATCCGTGACCCCGACCGGCGGTCGACTGTCACACCCACGCATCTTTCTTGAGGCCTTACAGCATGCATGACTTACAAGACCTGATTGATAACAACGAGCGTTGGGCTGACGCGATCACCAAGGAAGACCCGGATTTCTTCGCCAAGCTGGCCCGCCAGCAGACGCCGGAGTATCTGTGGATCGGCTGCTCCGACGCACGGGTGCCGGCCAACGAGATCGTCGGCATGCTGCCGGGCGATCTGTTCGTGCACCGCAACGTCGCCAACGTGGTGCTGCACACCGACCTCAACTGCCTGTCGGTGATCCAGTACGCGGTGGACGTGCTCAAGGTCAAGCACATCCTGGTGACCGGCCACTACGGCTGCGGCGGTGTGCGGGCCTCGATGCAGGATCGCCAGTTCGGCCTGATCGACGGCTGGCTGCGTTCGATCCGCGACCTGTACTACGAGAAGCGCGAAGAGATCGCTAAGCTTGCGACCGAGGAAGAGCAGGTCGACCGCCTGTGCGAACTCAACGTGATCCAGCAGGTGGCCAACGTCGCCCACACCAGCATCGTGCAGAACGCCTGGCACCGCGGCCAGAGCCTGTCGGTGCACGGCTGCATCTACGGCATCAAGGACGGTCGCTGGAAAAGCCTGAACACCACCATCAGCGGTTTCGAGCAACTGCCGCCGCAATACCGCCTGCGTCCGGTCGGGGCGCCGTGACGGCGTGATCAGCGCCGGCGCCTCCAGTCCTGCAGGAAGCGCTGGCCTTGCGGGTTCGGCGGTTCGTCGAACCCGGTGATCCAGCCGCGGCAGCGCGGGGCGCCGCAGCCGCAGGCGAACTGGTGCAGCACCTTGCTTTCGGTGGCGGCCAGATCGACCGTGAGCCGCTCGCCCGGCGCGATGTCCCTGAGCGCCCACAGCCACAGTTCGCTCATGTCCAGGAACACGTTCGGGTCGCAGGCATGTCCGATCAACCCGCAGAATCTCGGGTCATACAGATGCACGTCCGGCAGCAACTGCCGGGTCTGCCGGCAGCGGTAGGGCAGCAGTTGCCCCGAGATCCGGCACATGCGGCTGATGCGCAGGAATCCCTTGCGCGCCACGACGGCCGAGGGCAGGCCTTGGGGATCGTGGACGATCTCGAAGTCGTGCCGGGAGGGAAAGCCTAGGCGGACCGGCAGCCCCGCGAACGGATAGATGCCTTCCGTGTCGCGCGGCACGGGTCGTTGGACGACGCAACGGTTCATAACTGTCCCTGTCGATGGTCGTGTTGATTCCTCAAAACCGACGTCCTGTCGGTACTGTTTCGCTGATTGGCTCAATGTTCTCGCGAGCGGCCCGGCAGGTCTACTGTCAGATCTGACAGGCGAAATGGACGCATCCTTGCGTCAGCCCTGGCTGACACAAGGGGCGTCGAGCGTGCCTTACAGGTGCGGGGCGGGTTGGGCGGTGGCCGGCAGCGGTTCCTTCAGGGCCTTGAGCTGCGTCTTGACCGGCGCGGTGGTGCACTTGGCCGCCGCCTGCTCCGGGGTGAGGTTGCGGATCGAGGTGTAGAACAGCTCGCAGGTCTTGACCTTCTGCGTGACTTGCCAGGTCTGGGTGCAACTGTCGAGCAGGGTCTTCGGATCGCTGCCCGGCTTGCTGCCCATGCCCGCCTGCCAGCAGGCGGCGCTCAGGTCCTGGCCCATCACCTTCAGGCCGGCCGCGTCGGCCTTGGCCTGGGCGTCGTCGCCGGTGTAGGTTTCCGGATCCGCCGCGTACCAGATGTAGCTCGGGTGGTTGGAGCCCAGCACCGGCACCTTCACGCCGTCGCTCGGGCTGATGGTCGCCAGGCCCAGCACGTTCACGGTCTGGCCGTACTGCTGCTTGATCCAGTTACGCACCGGCGCGCCGAAGGCCACCATCGGCAACGCGGCGCCGTTGGCGCTGACGCTGACCTGCTTGACCATGGTGGTCTGGTAGTCCTTGAAGTAGTCGTAGACGCCTTCCAGATCCTTGCCGGCGCTGGCCGGCGCGGCGATCGGGGCGATGTCGACGATGGTCTGGTAGGCCGGGGTCTGGTCGGCGGGGATGCCGTTGTCGGTCAGAAGCGCCGCCCAGCGGTCGGTGGTGTTGGAGCGCAGGTAGTCCTGGGCCTGGGTCAGCGAATAGTCCGGCGGGAAGTGCAGCAGCTCGACGCTCTTGCGGTTCTCCAGGGCCATGCCCAGCGGCAGGAACAGATACCAGCTGTACGCCCACTTGCCGTCGGCGTTGAGCTTGCTGGCGCCGGTGTAGGCCAGGTCGCCGGCGTCCAGCAGGGCGGACAGCGGCTTGTCGTAGCCCTGCGGCACGCCGCTGATCTCGGCGTAGAGCTGATCGTTGTCGGTCTTCACCAGCACCTTGGCGTTGGCGTACCCGTCGCGCTGCACGCTCTGGGTCAGGTAGTGCGACACGGTCTGTTCCAGCGTCCAGTTGCGGAAGCAGATCACGCTGCAGTTGTTGGGGTAGGCGAAGAGGCGGGTGACGCGTTCGGTGCTGCCCAGCTTCAGGTCGACATCGGCGTGGGCCGCCGCGCTGAGGGTCAGCGCGGCGAGAGTGAGTCCTGCGAGTTTGAACATGCTCAGATCCTTTTCAGCGTGGGTCCCGGAGATGGGATGCGTGCCATATTGGATCAGCCGTACGGCGCAGAGAAGCGCCCGCACGGAGTTTTTTTGCACGCCCGCAGGCGCTGTCCTCAGACCGGAAAACGCAGGGCGGCGGTCAGGTCGCCCAGCGGTTTCTGGCCCCGGGCGGCCATGGCCTCGTCGCGTTGCCTGAGCCCGTCGAGCTTCTCCAGCCGGAACACCCGGGTGATCAGGCGCAGGATCGAGGCGGTGTCGTACACCGTATGGTCCACCGTGCCCTTGCGGGCGAACGGCGACACCACCAGCGCCGGCACCCGGGAACCGGGGCCCCAGCGGTCGCCCTTGGGCGGCGCGACGTGGTCCCACCAGCCGCCGTTCTCGTCGACCGTGACGATCACCACCATGTTTTTCCATTGCGGGCTTTCCTGCAGCACCTTCAAGGCCCTGGCGATGTGGCGGTCGCCGGAGGCCACGTCGGCGTAGCCGGCATGCATGTTCAGGTTGCCCTGGGGCTTGTAGAAGCTGACGGCTGGCAGCTTGCCGGCCTCGGCGTCGGCGAAGAAGCGGTTGCTGCCCGACTCGTCGCCCAGGCCCGCGTCACGCAGGCGCCGGGCGCGCTCTTCGGGGTTCTCGGGCCCCTGCTGGCGGAAGTAGTTGAACGGCTGGTGGTGGTACTGGAAGTTCGGGATCTTGGGGATGCCGCCCGAGTCCTTGAACTGATCCAGCGTCGCTTGCCAGGCGCCGGCGTACCAGGCCCAGTCGATGTTGCGCTTGGAGAGCTTGTCGCCGATGTGTTCGTGGGTCTGGGGCACCAGGACGTTGGGCAGGTCCGGCTTGGAATAGGCCGGCCGCTCCGGGTCGCGGATCCAGGTGGGCCAGTACGGTGGCGCCAGGGTGTTCACCGCATAGCCGTCCGGCGTCAGCGCGCTCGGGCCGAACTGCGGCGGGCCGGTCATGGCGCTGGCCGGGGATTGCTCCAGCGGCTTGAGGCGCGGGTCGGCGGGGTCGTCGCTCTGCAGGGACGCGATCTGACCTTTGGCCACCGACTCGGCCGCGTGCGGATAGAAAGGCACGGTGGCGCTGATCAGGTACTGGTGATTGAGGAAGGAGCCGCCGAAAGCGCCCTGGAAGAAGTTGTCGCACAGCACGAACTCCCGGGCGACGTCCCACAGGCGCAGGGAATAGCGGCTCTGTGCGTAGTGGCCCATGGTCAGGCCGCCGGAGTCGGCCCAGGCCACGAAGCCGTCGTTCTTGCCGCCGTTGATCTGCATCTGGTTCTGGTAGAACACGTGCCACAGGTCGCGGGTCACCAGGCCCAGCGGCAAGTCTTCGGCGTTCGGCCCTTTGAGGGCGAACGGTGCGTTGGGCAGGTTTTCCTGAAACTGCACGGCGGTGGGGTACGTCACGCCGTCCAGGGTCTGCGGGCCGGTCTGCAGGATGCCGCCCCAGGCGGGAGGCAGGGCCGGCAGCAGGCTGCCGTCGCGGTCGCGCTGCTGGTAGTCGGCGGGCTTGAGGGCCGACAGCGGTCGCTCGACGCCCGGGAAGTCGCCGAACAGGTTGTTGAAGCTGCGGTTCTCGGCGTAGATCACCACCACGGTCTTCACGTGGGTTTGCAGGGCCTTGTCCAGTTCGGCCGCCGACAGCGGACGTTCGTCCGGCTTGTCCGGTCCGTCGCCGCGGTTGCCGCAGGCCGCCAGCGTCGCGCCGGCGCCGAGCACCGCCACACCGCCGAGGAAACGGCGTCGACTGGTGTCGGCAGGAAGGTCATGGTCGGGGGAGGGCGGGGCGCTGTCGTTTGTGTCGTCGTTCATCTAGAAGCCTGTGTCTGCTTAATTGTTTCAGTATATTTCTGGCGGACGCTAGCAAGGGAATGTGACGGTTGGGTGACGTCCGCAAGGCCAGGCCCGTCGCAGCGGGAGCGCGGCGTGTCCGCGCGCCCGTCAGGCCCGTATCCGCCAGCCGAGGCGGTTACGGCATCACCGGCGGCAGGTAGGCCAGCGTCGTCCCCAGTGCCCACAGCAACGCCAGCACCAACGGCGTGTGCACCAGCAACTGCACGAACGAGAAGCCGATCAAGTCCCGCGCCTTCAGCCCCAGCACGCCCAGCAACGGCAGCATGTAGAACGGGTTGATCAGGTTCGGCAGGGCCTCGGCGGCGTTGTAGATCTGCACCGCCCAGCCCAAGTGGTACTTGAGGTCGTTGGCCACCTGCATCACGTACGGCGCCTCGATGATCCACTTGCCGCCGCCGGACGGGATGAAGAAGCCGAGAATCGCCGAGTACACGCCCATCAGCAGCGCATAGGTGTCGTGGGAGGCGATGCTGACGAAGAACGTCGAGATGTGGTGGGCCAGGGTCTGGGCGTCGGCGCCCTTGACCGTGGTCATCAGCGCGGCGATGGAGCCGTACAGCGGGAACTGGATCAGCACTCCGGTGGTGGTCGGCACGGCGCGGGCGACCGCGTCGAGGAAACTGCGCGGACGCCAGTGCAGCAGCGCGCCGAGCATGATGAACAGGAAGTTGTAGGTGTTCAGCCCGGAGATCGCGGTGATCGCAGGCTTGGTCGAGAACTCGTGGAACAGCCACCCGGCCGCCAGCAGCACCAGCACGATGATCAGCAGCGGGCTGTGTTCCAGCCACTCGCCGGGGCGGGTGCGCGGTTGCAGCGGCGGCAGGTTGAAGCTCGGGTCGATGCCGCAGGCCTGGGCGTCGCGGGCGGAGTTCGGGCCGGGGGCGGTGGCGTAGGCGATGATGATCGACACCACGATCAGCGCCAGCAGCATCACGCCGGACTGCCAGAGGAAGATGGTCTGGGTGAACGGGATCACCCCGGTGATCGACAGGATCGACGGCGGCAGGCTGCCGGGGTTGGCCTGCAGTTGCGCGGCCGACGAGGACAGGCCCAGCGCCCATACCGCGCCGAGGCCCAGGTAGGCCGCGGCGCCGGCGGCGCGGTAGTCCATCTTCAGGTCGCTGCGCCGGGCGAGGGCGCGCACCAGCAAGCCGCCGAACACCAACGACAGGCCCCAGTTGAGCAGCGAGGCGACCATCGAGATCAGCGCGACCCAGGCCACGGCCGAACGGCCGTTCTTGGGCAGCCGCGCCAGGCGGTCGATCAGTTTCACGGCGGGCGGCGAGCTGGCGACCACATAGCCGCCGATCACCACGAAGGCCATCTGCATGGTGAACGGGATCAGGCTCCAGAACCCGTCGCCGAACGCCATGGCGGCGTCGGTGGGCTTGGCGCCCATGGCCAGGGTGGCCAGGGCCACGATGATCACGGCGAGCGCGGCGAACACCCAGGAATCGGGAAACCAGCGTTCGGCAAAGTTGGAGCAGCGCAGGGCAAAACGGGCGGAGCGGCTATCTTCGATGTCAACGGCCACGGGAATACCTCGGATTCTTATGTTTATTGTGATCCGTCAGAAGCGCCGCGCCCCCTGTGGCAGCGGGCTTGTCCGCGAAGGCGTCAGGCCGGTCGGCATCGGTGCCGGACGCAACGGCCTCTTCGGGGGCAAGCCCGCTGCCACGGTGTGTCTGGCGTGGTGTGTGCGGACAGGCCCCAACAGTAAATCAGGCGCCGGCCTTTCCGTGAGCAGGTTTTGCAAAACCGGGACTATGGTCTAACGGGTTGTCCCCCGGCCCGTTTGCGTAGACCATGGGCGCCCCGGTTTTTGCCGCTGCCCGAGCCTCTGCCATGACTGCCGCCCCGCTTGCCCGACCGGCCCCTTTCAGCCGTTCCGACTACAAGACCTTAGGTCTTGCGGCGTTGGGCGGGGCGCTGGAGATCTACGACTTCATCATTTTCGTGTTCTTCGCCCTGACCCTCAGCCAGCTGTTCTTCCCGCCGGAAATGCCCGAATGGCTGCGCCTGCTGCAAAGCTTCGGGATCTTCGTCACCGGGTATCTGGCGCGGCCGCTGGGCGGGATCCTGATGGCGCATTTCGCCGACCGCCTGGGGCGCAAGAAGGTCTTCAGCCTGAGCATCCTGATGATGGCGCTGCCGTGCCTGCTGATCGGGCTGATGCCGACGTACGCGCAGATCGGCTACTTCGCGCCGCTGCTCCTGCTGGCGCTGCGCATCCTGCAAGGGGCGGCGGTGGGCGGCGAGGTGCCGAGCGCCTGGGTGTTCGTCGCCGAGCACGCGCCGCCGGGCCACCGTGGCTATGCCCTGGGCTTTCTGCAGGCCGGCCTGACCTTCGGTTACCTGATCGGCGCGCTGACCGCGACCTTCCTGGCGCAGATGTTCACCCCGGCGGAAGTACTCGACTACGCCTGGCGCTACCCGTTCCTGCTCGGCGGCGTGTTCGGCGTGATCGGTGTGTGGCTGCGCCGCTGGCTCAGCGAGACGCCGGTGTTCATGGCGATGGAGGCGCAGCGCGAAGCGCGGGTCGAACTGCCGCTGCGCACGGTGCTGCGCGAGCACCGCCTGGCGATGCTGCCGGCCATGCTGCTGACCTGCGTGCTGACGTCGGCGGTGGTGGTGTTCGTGGTCATCACCCCGACCATGATGCAGAAGACCTTCGGCATGACCGCCAGCCGCACCTTCGCCTTGAGCGCGCTGGGCATCGTGTTCCTGAACATCGGCTGCGTGATCGCCGGCAAACTGGTCGACCGCATCGGCGCCTGGCGCACGGTCATGCTCTACAGCCTGCTGCTGCCGCTGGGCATCGGCGTGCTGTACGCCTGCCTGATCGGCGGGGGCGGCTGGATCGGCCTCGCCTATGCCGTGGCCGGGCTCGCCTGCGGCGTGGTGGGGGCGGTGCCGTCGGTGATGGTCGGCCTGTTTCCGGCGCGGATCCGGGTGTCGGGGATCTCCTTCACCTACAACATCGCCTACGCGGCCTGGGCCAGCGTGACGCCGCTGCTGCTGGTCGGGCTGATGCCGTGGAGCCCGTGGGTCTGCGTGATCTTCTGCGCCGTGATGGGCCTGGCGGGCCTGGCCGGCGCGGCGTATTTCGGCTCGCGGATGCCGCATCCGGGACAGTGCCGGGTGGCGGGAACCGCCTGAGTGGCGGGGGCCGAACTATTTTTGTAGGACAGCCCTCAAGCGCACTTCAGAAAAGAATCCCGAGGCCGATGGTTAGGTGGCATACCCGCTTTCTACCCATCGGTGCTTTCCCATGTTCAATACACGCCTGAAGCAAGAGCTCGCGGCTCTTCGCGAAGAACTCTCCAGCCTTCTGCAAGTGAAAGAGAGTCTGGAAAGCGAGATGCTGGTGCTGACCCTTGAGCCCGACGGACGCATCCAGTCCGCCAACCAGAATTTCCTCAACGAGATGGGCTACCGGAGCCACGACCTGATCGGTCGTGCCCTGGAAGACATCGTGCCGGCCCATGTGAAGTCCGATGAGTTCCACCACCGTTTCCGCGCCGCGCTGACCCGCGGCGAACACTTCGCCGGGGCCGTGCGCCTGCTGCGCGGCAATGGCGAAGAGGCCTGGTTGCGTTCCATTTCGCAGCCGATCCGCTCCTCGGACGGGCGGATCAAGTATTTCGCGATCTACTCCAGCGACCTGACCCGCACCATCGAGGCCTCGCGCGAGCACGAGAACCTGATCGGGGCGCTGGTGCGTTCGACCGCCGTGATCGAGTTCGACCTCAACGGCAACGTGCTGAGCGCCAACGACCGCTTCCTCAATGGCATGGGCTACAGCCTGGCGCAGATCCAGGGCAAGCATCACCGCATGTTCTGCGACCCGATGGAAGCCGGCAGCGCCGACTACCAGAACTTCTGGCGCCGCCTGAACAACGGCGAGTTCGTGGCCGGCCGCTTCAAGCGGGTGGACAGCCATGGCCGCACCGTGTGGCTGGAGGCTTCCTACAACCCGGTGGTCGACGCCAACGACAAGCTCTACAAAGTGGTGAAGTTCGCCACGGTGATCACCGATCAGGTCAACCAGGAGCAGGCGGTCGCCGAAGCCGCCAACATCGCTTACAGCACCTCGCTGCAGACCGACAGCACCGCCCAGCGCGGCACCGCGGTGGTGACCGAAGCGGTCAATGTGATGCGCGACCTGTCACGGCACATGCAGACCGCCGGCGAAGGCATCGAGGCGCTGAACGAGCAGTCGCTGGTGATCGGCACCATCGTCAAGACCATCAGCGGCATCGCCGAACAGACCAACCTGCTGGCGCTCAACGCTGCCATCGAAGCGGCCCGCGCCGGCGAGCAGGGGCGGGGCTTTGCGGTGGTGGCCGACGAAGTGCGGCAACTGGCCTCGCGCACCAGCCAGGCCACCGAAGAGATCGTCGGCGTGGTGCGCCAGAACCAAGACATGGCGCGCAACGCCGTGGCCTTGATGACCGACGGCAAGCTCCAGGCCGAACAGGGCCTGGCGCTGGCGGCGGAGGCGGGCACCGTGATCGTCGAGATCCAGGACGGTGCGCAGAAGGTGGTGAACGCGGTCGGCCAGTTCGCCAACCAGCTGTCCAACTGATTCAAGGCTTCTCCCTGTGGGAGCGAGCTTGCTCGCGATGGCGTCCGATCACTCACGTTCCAGGTGACTGACGGGGCGCCCTCGCACGCAGGCTCGCTCCCACAGTCATTGGGGCTGAGGCTACAATCGGTTCCTTTTCCCGGAGCAGATGCCCATGAGCGTTTCCCACCGCCGCCCGGTTCCCCTGAACAAAGCCTACCGCCTGCTCAACCACGGCCCGACCGTGCTGGTCAGCGCCGCCCACGACGGCCAGCGCAACATCATGGCCGCCGCCTGGGCCATGCCGCTGGACTTCGAACCGCCGAAGGTGGCGGTGGTGCTCGACAAGTCCACCTGGACGCGGCAACTGCTGGAAGCCAGCGGCACCTTCGTGCTCAACGTCCCTTGTGCGCTTCAGGCCGACGTCGTGCAGACCGTCGGTTCGACCTCCGGGCTTGAGATCAGCCAGGCCCAGGGCCGGGACAAGTTCCAGGCCTTTGGCTTGCAGACGTTCGAAGGCGAACAGGTGCAGGCGCCGATGCTCGACGGCTGCGTGGCCTGGCTGGAATGCCGGCTGCTGCCGGAGCCGCACAACCATGACCGGTACGACCTGTTTCTCGCCGAGGTGATCGCCGCCCAGGCGGACGAACGCGTGTTCAGCGACGGCCGCTGGCACTTCGACGGTCAGGACGGTTTGCGCACGCTGCACCATGTGGCCGGCGGGCACTTCCTGAAGATCGGCGACCCGGTGGACGGCAAGGCGCTCAAGGCCTAAAGGCGGATATGGTTCTTCACGTGGGCACGGCTCGGCTGCGGCAGCAGAAAGTCGTGCAGCAGTGACACCCAGGCCGACAGCACCAGGGTCATGATGCCCAGCACGGCGTTGGCCAGCCACTGCTTGAGGGCCACGGGCTCCACTTCGATGAACGGTGCGATGATCAGGAAGCCGACGATGGCCCCCAGTCCGGTGCGCAGCAGCGTGAGGAAGCTGGTGCCGACCTCGGCGGTCACCTGGTAGATCGACTCGAAGCGCTCCCGCATGCGGTCTGTCTTGAGCCGGTACAGTTTCTTGTGCAGGCACACCAAGCTGTAGATCAGCAGCAGGCACACGGCGTGGTCGATCACCGGGGTGCTGGCCAGCAGGGCCTGGAGCATGGCATGCAGCTCCGAGGGACGGGTCGAGTGCATCAGCAGCGGCACCGTCCCCAGCAGGAAACCGACGATCAGCTCGGTTCTGAAACGCCGCAGAAACCTTCCGAAATCCGCGTATGAATTGCTCTGCCAGCGGTTGCTCATGGAATGCCGTGCCTTGTGCAGTTGAAGATGTAACACCTTAAATCAACGGCTTCAGGTCGGATGTCTGACGCTTCTTCGGATGTTGCAGGGCATTTCTCCACGTGGTGTGAGCAGAGCGCCGGAAACGGCCCTTGACCGGTTCTTTTCCCGGACCCGTTGCCGTCATGTCCGGGGCTGGCGGGAGCGAACCGCTCCCGCTCGACTGCGCAGCAGTCGCCGTGAGGGAACCTCAGTCCTTCAGCGGAATGTACAGCTCGACCACGCTGCGCGGATCCATCGGGCCGAAGAAGCGCTCGCCGCAGTATTCGAACTCGATGCCTTCGGCCGGGGCCATGCCGGCGGCGGGCAGCCATTCGCTGTAGGCCGCACGGAAGGTCTCCGGCAGCGTGGTCACCGGACCGTGGTGCTCGACGCGGGCGTACGGGCGGGCGGGAATGTGCAGTTCCACCATGCCATCGGGCAGACTGGCCTTGCTGCCCACCGGAAGCCCGGCGACGTACCGCCACTGACCGTCCGCCAAAGGCTCGCACACGCCGAAGGTGCCTACCGGCTCGCGCAGGCGGTCGATCTCGGGCTCCCTGGGTTCAAAGCGATCCCACATTTGCGCGATCGAACCGTCCTCTCCTTGCTGCCAGCTCATGCCCATGATCCGCAGCGCGGGGTAGGCGACCCGTTCGGGCGCCTGCAGGGCCGGCAGTCCGCGATCCGGCTGTGCGAGGTAGCGAGTCAGCTGGCCCAGCACGTTTTCGCCGCGCTGCAGTTCCGCGCGCAAGTGCCGGGCGTGGGCTTCGAGGGTCTCGCGCATCGCGCCGACGCTGTCGAGCCCGCCGCCTGCGGCCAGCGAGCGGATGTCCTCCAGCGCCAGGCCAAGGCCCTTGAGCCAGAGGATCCGGCCGAGGATGACGATCTGCTCCGGGCGATAGTAGCGGTAGCCGTTGTCGCGCCCGGTGAGCGCCGGGCTGAACAGCCCGATGCTGTCGTAGTGGCGCAGGGTCTTGGTGGTGAGCCCGTGGCAGCGGGCCATTTGTCCGATGGTCAGCATGAATCTCTCCTGTTTGGCTGCTCGGGACTCACGCTAAAGCCTGCCCCAAGGGCAAGCTCAATCCCCCAACGCCTCGCCTTCACGGCGCGGATCCGCCCCGCCCTCGAAAGAGACCTTTCCTTGCGTATCCTTGACCCGCACGATGGCCTGGGTGCCGCTGGTCATGTCGATCTCGTTCACCGCGTGCCCCTGGGCCTTGAGCGCCTGGATCAGGGCCGGGCTGAACTGGCCTTGCTCCAGTTCGGTGGGCCCGTTGCGGCTGCCGAAGTTGGGCAGGCTGATGGCGTCTTGGGCGTCGAGGTTCCAGTCGAGCAGGCCGACGGTGGTCTTGGCCACGTACTCGATGATCTGCGAGCCGCCCGGGGAGCCGACCGTGGCGACGAACCCGCCGCTGGCGCGGTCGAAGATCAGGGTCGGCGCCATCGACGAGCGCGGGCGCTTGCCGGGCTCGACGCGGTTGGCGACTTTCTGCCCGTTCTCCTCGGGGATGAACGAGAAGTCGGTCATCTGGTTGTTCAGCAAGAAGCCTTGGACCATCAGGTGCGAGCCGAAGGCGGCCTCGATGGTGGTGGTCATGGAGATCGCACCGCCGAAGTCATCCACCGCCACCACTTGCGAGGTGGAGATGCGCAGCGGCGAACGGTCCGGCGCATAGGCCACCTGTACCCCTGGCGGGTTGCCTGGCCGGGCGCTGCCCATGCTGCGCTCACCGATCAGGCCGGCACGTGTGGCCAGGTAGCCCGGATCCACCAGGCCCTTGACCGGCACCGGCACAAAGTCGGTGTCGGCCACGTATTGCGCACGGTCGGCGTAGGCCAGGCGTTCGGCCTCGGCGATCAGGTGCACGGCTTCAGGCGCAGGCTCAATGCCTGCGGGCAGGTCGGTCTTGCGGGGCTTGAGCGGCGTCAGCGCCAGGCGCGGGTCGCGGGTCTCGAGGGCCTGCAAGGTGCCGAGGATCTGCGCCACGGCAATCCCGCCCGAGGACGGCGGCGGCATGCCGCAGACCTGCCAGCGCTTGTAGTCGGTGCACAGCGGCGCGCGCTCCTTGGCCTGATAGCGGGCGAGGTCGTTCAGCGACAGGCTGCCGGGGTTGGCGTGGCCCTGGACCTTGGCGACGATCTCTTCGGCGATCGGGCCCTTGTACAGGGCGTCGGCGCCTTCGTGGGCGATGCGCTTGAGCACGGCGGCCAGTTCGGGATTGCGCAGGCGTGTGCCGACGGCCTTGACGCTGCCGTCGGCGTTGAGGAAGTACCTGGCCATGTCCGGCGACTGGCCGATCGCCGGGTCAGACGCCAGCAGCGAATGCAGTCGGGGGGACAGGGCGAAGCCGTCCTCGGCCAGCTTGATCGCCGGTTCGAAGAGCGTCGCCCACGGCAGGCGACCGTGCTGCCGGTGCGCCAGCTCCAGCGCCCGCATCACCCCGGGCGTGCCGACCGAGCGCCCGCCGATCTGCGCCTGGGGGAACGGCATCGGTTTGCCGTCCGCTTGCAGGAACAGCTTCTCGGTGGCGCCGGCCGGCGCGGTTTCACGCCCGTCGTAGGTGCGCACCTGCTTGCCGTCCCACAGCACGATCATCGCACCGCCGCCGATGCCCGAGGATTGCGGCTCGACCAACGTCAGCACCGCCTGCATCGCGATTGCCGCGTCGATGGCCGAACCGCCTTGACGCAGCATCTCCCGGCCGGCTTCGGCGGCCAGCGGGTTGGCGGCGGCCGCCATGTGCCGGCTGGCGTGGCTGGCCTGCAGGCCGGTGCGGTAGCCGGAGGCGGCTTCCGGTGCCTGCGGCAACGTCGAGGCGGGCGGGGCGTTGCAGGCGGCGAGGGTGAGGGCGCTGACGATCAGGCTCAGGGCAGGCAGGCGAAAACGGCTCAGGGGCAGGGCTGGAAACACGCGGGCTTCTCCGTCCGTGGGGTGAAAAGACTGACGGACTGTATCGGCCGACCGTACGGGACGCAAACCGCCGGGTACTTTCTCCTTCAAGCCCCGGTGGATTTTCTGTAGGGTCGAAGGCACACGAGACGCCAGAAAACCTACAAGAGGCCTCCATGGACAACGCATTTGCCACCCACACCGGCTACCGCCTTCAGCGTGAACGCTTTCTCGCCGCCGCGAACATCGCCGGGGCGACCCTCTTCTCGTACGCGCATCCGCTCAACGGGCCGTTCGGCGAGCCGTTGAGCACCGATGTCGCGGTGCTGGGCGATCCCCAGTCCAAACGGCGTCTGGTGGCCATCAGCGGCACGCACGGGGTGGAGGGCTACTACGGCTCCGACTGCCAGATCGACTGGCTGAAGCAGTTCACACCCGACCAGTTGCCCAGGGACGTCGCCGTGGTGATGGTGCACCTGATCAACCCGTGGGGCACGGCGTGGCTGCGCAGGGTCAACGAGGACAACATCGACCTCAACCGCAACCACCTGGACTTCTCCCGGCCGTTGCCGGACAACCGGGCCTATGCGGCGCTGCACGGGATCTATGCCTGCACGCAGCTCGACGGCCCTGAGCGGCAGCGGGCCGATGCCCTGCTTGACGCGCAGATCGCCGAACACGGCTGGCCGGCGGTGATGTCGATCGTCGAGGGCGGCCAGCACAGCCACCCCGACGGATTGTTCTATGGCGGGCGGGAACCGGCCTGGTCGAACCGTACGTTGCACCGCATCGTCCAGCAGCACCTGGCGGGTGCCGAAACCGTGATGTGTTTCGACCTGCACACCGGCGCGGGCGAGTACGGCCACCCGATGCTGCTGACCATCACCCAAGGCCCTTACCCTGCGCTGGCCCAGGCTCAATCGGTTTACGGTCCGTGGCTGTACACCCTGCACACCGGCGCCGATACCCTGAGCGAAACCGGCGTCGCGGCGACGGCCACCGGCTACACCTCCCAGGCGCTGCTCGATGCGCTGCCGGGTGTGCGCATGATGCCGTTCGTGATCGAGTGCGGCACCTATCCGGGGGCGCAGGTGCACCGGCATCTGCGCGACGACCACTGGCTGCACCTGCACGGCGATCCGCTCAGTGCGCAGGGGCGCAAGATCAAGCTCAACCTGCTGGAGCAGTTCTACCCGGCGGATCCGGACTGGCGGGCGATGGTGGGATTGCGCACCCGGCAGATCTGGGCGAAGGGGTTGGCGGCGCTGGGCGAGTGATGCCCGGCACTTTTCTCGGGGCATGAAAAACGGCCTGCCTTTCGATAGGCCGTTCGGAGAGGGAGAACGGTGCAGGATGTAGGTGAGTCGGGTCGGCCAGGTGTTTATTGCTTGAAGCCCGGCAAACTGTTCGCCTGACGCCAGTGCTTCACTGTCTGCGCAATACCTTCGGCAGAACTGTCCTCTCCAGGTTCCGGGTAAAAAATGAGGTCGGTGCCTTCCGGGTGTTCGGTAAGCGTTCTGAATTGCGCCAGCAACTCGCCCAGTTCCGCATCTGAGCCGCGTTTGTTTGTGGCTCGTATCCTTTCGATGAAACCAATGAATTCAGCTTCGGTGTAGTCAGATATGTTTGTCATGACATGCTCATTGGATTCTGTGTTGATTGATGTGATTCCTGGGGGTGTTGACTCGAAGGTTGTCTACGTCATAGACAGCGCCGCCATCTGCGACCCGTTCGAGATGATGTAACTCAAACACTCCTCGTATACCTACAGCCTCTCTGTTTCGAACTGCGGGGGCATTGCCTGACATCAAGCGATCCTGGGCATCTTTGTTGAACTGATTGAAGAGATCCGGATCATCCCTAACGGCTTGCCAAAATGCCTTGCGAAATGCATCGAAACTCGAAAACTCCCGTCCCCTGAGTTTATCCGCAATCCGTGTCGGAACCGGCGCGCCGATCCCCGTCCCCGCGCCCGCAAGCCACATTCCCGGCACATCCTCACCAATCCCCGTCACGGTGCCCGGCATCAGCCTGGCCGGCTTCGAATACACCACGTACAGCGATTTGAGTCCGGTCTCCGCCGGAAACACCAGGATGCAATCCTCAGCGGTGATGTCTTCACCGGGCAGGCCTTCTATCTGGCTGTCGGTGTTCTCGGGAATCGGGTGAACGAGGATTGTACCCAGTTGCTCCGCGTGTTCCGGATAGATCAGCGGCGGCAATGACCCCAGGGGCCCGCGCTGCGGCGTCCACAATATCGTGATGCCGTTGAGACTGGCCTCCATCGCTGTCTTGTCGCTGTTCCACTCGACCTTGACGGTGCGCACCGAGTCATCGCCCGAGGCGCCGGTATGGATGCCGTAGACCTGCATGACGCCTTCGGCATCGCGCCGGAACTGGAAACGCACGCGGGTAGTGGCGCGGGTCATGCGGCGCAACTGTTCATCGGTATGAAGAGTGCCGTCGCCCATCCTGGCCGGGAGCATTCCGAGGATGAACACACTCGCCGGGCCGCCTGCACCGCGTACCGCCCAGTTGAGGCGCTGCTGCAAGATGCCGCCGCCTGCCATGCGCCCCAATGCCAGATCAGCGCCGAGTGCCGTTGCTACCGCGCTGCTGGCGGACGGAAAGAGCATGGCGCCCGCCACCATGACCTTGCCGAAGTTGGAGGAGGGTTCCGCTGCCGTGCCGACATCCGTACGGCACCAGTTGTTCGCCGTGCAGGATTTGGCGAACACCTGATCTTCAGGGGACTTGGGCGTCGGCCATTCATCCTTTTCGATGTACACCGGCTCAGGCGGCGGTGGCGGGCTCCATGTGGCCCATGAGTAAACATCATTGCGACGTTTGCGAAGCCATTCATCATCGAAGAGAGGTTTGAATCGAGCCACGGCAACTCCCTGTATGGCTTGAATCGAGCCAAGGGAGCTTGTCGGTCAATGGGGGAGGCGGGCAAACCGACGGGGAGCGTTTCAGGCGCCTGATTTCACGAAAAATCCAGTTCGTACCAGGAGGGTGCTGGTTTCCCTACAGTGCTTTCCTGGACTGCGGCTTTTCTCGGGGCATAAAAAAACGGCCTACCTTTCGGTAAGCCGTTTTTAGTACTTGGTGGCTACACAGGGACTTGAACCCCGGACCCCAGCATTATGAATGCTATGCTCTAACCAACTGAGCTATGTAGCCAAGTGGCGCGCATTATTCACCCGTAATGCAGATGCGTCAAGCGCGAATTCAAAATATTTCTTCTTATTTTCAACCGCTTAACCCGCCAGGCCCGAAAAACGGGGGGAGGAGGGGTCAGCGCAGCTGAAATCTCGCGGTGTTGGCGCTCAGCGCACGGCTGCCTTCGCTCAGGGTGTCGGCCGCCAGATTCACCGCCCGCGCCCCTTCGAGCAGGCGCAGCGCCGCCTGATCGACCTGCTGGATGTTGCCGCTGACCTCATCGGCGGTGCTTGCCTGTTCGTCGACCGCCGTGGCGATCTGCGCCAGGGTGTCGGTGACGCTCTGCACGGCGCTGGCGATCTCGCCCAGGCGTTCGCCCAGGCCGGTGACCGCCTGGGCGTCCGATTGCGCCTGGCCGCAGGCGGCTTCCATCAGGCTCACCGCTTCGTCGACAGTGGTGCGCAGGCTGTCGACCGTCCCCGCGATTTGCGCCGTGGACGACTGCGTGCGCTGCGACAGGCTGCGCACCTCGTCGGCCACCACGGCGAAGCCGCGGCCCTGCTCGCCGGCGCGGGCCGCCTCGATGGCGGCGTTGAGCGCCAGCAGGTTGGTCTGTTCGGCCACGCCGCGGATGGTGTCGACCACCAACTGAATCTGCTGCCCCTGTTCGCTGACCCGGCCCAGCGCCGCCGCCGTTTCGTTCAGCCGCTGATTGAGCTGCTGGATGCTGGCGGTGGTGCGCTGGCTGTCGCGGCTGCTGTCGGCGGCGATGCGCCGGGTGTGCTGGGCACTGCCGGACGCCTGCTCGCAGCTCTGCGCCACGCCCTGGGAGGTGGCGGCCAGTTGGGTGGCCGCTGCGGCGATCTGGCTGATCTGCGATTGCTGCGCCTCGACTTCGCTCAAGGCGCCGCTGGAGTGGTCGTTGAGGCTGCGCACGGCCTGGCTCAACTGCGCGGTCTCGTGATCGACCCCCAGCAGGCTGCCGCGCAGCTGCACCACCGCGACGTTGAGCGCGGTACTGATCGACGCCAGTTCGTCGCGGCCCTGCACCGCCACTTGCAGGCTCAGGTTGCCGTCGCGCAGGGCTTCGGCGAGCAGGGTGATGCCGCTGGCGCTGCGGCGGATCGAGGCCTGCAGGCAGAGGAACAGGTACAGCGCCAGCAGCAACAGGCAGCCGAACACCGCCGCCACGACGATGAACTGGCGGATGGCCGAGCCGTGGTAGTCGTCCAGCCGCCCGTCCAGCGAGACCAGCGATTGCTGGCGCAGCGTCGCCAGGTTGCCGAGCAGGGCGTCGAGGCTGCGTTCGAAGTCGTCCGGCTTGAGGTTGATGCTGCCGCCGAACACGCCGTCGTCCAGCACCTTGAGGCCGGTGTCGAGCTGCTTGAGGCTGTCGTGGTACTGCGCGGCCCATCCTTGCAGGTCGCTCGGCAGACGCGCCTCCAGCAGGCTGGCGGTCTTCACCAGTTGCTCGCGGGCGTCGCCGATGCGGCTGCGCAGGTCACGCAACTGCAAGCGGCTCTGCAGGGTGAACTGACCGGACACCACCGAGGCCTGCCCGACCGCCGCCAGGCGCCCGACCCGTTCGATCAGGTCCGGCGCATGCTGGGTGGAAATCTGCGTCAGCAGGTAAGTCTCCAGCCACGGCGCCAGGGTCAGGCGGTTGTCCATGGCGATCTGTTCCCGCAAGGCCTGAAGGGCGCTGAGGGCGTTGGTGAAGCGGTCGTAGCCGTCCGGCCACCAGCCGACGCTGCCCAGGCTTTTCGAGTCCAGGCCGCCCAGCGCGGTCTGCAGGGCCTGATAGCGGGCCAGGGTTTCGCCGCCGGCGCCTTCAGCCTGCAAGGCATTGCCCAGCTCGGTGGTGGCCTGTGCGACGGCAGGCTGCACGCCATCGAACGCGGCCATCGCAGCGAGGGTGGCGGGCGTCGGCTGGCGGTTGGTTTCCGTGGCGCGCCAGCGGGCGGCGCGGTCGCGTTGGGCGGTGAGCAGGTTGTCCAGCGCGTCGAGGGCCAGCAACTGGCGGACGCCGGCCCGTTCGCCGGCGATGAGGTTGAGCCTGTCGCGGTAGTCCTGGCCGATCATCAACAGGCTGCCGGCCAGCGGCAGGATGAACAGCAGAAACAACAGCTGGAATTTGCGGGCGAAACCAAAGCGCCCCAGCAAACCGATCCCCGGCGATAAAAAAGCCTGCATGCCCCATGACTCCTCTGGACACCGCGCACCATCGGCGTGCGTCGCGGTCGTCGCGACCTCGACCGGTGCCCTGCTAAAAGGCCTCGAAAGTTCACTCTCGCCCGCTCTGTGGGCCGGCTCTGTAGCGAAACTTCCCATTCTCGGTCCCCTTTGTAAGGGGCCGCGTTCAAGGGGACAGACAAGGCAAGATTCAGACCATGGCGTTGAGCTATCACCGTTGCGGCGATGAACGATTAGTTCGTTAGCTGGCTAAGGGGATGGCGCTTGCGCACCGAAAAATGGCACATTGGCGCACCTGCCTGCGTGCACCCATCCGCTGTCCGGAAATTCCCATGGCCATCAGCAACGTCCAGCCCGCCGCTTCGGCGCCGGCGTCTCCCCAAAGCAGCCCACTGGTGATGCGCATCATCGGCGCCGTGGCGCTGGCGCATTTGATCAATGACCTGATCCAGTCGGTGTTGCCGTCGATCTACCCGATGCTCAAGGCCAACTACGGCTTGAGCTTCACTCAGGTCGGCCTGATCACCCTGACCTTCCAGTTGACCGCCTCGCTGCTGCAGCCGTGGGTCGGTTACCACACCGACCGCCATCCGAAACCGTGGCTGCTGCCGGCCGGTTCCGTGTGCACGCTGGTCGGCATCGTGATGATGTCGATGGTCGGCAGCTTCCCGTTGATCCTGCTGGCGGCGGCGCTGATCGGCATCGGCTCTTCGACCTTTCACCCTGAAGCCTCTCGTATCGCACGGCTGGCCTCGGGCGGGCGCTTCGGATTGGCGCAGTCCACTTTTCAGGTCGGCGGCAACGCAGGTTCGGCATTCGGTCCGTTGCTGGCGGCTGCGATCATCATTCCCTTTGGCCAAGGCAACGTGGCGTGGTTCGGGCTGTTCGCCATGTTTGCGCTGTTCGTGCTGTACCGCATCAGCCGCTGGTACGCCGATCACCTGAACCTGTTCAAGCTCAAGGCCGGCCAGGCGGCGACGCACGGATTGTCGAAGGGCAGGGTGACCGGTGCGCTGGTGGTGCTCGGGCTTTTGGTGTTCTCCAAGTATTTCTACATGGCGAGCCTGACCAGTTACTTCACCTTCTACCTGATCGAGAAGTTCGACCTGTCGGTGGCCAGCTCACAGCTGCATCTGTTCCTGTTTCTCGGCGCGGTGGCGGCGGGAACGTTCTTCGGCGGCCCCATCGGCGACAAGATCGGGCGCAAGGCCGTGATCTGGTTCTCGATCCTCGGCGTGGCGCCGTTCACCTTGCTGATGCCCCATGTCGACCTGTTCTGGACCAGCGTCTTGAGCGTGGTGATCGGCTTCATCCTCGCCTCGGCGTTCTCGGCGATCGTGGTGTACGCCCAGGAGCTGGTGCCGGGCAACGTCGGGATGATCGCTGGGGTGTTCTTCGGGCTGATGTTCGGTTTCGGCGGGATCGGCGCGGCGCTGCTGGGGCACCTGGCGGACCTCTACGGCATCGAGCAGGTGTACCTGCTGTGCTCGTTCCTGCCGTTGCTCGGGGTGCTGGCGATCTTCCTGCCGCGCACGAAGAAGGCCTGATTCCGGGCCAGCAGGAATCGCGGGTGTCGGCAGAGTGGGCGGCCGCCACCGATCCTGTGGGAGCTGGCTTGCCAGCGATAGGGCCGGCACTGCTGGCATCTCTGTCGCCTGACCTGCCGCCATCGCTGGCAAGCCAGTTCCCACAGGGTTCCTTGGCGAGTGACAGGCACAAAAAAGCCGCGTATCGAACGCGGCTTTTTCATGGGCGCTGTGTGTTACACGTTGAAGCGGAAGTGCATCACGTCGCCGTCTTTGACGATGTAGTCCTTGCCTTCCAGGCGCCATTTGCCGGCTTCCTTGGTGCCGGCTTCGCCCTTGTACTGGATGAAGTCGTTGTAGGCGATGACTTCGGCGCGGATGAAGCCTTTCTCGAAGTCGGTGTGGATCACGCCGGCGGCCTGCGGCGCGGTGGCGCCCACGCGTACGGTCCAGGCGCGGACTTCTTCGACACCGGCGGTGAAGTAGGTCTGCAGGTGCAGCATTTCGTAGCCGGCGCGGATCACGCGGTTCAGGCCAGGCTCTTCCAGGCCCAGGGCCTCGAGGAACATGTCCTTCTCTTCGCCGTCGTCCAGCTCGGCGATTTCCGCCTCGATCTTGTTGCACACCGGAACCACCACGGCGCCTTCTTCTTCGGCGATGGCCTTGACCACGTCCAGGTGCGGGTTGTTCTCGAAGCCGTCTTCAGCGACGTTGGCGATGTACATGACCGGTTTGGTGGTCAGCAGGTGGAAGCCCTTGATGATCGCCTTTTCCTCGGCGCTCATGTTCTTCATCAGGCTGCGCGCAGGCTTGCCTTCGGTGAAGTGCGGGATCAGCTGTTCCAGCAGGGCTTTCTGCGCCACGGCGTCCTTGTCACCGCCCTTGGCGTTGCGGGCGACCTTCTGCAGTTGCTTCTCGCAGCTGTCGAGGTCGGCGAAGATCAGTTCCAGGTCGATGATCTCGATGTCGCGTTTCGGATCGACGCTGTTGGAGACGTGGATCACGTTCTCGTCTTCGAAGCAGCGCACCACGTGGGCGATGGCGTCGGTCTCGCGGATGTTGGCCAGGAACTTGTTGCCCAGGCCTTCACCTTTCGATGCGCCGGCCACCAGGCCTGCGATATCGACGAATTCCATGGTGGTCGGCAGGATGCGCTTCGGATTGACGATTTCCGCCAGCGCGTTCAGGCGCGGATCCGGCATCGGCACGATGCCGCTGTTCGGCTCGATGGTGCAGAAGGGGAAGTTCTCGGCCGCGATCCCGGACTTGGTCAGGGCGTTGAACAGGGTGGACTTGCCGACGTTAGGCAGGCCGACGATGCCGCAATTGAATCCCATGGTGTTTCCCCTCGGATAAGAGTCAGGCCTTCTGGCTGTGCAGGTTTTTCATCGCGCGGTTCCATTCTCCGGCGAGGATATCCGGCAGCACGCCGAGGGCGAAGTCGATGCTGGCGTCGAGCTTTTCCTGTTCGGCGCGCGGCGCACGACCCAGGACGAAATTCGACACCATGCTGGCCACGCCCGGGTGGCCGATGCCGAGCCGCAGGCGATGGAACGTGTTCTGATTGCCCAGTTGCGCAATGATGTCGCGCAACCCGTTGTGACCGCCATGGCCGCCGCCCTGCTTGAGCTTGGCGACGCCCGGAGGCAGGTCGAGTTCGTCGTGTGCCACCAGGATCTCTTCGGGCTTGATGCGGAAGAAACCGGCGAGTGCCGCCACGGCCTGGCCGCTGCGGTTCATGTAGGTGGTGGGAATCAGCAGACGAACGTCCTGACCTTGATGCGAATAGCGTGCGGTCAGGCCGAAATACTTGCGGTCGGCCACGAGGCTGACGCCTTGTGCGTGGGCGATGCGCTCAACAAAAAGGGCCCCTGCGTTATGCCGGGTCTGTTCGTATTCGGCGCCTGGATTACCCAGGCCGACGATCAGTTTGATGGCAGTCACGATAGGGGCCCTTCTATGGAGTGGTGGATGTCATCGCCGCAGCTCGTGCATGCGGCGAAAACGGACGAAAGATGCGCATTTACCTGGGATGTAAACTCCGCGTTCTCGCCCGCTTTCTCGCTACGCTTAAGTCCGCGATGTTCCGCCCGCTCCGGCAAGCAGAGTGAAATTACTCTGCTGCGCCTTCTGCAGCTTCTGGAGCAACACGTGGAGCGTGAACGTTGGCGACAGCCAGGTCGTTGCCATGAGCCAGTGCCACGAACTCAACGCCTTTGATGGCCTTGATGTCGGACAGGTGGATGATGGTGCCGACTTCGGCCTTGGCCAGGTCAACTTCGATGAACTCAGGCAGGTCTTTGGCTTCGCACGAAACTTCGATTTCAGCCACGACGTGGGAGATCTCGCCGCCTTTCTTGACTGCGGCTTCTTCGTTGATGAAGTGAACCGGTACTTTGGCGGTCAGTTTCTGGCCGGCAACAACGCGCACGAAGTCAGCGTGCATGATGAACTGCTTGGCTGGGTGACGCTGCAGGGCCTTGACGATGACGTTCTGCTTGGTACCGTCGACGTTCAGCTCGATCACGTGGCTGAAGGCAGCTTCGTTTTCGAACAGCTTGGTGATTTCCTTGGCCAGGATGGTCAGGGACTGAGCGTCCTTGTTGCCACCGTAGACAACGGCCGGGATGTTGGCGGCGTGACGCAGGCGGCGGCTCGCACCTTTCCCCAGGTCAGTACGCGCTTGTGCGTTCAGGGTGAAATCAGTCATTTCATATCTCCAAAATAGCCATCACCGAGTGGCGTTTGCGACCAGCGCCAAACACGGTATGGGCAAAAAAGCCCCGCCCCGGACAGGAATGCCGGGGCGGGGCGCTTTTCGTCAACAGGACATTTCGAGAAGGGCAGGGCCCTTAACGGAACATCGCGCTGATCGATTCTTCATTGCTGATGCGGCGAACCGCTTCGGCAACCACCGGTGCGATATCCAGTTGACGGATACGCGCACAGGCTTGTGCTGCAGCGGACAGCGGGATGGTGTTGGTCACCACCAGCTCGTCCAGCACGGAATTCTCGATGTTCTCGATGGCCCGGCCCGACAGCACAGGGTGTGTGCAGTAGGCGAAGACCTTGGCTGCGCCGTGCTCTTTCAGGGCCTTGGCCGCATGGCACAGGGTGCCGGCGGTATCGACCATGTCATCGACCAGGATGCAGGTGCGACCTTCGACATCGCCGATGATGTGCATCACTTCGGAGTGATTGGCTTTTTCACGGCGTTTGTCGATGATCCCGAGATCCACGCCCAAGGATTTGGCAACGGCCCGTGCACGCACGACGCCGCCAATGTCCGGGGACACGATCATCAGGTTCTCGAAGCGCTGGTCTTCGATGTCATCCACCAGAACCGGGGAGCCGTAGATGTTATCTACCGGAATATCGAAGAAACCCTGGATCTGGTCAGCGTGCAGGTCAACCGTGAGCACACGGTCGATGCCGACGACGGTGAGCATGTCAGCGACGACTTTCGCGCTGATGGCCACACGTGCGGAACGCGGACGGCGATCCTGACGGGCATAACCAAAGTAAGGGATAACAGCAGTGATACGAGTAGCCGAGGAGCGGCGGAAGGCATCAGCCATCACTACCAGTTCCATCAGGTTATCGTTGGTCGGAGCGCAAGTCGGCTGAATAATGAAGACGTCTTTACCGCGAACGTTTTCATTGATCTCGGCAGTGATTTCGCCGTCGGAAAACTTACCGACAGAAATGTCACCGAGAGGGATATGCAGCTGACGTACGACACGCCGAGCCAGATCGGGGTTAGCGTTCCCCGTAAAGACCATCATCTTGGACACGCGCAGTACCTGAAGGCTGAGGGTATACCTGGATGAGTATAGGAAAATGGCAGGGGCGGCTGGATTCGAACCAACGCATGGCAGGATCAAAACCTGCTGCCTTACCGCTTGGCGACGCCCCTGTATCTGTTGCTGCAAGTGCCGTGCACTTGGTTCCGTTAGAGCAGGCTCTGTAGCTTGCGATGCAACATCGAAACGTTGCTGCCTTTGGCTACAAACCCTGTAAGGGTCTCTGTCAGAAGGGCCGAGACTTTATCAGCTTCAGCTTTGCTTGGGAAGCCCCCAAACACACAACTTCCAGTTCCGGTGAGTTTTGCTTCGGTGAAATTACCTAGCAAATTCAATGCGTTACGTACTTCTGGATAACGCCTTGCAACCACCGGCAAGCAGTCATTTCGACTGTTTCCCTCGGGAACGGGGCGCACTTTAATGGGCGGTGTGTTACGTGTCAACAACGGATCGGAAAAAATTTCTGCCGTACTTACAGAGACTTGCGGAACCAGCACGACGTACCAGGGTTCTGCGGGTTCGACCGGGGTCAGTTTTTCGCCCACGCCTTCGGCGAAGGCGGCATGGCCGCGCACGAACACCGGGACGTCGGCGCCCAGCGACAGGCCGAGGCCGGCCAGGCGGTCTTCGTCCCAGCCCAACTGCCAGAGATGGTTGAGGCCCAGCAGGGTGGTGGCCGCGTTCGAGCTGCCGCCGCCGATGCCGCCGCCCATCGGCAGGATCTTGTCGATCCAGATGTCGATGCCCAGCGTGCAGCCGGACTGCTCCTGGAGTTTCTTCGCCGCGCGCACGATCAGGTTGCTGTCGTGGGGCACGCCGTCGAATTCGGTGTGCAGGCGGATCACGCCGTCGTCGCGCACGGCGAAGGTGATCTCGTCGCCGTAGTCGAGGAACTGAAAGATCGTCTGCAGTTCGTGGTAGCCGTCGTCGCGGCGGCCGAGAATGTGCAGCATCAGATTGAGCTTGGCCGGCGACGGCAGGGTCAGGCGAGGTGCGCTCATGTTCACAGCCCCAGCTTGCGCGGTTGCCAGGTCTTGATGACCAGGGTCACGTCCAGATCGGTGCCGTGCAGCTTGATCCGCTCCGGCAGCCAGAAACCGTTCTGTTCGGCATAGCTCAGGTACTCGACCTGCCAGCCGTCCTGATCCAGGCTGGCCAGGCGGCTGTCGGCGTCGAGGGTCAGGCGGCTCTTGCTGTCCGGCGCCGGCAGGCCGCGCACCCACCAAGCCAGGTTCGACACCGGCAGTTTCCAGCCCAGTTGCTCTTCGAGCAGGGCTTCCGGCGACTGTGCGTCGTAGCGGCCCTGGTTGGCGACCTCCAGCGAAACCTTGCCCGGCCGCCCGGTCAGGCGCGCCGCGCCGCGGCCCAGCGGGCCGGACAGGCGGATGTCATAGTAGTCCTGGCGCTGCAGCCAGAACAGCGTGCCGCTGCCGGAGTCCTTCGGCGCGCGGATGCCGATCTTGCCGTCGATCTGCCAGCCGTCGAGCCCGGTCAGTTGCTGCTTGTGCTCGCGCCATTGGGCCGGGTTGCCGTGGCCTTCGACCGATTCACGGGCGCCGAAGCCTGCGCAACCGGCGAGCAGGGCGATGAAGCTGAAAACGATGAGGTGGCGCAAAAACATGGGTTATAGGGTCTCGGATCCGGTCAGGCGCTTGATGGTGCTGCGCAGGATGGTGCTGTCGGGCTGATCCTTGAGGAACTTGCCCCAGATCTGCTTGGCTTCGCGCTGGTTGCCCTTGGTCCACAGCACCTCGCCCAGGTGCGCGGCCACTTCGTGGTCGGGGAAACGCTCCAGCGCCTGGCGCAGGTAGCGCTCGGCTTCGTCGAGGTTGCCCAGGCGGAAGTTGACCCAGCCGAGGCTGTCGAGCACCGCCGGGTCTTCCGGGTTGAGCTGGTGCGCCTGTTCGATCAGGGTCTTGGCTTCGGCGTAGCGGGTGGTGCGGTCGGACAGGGTGTAGCCCAGGGCGTTGAGCGCCATGGCGTTGTCCGGGTCGCGCTTGATGATCAGGCGCAGGTCCTTTTCCATCTGCGCCAGGTCATTGCGCTTTTCCGCCTGCATGGCGCGGGTGTAAAGCAGATTGAGGTCGTCCGGATACTGCTGCAGGGCTTGCTGCAGGGTTTTCCAGGCCTTGTCGCCCTGGTTGTTGGCGGACAGGGTCTCGGCCTCGATCAGGTACAGCTGGATCGCGTAGTCCGGCTGTTCGTCGCGCTGGACGGCCAGTTTGCTCAGGGCTTCGGCGGTCTTGCCGTTGTTCATCAGGATGTCGGCCTGGCGCAGCTGCGCCGGCAGGTAGTCGTTGCCCGGGCCGACCTGGGCGTACTCGATCAGGGCGCCTTGCGGGTCGTTGCGTTCCTCGGCGATGCGGCCCAGGTTCAGGTGCGCCGAATCGACATGGCTTTCCCGGGCGATCAGGTCTTCCAGGTAGCCCTTGGCCTCTTCCCAGGCCTTGGCCTCCAGGCACACCAGCGCCAGTGAATAGCGCAGTTCGTCGTCTTCGGGGTATTGCTGCACGAGGGAGGAGAACTCGGCCTTGGCGTCGTCCATCCGGTCCTGCTCGACCAGCATCCGCGCGTAGGTCAGGCGCAGGCGCTTGTCGTCCGGGTATTTGCGGATGCTCTTCTGCAACAGCGGCAGGGCCTCGTCGCCGCGGTTCATGCCTTGCAGCAGACGCGCGCGCAGCAGGATCGGGGCGATTTCGCCGTCCTCCGGCGGATTGTCCTCCAGCAGGGTCAGCGCGCCTTTGTTGTCGCCGTCCTGCTGCAGCAGCAAGGCCTTGCCGAAGATCAGCTGGTTGTTGTGCGGGTGACGCTGCAGCAGCCGGTCGAAGCTTTTCATCAGGCCGTTGCGGGTTTCCTGGTCGGTGTCGGCGGCCGACAGCGCCAGGAAATCGAAATGGGTGTCGCCCTTGCCCTGCAGGACTTTCTCCATGTAGACCATCGAGTCGTCATAGCGCCCGGCCCGCGCCAGCTGCACGGCGGCGGCACGCTGCGCCTCAAGGTCGTCCGGGGCGTTCTTCGCCCAGATCAGGGCGGTGTCGAGGGCCGGCTGGTCCGCGCCCAGGTACTCGGCGATGCGGAACGCCCGCTCGGAGACGCCCGGATCCTGGGTGTTGATGGCCTGGGTCACGTAGTTGTCCAGGGCGATGTCGAACCGGTTGCGCTGGCCGGCGAGTTCGGCGCTCAACAGGCTGAAGACGGTTTCCTCGCTGAACGAGCTGTAGACCTTGGCCTTTTCGGGCGCCGGGGCCGTGTCTTCGACCGGCGGGGTGCCGTCCGTCGAAACGGGGGCCAGGGACTGGCAGCCGCTGAGGAAGGCAATAGCGAGGAACAACGCGGAAGATCTATTCATATGGGGGAAGTGGCGACTAACCTGCGGTCGGATCATCATGACACAAGCCTTCGGCCAAACATAACCGAGTCTCGATTGTGGCCATTATAGGGGCCGGCAATGGAGACAATAGTCGGCGGTAGTTGTTCTGGATCTTTCGAAGTAGGACAATTGCCGGCTTCACGTCACCATCAGCGACCTTGAATGGCCTTCCTCGCACTCGGTATCAACCACAAGACTGCTTCAGTAGACGTCCGCGAGCGCGTGGCCTTTACCCCTGAGCAGCTGGTCGAGGCCCTGCAGCAGCTCTGCCGGCTCACCGACAGCCGCGAAGCGGCGATCCTCTCCACCTGCAACCGCAGCGAACTCTATATAGAACAGGATCACCTGTCGGCGGAGATCGTGCTGCGCTGGTTGGCCGAATACCACCAATTGAGCTTCGACGAGCTGCGCGCCAGCGCCTATGTGCACGAAGACGATGCGGCCGTTCGTCACATGATGCGCGTCGCCTCCGGGCTCGATTCGCTGGTGCTGGGCGAGCCGCAGATCCTGGGCCAGATGAAGTCGGCCTACGCCGTGGCCCGCGAGGCCGGCACCATCGGCCCGCTGCTGGGGCGCCTGTTCCAGGCGACGTTCAATGCCGCCAAGCAGGTGCGCACCGACACCGCCATCGGTGAGAACCCGGTGTCCGTGGCCTTTGCCGCCGTCAGCCTGGCCAAGCAGATCTTCAGCGACCTGCAGCGCAGCCAGGCCTTGCTGATCGGCGCCGGCGAGACCATCACCCTGGTCGCCCGCCACCTGCACGAGCTGGGGGTCAAGCGCATCGTCGTGGCCAACCGCACCCTGGAGCGCGCCAGCCTGCTGGCCGAGCAGTTCGGCGCCCACGCGGTGCTGCTGTCGGACATCCCGGCGGAGCTGGTGCGCAGCGACATCGTCATCAGTTCCACCGCCAGCCAGTTGCCGATCCTGGGCAAGGGCGCGGTGGAAAGCGCGCTGAAGCAGCGCAAGCACAAGCCGATCTTCATGGTCGACATCGCCGTGCCCCGGGACATCGAGCCGGAAGTGGGCGAGCTGGACGACGTCTATCTCTACAGCGTCGACGACCTGCACGAAGTGGTCGCCGAGAACCTCAAGAGCCGCCAGGGCGCTGCCCAGGCCGCCGAGGAGATGGTCTCGGTCGGCGCCGACGATTTCATGGCGCGCCTGCGCGAACTGGCGGCGGTCGACGTGCTCAAGGCCTATCGTCAACAGAGCGAGCGCCTGCGCGACGAAGAGCTGCAGAAGGCCTTGCGCTCGCTGGCCAACGGCGGCAACGCCGAAGACGTGCTGGGCCAGCTGGCCCGGGGCCTGACCAACAAACTCCTGCACGCGCCGAGCGTGCAGTTGAAAAAGCTTTCTGCCGAAGGCCGCGTCGATGCGCTGGCCATGGCCCAGGAACTCTTTGCCCTTGAGGGCTCACCGGATAGCTTTTCGGATAAAAAACCGCAATGAAAGCGTCACTGCTCAATAAGCTGGAGACTCTCCAGGAACGTTTCGAGGAACTGACGGCGCTGCTGGGCGACGCCGAAGTCATTTCCGATCAGGCCAAGTTCCGCACCTGTTCGAAGGAATACGCGGAAGTCGAGCCGGTCGTCGAGGCCTACAAGAAGCTGCTCAGCGTGCAAGGCGACCTCGAAGGCGCCCAGGCGCTGCTCAAGGACAGCGACCCGGACCTGCGCGAAATGGCCGTGGAAGAAGTCCGCGAAGCCAAGGAGCGACTGGTGGTTCTTGAGGCCGACCTGCAGCGCATGCTGCTGCCCAAGGATCCGAACGACGGACGCAACGTGTTCCTGGAGATCCGTGCCGGCACCGGCGGCGACGAAGCGGCGATCTTCTCCGGCGACCTGTTCCGCATGTACTCGCGCTATGCCGAGAAGCGCGGCTGGCGCGTGGAGATCCTCTCGGAGAACGAGGGCGAGCACGGCGGCTACAAAGAAGTTATTGCCCGGGTCGAAGGCGACAACGTCTACGGCAAGCTGAAGTTCGAGTCCGGCGCCCACCGTGTGCAGCGTGTGCCGGCCACCGAATCCCAGGGCCGCATCCACACCTCGGCCTGCACCGTGGCGGTGCTGCCGGAGCCGGACGAGCAGGAAGCGATCGAGATCAACCCGGCGGATCTGCGCGTGGACACCTACCGTTCCTCCGGGGCCGGCGGTCAGCACGTGAACAAGACCGACTCGGCGATCCGCATCACCCACTTGCCGACCGGCATTGTGGTCGAATGCCAGGAAGAACGCTCCCAGCACAAGAACCGCGCGCGGGCGATGGCCTGGCTGTCGGCCAAGCTCAACGACCAGCAGACCGCCGCCGCCGCCAGCGCCATCGCCAGCGAGCGCAAGCTGCTGGTGGGCTCCGGCGACCGTTCCGAGCGCATCCGCACCTACAACTTCGCCCAGGGCCGGGTCACCGACCACCGCGTCAACCTGACCCTGTATTCCCTCGACGAGATCCTCGCCGGCGGCGTCGAAGCGGTGATCGAACCGCTGTTGGCCGAATACCAGGCTGACCAGCTCGCAGCGATAGGTGAATAAATGACCATCATCGCCAGCCTGCTGCGCGCCGCCGAACTGCCCGACTCGCCCACTGCGCGCCTGGACGCCGAGCTGCTGCTGGCCGCCGCCCTGGGCAAGCCGCGCAGTTTCCTGCACACCTGGCCCGAGCGCATCGTGCCGAGCGAGGTGGTGCTGGTGTTCACCGAATACCTGCAACGCCGCCGCAGCGGCGAGCCGGTGGCCTACATCCTCGGTCAGCAAGGGTTCTGGAAACTCGACCTGGAAGTGGCGCCGCACACCCTGATCCCGCGCCCGGACACCGAGCTGCTGGTGGAGGCCGCCCTCGAATTGCTGCCGGCGACCCCGGCCAGCGTCCTCGACCTCGGCACCGGCACCGGCGCCATCGCCCTGGCCCTGGCCAGCGAGCGCCCGGCCTGGCAGGTCACCGCCGTGGACCGCGTGCCGGAGGCCGTGGCCCTGGCCGAGCGCAACCGCCAGCGCCTGAACCTGAGCAACGCCAAGGTGCTGAGCAGCCATTGGTTCAGTTCGCTGCAAGGCCAGCGCTTCGGGCTGATCATCAGCAACCCGCCGTACATCCGCGCCGCCGACCCGCACCTGGCCGAAGGCGATGTGCGCTTCGAGCCGGCCAGCGCGCTGGTGGCCGGCGCCGACGGGCTCGACGACCTGCGCCTGATCGTCGCCCAGGCGCCGCAGCATCTGGAGGCCGGTGGCTGGCTGATGCTCGAGCACGGCTATGATCAGGCCGAGGCCGTGCGCGACCTGCTGCTGACCCGCGGTTTCGAAGACGTCCACAGCCGCACCGACCTGGGCGGCCACCAACGGATCAGCCTGGGGCGCCTGCCGTGCTGAATGATCAGGAATTGTTGCGCTACAGCCGGCAGATCCTGCTGCAGCACGTCGACATCGACGGCCAGCTGCGGCTCAAGGACAGCCGGGCATTGATCGTCGGCCTCGGCGGGCTCGGCGCGCCGGTGGCCCTGTATCTGGCGGCGGCGGGTGTCGGCGAGCTGCACCTGGCGGACTTCGACACGGTCGACCTGACCAACCTGCAACGCCAGATCATCCACGACACCGACAGCGTCGGCATGACCAAGGTCGACTCGGCGCTCAAGCGGCTGGGGGCGATCAACCCCGAGATCCGCCTCGTGCCGCACCGCCAGGCCCTGGACGAGGATTCCCTCGCCGCAGCGGTGGCGGCGGTGGATCTGGTGCTCGACTGCTCCGACAACTTCTCCACCCGAGAGGCGGTCAACGCCGCTTGCGTGGCGGCCCGCAAGCCGCTGGTCAGCGGCGCGGCGATCCGCCTCGAAGGGCAGCTGTCGGTGTTCGACCCGCGCCGGGCCGAAAGCCCCTGCTACCACTGCCTCTACGGGCACGGCAGCGAAGCCGAACTGACCTGCAGCGAGGCCGGCGTGGTCGGGCCGCTGGTGGGCCTGGTCGGCAGCCTTCAGGCGCTGGAGGCCATGAAGCTGCTGGCGGGGTTCGGCGAACCGCTGGTGGGGCGGCTGCTGTTGATCGATGCGCTGGGTTCGCGGTTCCGTGAGCTGCGGGTCAAGCGCGATCCGGGCTGCAGCGTGTGCGGTGCGCCGCATGCGTGAGGCCCCGGTCGCGGTGTTCGACTCCGGCGTCGGCGGCTTGTCGGTGCTGGCGGAGATCCAGCGTCTGCTGCCCGGCGAATCGATCCTGTACTTCGCCGATTGCGGCCACATTCCCTACGGCGAGAAAACCCCGGAATTCATCCGTCAGCGTTGCGCCCTGATGGCCGCCTTCTTCCGCGAGCAGGGCGCCAAGGCGTTGGTGCTCGCCTGCAACACCGCCACCGTGGCCGCCGTGGCCGACCTGCGGCGGGACTTCCCCGACTGGCCGATCGTCGGCATGGAGCCCGCCGTCAAGCCGGCCGCCGCCGCCACCCGCAGCGGCGTGGTCGGTGTGCTGGCCACCACCGGCACCCTGGCCAGCGCCAAGTTCGCCGCACTGCTCGACCGCTTCGCCACGGACGTGAAGGTCATCACCCAGCCCTGCCCGGGCCTGGTGGAGCTGATCGAAGGCGGCGACCTGCACAGCGACGCGCTGCGCCGGATGCTGCACGGCTACGTCGAGCCACTGCTGGCCGCCGGCTGCGATACGATCATCCTCGGCTGCACCCATTATCCGTTCCTCAAGCCGATGCTCGCGACCTTGCTCCCCGCGGACATCAGCCTCATCGACACCGGCGCCGCCGTGGCCCGGCAACTCCAGCGGCTGTTGGCCGAACGCGGCGCGCTCGCCGAGGGGCCGAGCCGGCCGGCGCGGTTCTGGACCAGCGGCGATCCGCAGGCCTTCAGAACAGTCCTGCCATTGCTGGGGCAAACGTCTGACGATGTGCAAAGCTTGGGTTTGTAAGAAATTTGTGTAATAACCGAAAAATAAGCTGAACTTCAGTTTAAGCGCGGACTTCTATAGCGTTGAGTCACATAACAACCATACGACCGTTCGGAAAAGGATGTTTCAAGTGAAGCGACTATTCTGCTTGGCCGCGATTGCGGCTGCACTGATGGGGCACAGTTTTACCGCACAAGCCGCCGGCGTCGAGTTCGGGGTCGGGGCGACCAGCGATTCGACCATGACCTATCGCCTGGGCATGAACTTCGACTGGGACAAGAGTTGGCTGCAGAGCGATGTCGGTCGCCTGACCGGCTACTGGAGCGGCGCCTACACCTATTGGGAAGGCGACAAGACCTCCAGCAACAACAGCCTGTCGTTCTCGCCGGTGTTCGTCTATGAGTTTGCCGGCCAGTCGGTCAAGCCGTATGTCGAGGCGGGGATCGGCGTCGCGGTGTTCTCCAACACCAAGTACGAGGACAACAACATCGGCGGCGCCTTCCAGTTCGAGGATCGCTTCGGTTTCGGCCTGCGCTTCAACGGCGGGCATGAGGTCGGGATCCGCGCGACGCACTACTCCAACGCCGGCCTTGCCAGCAGCAACGACGGGGTAGAGAGCTACTCGCTGCATTACACGATGCCGCTGTAGGTTCCCGAGCACAGCAGCCGATCAGGGGGCGCCGGCGCCGTCAAGGCGCCGGGCCATTCCGTGCAGCAGCGGGAACAGCAGCGCCCACAGCAGGCCGATGCCGATCAGGGTCGGCCATTGCCCATAGGCGAACCCTACGCCGGACAGTTGCCCGCCGGCGCCATACGACAACGCACCGCCCGCCGCGCCGAGCAGGCTCGCCCGCCACCACGGCCGGGCGCTCCATCGCAGGCAATGGCGCAGCGTGGTGCCCAGCAGCGCCCACAGCAGCATCAGCCACAGCGGGATCAGCGGCGACGGATCCGGGAACTCGAACACCCCCGATCCCCGCAGCACGCTGTCCACGGCGGTGCCGACGATCACCACGCAGAGGATCAGCCGGCCTTCCGCCGCCCAGCTGCTGATCCAGCGCAGGTGGATCACCAGCACCGCCAGCGCCAGCAGCAGCCACAGGCTGTTGCCGCCGAGCACGCAGGCCAGCCAGCCGATCTGGAACAGGACGGCGTTGGCCAGGCGTTCAGGCATCGAAGCGTCCCAACAGCGGCGCCGGCATGGCCGCCGGTTTGGCCAGCAGCAACTGGGCGGTGCCGATGGTGCGCTCCAGGAAGCCGCCCTCGCAGTAGCACAGGTAGAACTCCCACATCCGCAGAAAGCCGTCGTCGTAGCCCAGTTCGGCCAGAGGCCCCCGGGCGCGGCGGAAGTTCTCGTGCCACAGGCGCAGCGTGCGGGCGTAGTGCAGGCCGAAGTCTTCCATGTGCAGCAGGTTCATGTCGGTGTCGCGGCTGACGATCTCGAGCATCTTCTGCACGCAGGGCAGGGCGCCGCCGGGAAAGATGTAGCGCTGGATGAAATCCACCCCGCGCCTGGCCTGCTCGTAGCGCTGTTCGCGGATGGTGATCGCCTGCAGCAGCATCAGGCCGTTGCTTTTGAGCAGGTGCGCGCACTGCTTGAAGTAAGTCGGCAGAAACCGGTGGCCGACCGCCTCGATCATCTCGATCGACACCAGCTTGTCGTACTGCCCTGTGAGGTCGCGGTAGTCCTTGAGCAGCAAGGTCACCTGATCCTGCAGGCCAAGGCGTTCGATGCGCGCGGCGGTGAACGCGTACTGCGCCTTGGACAGCGTCGTGGTGGTCACCCGGCAGCCGTAGCGCTGCGCGGCATACAGCGCCATGCTGCCCCAGCCGGTGCCGATCTCCAGCAGATGGTCGCCGGGCGTGAGCGCGAGCTTCTGGCAGATCCGCTCCAGCTTGTTCAGTTGCGCCTGTTCCAGGCTGTCGTCGGGGTGCAGGAACTGCGCCGCCGAATACATCATGGTCGGATCGAGGAATTGCTCGAACAGGTCGTTGCCCAGGTCGTAGTGGGCGGCGATGTTCCTTTGCGATCCCTTGTGCGTGTTGCGGTTGAGCCAGTGCAGGGTGCGGATGAACGGGCGTCCGAGCAGCGCCATTCCGCGCTCCATGCCGTCGAGCACGTCGAGGTTGCTGACGAACACCCTCACCACGGCCGTCAGGTCGGGCGAGCTCCAGTAACCTTGAATGTAGGCCTCGCCGGAACCGATCGAGCCGTTGGCCGCGACCATGCCCCAGACCGCTGCATCGTGCACGTGGATCTCGCCGGTCGGCCCGCTGCCGGCGGCGCCGAAAGTCTGGTGACGACCGTCCTCGACCAGCACCAGTTGCCCGTGCCTGATCCGCGCCAGCTGGCGCAGCACGCCTCGGCGCAGCAGGGAACCGCTCAGCCCATGGACGCAGAGCAGGCCGGCCCTGGCCGAAACGCTAGGGGACTTCATGGCGGTGTTCCTCGGCAGGGAGGGTGGCCGTGCGCATATGACCGTCGGCGGCGTGATGGGTGAACAGCGGCGCACGCTTGAGCAGCAGGCGCAGGGCCTGCCAGTAGATCGTCACGGCGGTCTTGCCGGTCATCCACGGGAACCGCCGCAGGTGGCGGTGCAGGCTGTGGCGGTCGAGCGTTTCGCGGTGCAGGTCGAGGGTGGCGTCGAACAGCTTGCGGCCGTCCTGCCAGTCGGCCATGTGCACACCGAGGGCCTCGCCGACGGGGCTGAAGCTCATGCGGTACTCAAGGTCCGGCGGCAGGAACGGCGACACATGGAACGCCTTGGCCACCGTGAAATGCCGGTGACTGTCCGGCGGGTCGTCCGACCGGGCCGGCAGCACGTAGTGGTAGCGCTCGCGCCACGGCGTATTGCTGACCTCACAGAGAATCGCCGCCAACCGGCCGCAGGGTTCGTGGCAATAGAAGAAACTCACCGGGTTGAACGCCAGGCCGAAGCTTCGGGGCTGGGTCAGCAAGTGGATCGCGCCTTGAGGCTCATGGCCGATGGCGAGGCCGACCTGGCGGCGCACGGCGTCGCTCAGGCGTTCGCCGGGCTGGGAAAACGCCTTGAGGTAATCGCGCTCGCGGAACGAGAACGGGGCGAAACGGCTGCGCCCCGCCAGCGGCGAGAGCCCGAGCACGGTCTCTTGCTCGGTCAGATCCAAGTACAGCAAGCCGATCCGGTAGCGGAACGCATGGCGGCAGGGGGCGAACCGCCGGTGCGTGATCCAGCCGCTGTACAGGGCGCTGTTCACAGCCGTTCCCCGAACGCGGCCGCCACCCGCAAGGCACTGGCCACGCCGTCTTCATGAAAGCCGTTGGCCCAGTAGGCGCCGCAGTAGTGGGTGTGTTGCCGGCCATCGAGTTCGGTCCAGCGTGCCTGGGCCGCCACCGCCGCCAGGCTGAACTGCGGATGCGCATAGAGGTAGCGGCCGAGGATGCTGGCGGGCGTGATGCCGGCACTCTGGTTGAGGCTGACGCAAAACGTGGTGTCGCTCTGGATGCCCTGCAGGATGTTCATGTCGTAGGTGACCGCCGGCAAGGCATCGCCGGCGCCGCCCAGGCGCACGTTCCAGCTGGCCCGGGCCCGTTTGCGGGTGGGCAGCAGTCGGATGTCGGTGTGCAGCACCACTTCGTTGTCGGCGTAGGGCAGGGCGCCGAGCACTGCCTGTTCGGCGGAACTGGGGCGGTCGAGCAGGCTCAGCGCCTGGTCGCTGTGGCAGGCCAGCACCACTTTGTCGAAGCGTTCGCGGCCGGCGGGGCTGTGGATATCGACGCCGCGCCCGTCGCGGACCACCCGCTCGACCGGGCAGCCCAGGCGGATCCTGTCCCGGAACGCAGCGCTCAGCGGTGCAAGGTAGGCGCTTGAGCCGCCTTCGATCACCTGCCATTGCGGGCGGTCGCTGACGGACAACAAGCCGTGGTTCTCGAAGAACCGCACGAAGAACCGCAACGGAAACCTGAGCATCCCGGCCATGGGCATCGACCAGATCGCCGCCCCCATCGGCACGATGTAATGCAGGATGAAGCGTTCGCCGTAGCCGCCGGCCTTCAGGTAGTCGTCCAGGGTGGTGTCGGCGGCGATCCGTCGTTCGGCCAGGTCGCGCCGGGCGCACCGGTTGAAGCGCAGGATGTCGCGCAGCATGCCCCAGAACCCCGGCGACAGGAGGTTGCGGCGCTGGGCGAACAGGCTGTCGAGGTTGTTGCCGTTGTATTCGAGGCCGGTGTCCGGGTCGGTCACCGAAAAGCTCATTTCGGTGGGCCGGAAGCGCACCCCCAGTTGCCCGAGGATGTGCATGAAGTTCGGGTACGTCCTGTCGTTGAACACGATGAAGCCGGTGTCCACCGCGTACTCGCGCCCTCCGACCGTCACCTGGGCCGTGTGCGTGTGGCCGCCGATGCGGTCGGCGGCCTCGAACAGGGTGACGTCGTGCCGTCGCGCAAGCAGGTAAGCGCAGGTCAGGCCCGCGATGCCGCTGCCGACGACGGCGATGTTCACGTGGCGTCCTTGAGCGGCGGCGTGCTGCGCACCATGCGCTTGCCGATCGCCAGTTGCGCCCGCGCCGGCAGCTTCGACAGCGGCCACAGCGCCGCCATGAACAGCGCCGGGAACGCGATCTCCAGCGGGCGGTTCCGCAGGCTGGCGAAGATGTGCCGGGCGGCCTTGTCCGCCGGCCAGCTCAACGGCATCGGAAAGTCGTTTTGTGCAGTCAGGGGCGTATCGACGAAGCCCGGGCTGACGACAGTGACTTCGATGCCTTCGTCCGCCAGGTCGATGCGCAGCGATTCGAACAGGTAGCGCAGGCCGGCCTTCGAGGCGCCATAGGCCTCCGCCCTGGGCAGCGGCAGGTAGGTGACCGAGCTGGCCATGCCGACCAGGTGCGGCGCCCTGCCCTTGCGCAGCAGGGGCAGGGCGGCTTCGATGCAGTAACTGGTGGCGAGCAGGTTGGTGCGCACCACGTGTTCGACGATCGAGGCGTCGAACTGATGGGCATCGACGTATTCGCAGGTGCCGGCGTTGAGGATCACCGTGTCCAGCGAGCCCCATTCTCCGGCGATCCGCTCGCCGATTTCCCGCACGGTCTGGCTGTTCGTCAGATCGCCCGGCACCACCAGCACCTGGCCCGGATAGCGTTGCGCCAACACCTTGAGCGGTGCGGTCTGGCGGGCGCTGACCGCCACATGCGCCCCGGTCTTAAGAATCTCCTCGGCCAATGCCGCACCGATGCCGCTGCTGGCACCGGTCAGCCAATACCGCCGCTGAAGCGTGCGACGATTCATCCCATTCTCCTTTTCAGCCAGGCGATCGCCCGGCCCAATACGGGTAGATGTTCATAAAGTAGCGCCCCGGCATCGAAATAGTCCCGGTGGCGGTAAACCTTGTCGCGCCAGAGCAAGTGCGAGCAGCCGCCGACCCGGATCGGCCGCCCGCGGGCCAGGCGCGGATGGCGGTAGGTCATGACCCAGCGCAGATAGCCCTCGCAGTCGCCGATCTGGTCGAAGCCGTGAAAGTCGAAGCGCAGTTCGCTGACATTGGCATACATTTCGCCGAACAATTCACGCAATTGCGCCAGTCCCTGCACTTCGTGCAGCGGATCGGTGAAATGGATGTCGTCACTGTACAGCTCGCCGAGGCGGTGCAGGTTGTCCTTGTCCAGTTCGGCGAACCGATGGGCGAAGCGGCGCAGGAACTCACTCATGGCCCTCTCCTGTAGACGAACGGGACGGCAGGTTCTTGAAGGCCGCCAACGCCCGTTCCCGTGAGGTGCCCAGGTTGACGATCGGCGCCGGGTAGTCCGCCACGCCGAACAGGCCGCCGAGGGCCGCCGGGTTGTGCACGTCCTTTTTGTTCAGCCCGGCCAGTTGCGGCAGCCAGTGCTTGATGAACACGCCTTCGCCGTCGAATTTCTCCGACTGGCTCAGCGGATTGAAAATGCGGAAGTAGGGCGCCGCATCGGTGCCGGTCGAGGCGCTCCACTGCCAGCCGCCGTTGTTCGCCGCCAGGTCGCCGTCGATGAGGTGGCGCATGAAGAAGCGCTCGCCCTCGCGCCAGTCGATCAGCAGGTTCTTGGTCAGGAACATCGCCACCACCATGCGCAGGCGGTTGTGCATCCAGCCGGTCTCCAGCAATTGGCGCATGGCCGCGTCGATGATCGGCAGGCCCGTGCGCGCCTCCTGCCAGGCCGCCAGGTCCTCTGGCGCATCGCGCCACGGCAGGGCTTCGGTTTCCGGGCGGAAGGCGCGATGGCGGGAGACCCGTGGGTAGCCCACCAGGATGTGCTTGTAGAACTCGCGCCAAAGCAGCTCGTTGATCCAGGTGACGGCGCCGGCCTTACCGCTTTCAAATTCGCCCTGGTTGCTTTGCAGCGCGGCGTGCAGGCATTGGCGCGGCGACAGGACGCCGGCGGCGAGGTAAGCGGACAGCTGGCTGGTGCCCGGCTTGGCGGGGAAGTCGCGTTCGCTCTGGTAATAGTCGATCTGCGCGTCGGCAAAGGTGTCGAGGCGCCGCTGGGCTTCGGCCTCGCCGGCCGGCCAGAGGGCGCGCAGGGATGGGCTGGGGGGCGCAAACCCTGCGACGGCTTCGGGCACCGGATCGCTTTCGATCTCCAGCGGCGCCTGCTTGCCCGGCGCTCTCACCAACGACGGCATCGAACGGTGCAAGCGCTCGTGGCAGACCTTGCGGAACTGGCTGAACACCTGAAAGTAGCCACCGGTTTTGGTCAGCACACTGCCGGGCCTGAACAGCAATTGGTCGAGGTGGCTGGTGAACGTAATGCCTTCGGCGTGCAGGGCACGGGCGACGGCGGTGTCCCGGCGGCTTTCGTGGAGGCCGTACTCTTCGTTTACGTGCACGGCCTCGATCCGCAACTGCCGGCACAGGTCGAGCAGCACCTCGGGCACGTGATCCCAGCGAGGTGCGGTGCGGATCAGCAGGGGAATGTTCAGCTCGCCCAGGGCCGCGCTCAATTCATGCAGGTTGCGCAGCCAGAAATCGACCTTGCAGGCGGCATCGTCATGGATCTGCCATTGCTCGGGGCTCAACAGGTACACGGCCACGGTCGGGCCCCGGCCGGCGGCTGCGGCGAGGGCGGTGTTGTCGTGTCGGCGCAGGTCGCTGCGCAGCCAGATCAATTGCATGGTGCCTTGTTCCAACCTCATCAGATCAATCCGCACTGAAGGAGCCCCTGGTGGGCCGACAAGGGATCTTCGGCCAGGGACAACTCAGTGTGTTCGCAAGCTTGGCCGGACAGCTCGGCGTGGTGGATGCGCACCGTCGCTCCGGCGATCATTGTCGGGCAGCCGACGCCGCTCAACAGTTTCGGCAACTGGGCCAGGTTCAGGGCCTTGCTGGAATACAGCAGGACGCCCCGCGCATGCAGCTGTTCGGCCGCCATCGCCAGCTCTGCCGGCGGCAACGGCCAGTCGAACACCTGAACCGGGCAGTCGCTGCCGCTGATCAGCCAGGCGCAGAGCCACAGGCGCGGCTCCAGCGCCAGGTCCGACTGATTGACCAGCAGCAGCGGCGCCGTGCGCAACTGGCGATTGTTATGGTAGATGCGCGCGCCGAATTTGCTGCGCAGCCAGGAATAAAAGAACACCCGCTCCATCTCGCTGCCGAACTGGCCCTGCCAGCGTTGTTCGAGCGCCGCCAGCAGCGGCATCAGCAGTTGGTCGCACAGGGTGCGCGGCGGGTACAGGGCCATGGCCTGGTTGAAACCGTCATCGAGGCTGCGTTCGTTCAATTGCGTGACGGCGGTCAACAGGTTCTGCAACTGCGGCTGCCAATCGCTGGTCGCCGTTTCGTTGAACGCCTGCGGGGTGTCGAGCAGCGGTTTGACCTGGCTGACCGCGACCCCGCGGTCGAGCCAGGTGAGGATCGCCCGGATGCGCTGCACGTGCTCGGCCGAGTACAGACGGTGCCCCTTGGGAGTGCGCTGGGGCACCACCAGGCCGTAGCGGCGCTCCCAGGCGCGCAGGGTGACGGCGTTGACCCCGGTCTGGCGCGCCACCTCGCGGATCGGCAGCCAGCCGTCGTCCAGGGCTTTCTTGAAATCCGCGCCCAGGTCTTCCCGGGCGCTGGTGTCGGGTGTGGCGTTCATCAAATGGCGTTTCGCAGGCTGAGGTTTTCGGGGTGCGGCTGCAGGTACACCTGCTGCGCGATGTAGGGATCCGGATGGCGCCGGAAGTGGTGCTTGAGCAGCGTCAGCGGCACCACCAGCGGCACGATGCCGTGGCGGTACTGGCCGATGACCTGCTGCATTTCCTGTTTGTCCGCCGCGCTGATCGCCTGCTTCAGGTAGCCGCTGATGTGCTGCAGCACATTGCTGTGGGTGCCGCGCGTGGCGCATTTCTTCAGGGCGGCCATCAGTTCGCTGAAATAGTGCGGGGCGACCGTGGCCGGATCGCTGTGGCCCATGCTGCCCAGCAGATGGCCGAGCGCCTTGTAGTGGACAGGGCTGTGGGCCATCAGCAGGTATTTGTAGCGCGAGTGGAATTCGGTGAGGGCCCGGCGGCTCAGGCCCTGTGCGGTCACGGTCTGCCAGTCGCGGTAGGCGAACACCCGGGTGATGAAGTTTTCCCGCAGCACCGGGTCGTTCAGGCGTCCGGCTTCCTCCACCGGCAAGTCCGGGCGCCCGGCGCAGAAGGCCTGGGCGTAGATCCCGCGTCCGCCGCCGACCGGCGCGCCGTTGTCGTGGTAGACCTTGACCCGCTCCAGCCCGCAGGACGGAGACTGCTGCATGAAGATGTAGCCGCAGATGTCATCCAGCCCGTCGGCCATGGCCCGTCCGTAATCGGCCAGGTCCCGGGTGACGTCGAGCCGGCGGTCGACGGTGCCGAGGGCTTGCGGGTGATCCGGATCGCCCACCAGCCGGATCGGCTGCCGGGGCGTGCCCAGGCCGATCGCCACTTCCGGGCACAGCGGCACGAACTCGAAGTAATCGCTGAGGGTGTCGGTGCACAGCCGCGAGGCCTTGTGCCCGCCGTTGTAGCGCACTTCGGCGCCCATCAGGCAGGCGCTGACGGCGATTTTCGGGGGGGAGGGGCAATGGTCGGGCATGGCGACACCTTGAATCGAAGTCCTGTACAGATTTCAAATTCTGTACAACATTGCCTTCAGCATAGATTCAAAGGTGTACAAGTCAAACAGTTTGTATAGATTTTTGGGCGAGAAGGGCAGCCCGACGGGAGCGAGCCTGCCCGCGGTTGCGGGCAGATCGGCTTACTGCAAATGCGCGTGCAGCCTGCGTGCCGCTTCCTGGCCGCTGAGCCAGGCGCCTTCGACGCGTCCGGACAGGCACCAGTCGCCGCAGGCGTACAGGCCCAGGTCGGCATCGGCCAGGGTGCCCCATTCATGGCTGCTCGCCGGGCGGGCATACAGCCAGCGGTGGGCGAGGCTGAAGGCCGGGGCGGGCATGGCGCTGTGCAGCAGTTCGGCGAACGCGCCGTGCAGGTGTTCGATCACCGCTTCCTTCGGCAGGTCGATGTGCTGGCGGCTCCAGGCGCTGCTGGCGTGCAGCACCCAGGTGTCGAGGGTGGTGTCGCGTCCCGGCTTGCTGCGGTTGCGCGCCAGCCAGTCGAGGGCGCTGTCCTGGACGAAGCAGCCTTCGATGGGGGTGTCCAGCGGTGTCTCGAAGGCCAGGGCCACGGCCCAGGTCGGTTCCATCTTCACCCCGGCGGCGGCCCCGGCGAGTTTCGGCGCGGCGGCCAGCAGCGCCGTGGCCTGCGGGGCTGGCGTGGCGATCACCACATGGCTGAACGGCCCGTGGGTGAAGCCTTCGGCATCCTGCAGGTGCCAGTGTTCTTCGCCGCGGTAGACCTCGGTGATGCGGCAGGCGAAATGCACCTCCAGGCCTTCGAGCAGGCCGCGGGTGATGGCGCTCATGCGCGGCGTGCCGACCCAGCGGGTCTGCTCGTCCGGCGACAGGTTCAGTTGCCCGCCGTGGAAGGTGTAGAGCTGCGGCGCCCATTCGGCGACCCAGCCGTTGCTCTGCCAGCGCTGCACTTCGGTGACGAAGCGCCGGTCGCGGGCGGTGAAGTATTGGGCCCCCATGTCCAGCGCGCCGGCGTCGCTGCGCTTGCTCGACATGCGCCCGCCGCTGCCGCGGCTCTTGTCGAACAGCTGAACGCTGTGCCCGGCATCGGTCAGGGCCTGGGCGGCGGAGAGTCCGGCGATGCCGGTGCCGATGATTGCGATAGGTACAGTCATAGGGGCCTCGTTTACCTTTCTGTACAGACTACGCCGTGATTGAAAGCTGTACAATTTTGTTTTCTGGTATAACTTCCAGCGATTTCGTTCTGACAGCTTGGCCTATTGTTAAACAATAGAGCCCGCCCGATAGAAAAGATCCCTGCCTATAAAAATAGACTAGTGATCCGGGATAAACGCCACGCGAGGAAGATGTCATGCACATATTGCTGACCGGCGGTACTGGTTTGATCGGGCGGCAGCTCTGTCGGCACTGGCTGCAGCAGGGACATCGGTTGACCGTATGGAGCCGCCGCCCGGAACAGGTCGCCAAGCTTTGCGGTGCACAGGTGCGTGGCATTGCGCGGTTGCAGGACCTGGATGACGGCCCGCTGGACGCCATCGTCAACCTCGCTGGCGCGCCCATTGCCGACCGGCCCTGGACGCACCGGCGCAAGGCCTTGCTGTGGAGCAGCCGCATCACGCTGACCGAATCCTTGCTGGCTTGGCTTGAGACCCGTGCGCAGAAACCGTCGCTGCTGATTTCGGGCTCGGCGGTGGGCTGGTACGGCGACGGCGGCGAGCGGGAACTGAACGAAACCGCTTCGCCGGTGATCGATGATTTCGCCAGTCAGTTGTGCGTCGCCTGGGAAGAGACCGCGCAACGGGCCGAGGGCCTGGGCATCCGGGTGGTGCTGGTGCGCACGGGGCTGGTGCTGTCGGCCGAGGGCGGCTTTTTGTCGCGCCTGCTGCTGCCGTTCAGGCTCGGGCTGGGCGGGCCGCTGGGCAACGGCCGGCAGTGGATGCCGTGGATTCATGTCGACGATCAAATCGCCCTGATTGATTTTCTTCTGCACCTCAACGGGGCCAACGGTCCTTATAATGCCTGCGCGCCGAAACCGGTGCGCAACCGCGAGTTCGCCAAGACCTTGGGCCAAGCGCTGCACCGCCCGGCGTTCATGCCGATGCCGGCCCTGGCGCTGAAGGTCGGGCTCGGCGAGCTGTCGCAACTGCTGCTCGGCGGCCAGAAAGCCATGCCGGCACGCTTGCTGGAAGCAGGATTCACTTTCCGGTTCACGGATTTACGCGCGGCCCTGGACGATATCGCCCGCCGCCTCTGAAATAGGATGTTGCATGACCGATCACGCCTTGCTTCTGGTCAACCTGGGTTCGCCGGCCTCCACCTCGGTGGCCGACGTGCGCCGCTACCTCAATCAGTTTCTGATGGATCCCTACGTGATCGACTTGCCTTGGCCGGTGCGGCGTCTGCTGGTGTCGCTGATCCTGGTCAAGCGCCCCGAGCAGTCGGCCCACGCCTATGCCTCGATCTGGTGGGACGAAGGCTCGCCGCTGGTGGTGCTCAGCCGCCGCCTGCAGCAGCAGATGACCCAGCAGTGGACCCATGGTCCGGTGGAGCTGGCGATGCGTTACGGCGAGCCGTCCATCGAGTCGGCGCTGGTCAGGCTGGTGGCCGCGGGGCACAAGCGCATCACATTGGCGCCGCTGTATCCGCAGTTCGCCGACAGCACCACCACCACGGTGATCGAAGAGGCCCGACGCGTGCTGCGCGAGAAGCGCCTCGACGTGCAGTTGTCGGTGCTGCAGCCGTTCTACGATCAGCCGGAATACCTCGACGCGCTGGTGGCCAGTGCCCGGCCGCACCTGCAGCAGGATTACGACCACTTGCTGCTGAGTTTCCATGGCTTGCCGGAACGGCACCTGAAGAAGCTCAACCCGGGCCACCGTTTCGAAGGCGGCGGCGACTGCTGCGCCGGGGCGCCGCCGGAGGTGGTCGCCACCTGTTACCGCGGCCAGTGCCTGCGCACCGCGGCCGAGTTCGCCAAGCGCATGGGCATCCCGGACGGCAAGTGGTCGGTCTCGTTCCAGTCGCGGCTGGGGCGCGCGAAGTGGATCGAACCCTACACCGAAGCGCGGCTGGACGAGTTGGCCAAGAACGGCGTGAAGAAGGTGCTGGTGATGTGCCCGGCGTTCGTGGCCGATTGCATCGAAACGCTGGAGGAGATCGGCGACCGCGGCAAGGAGCAGTTCCTTGAGGCGGGCGGGGAAGAGTTGGTGCTGGTGCCGTGCCTCAATGACGAGGAACAGTGGGCGAAGGCGCTGGCGACCCTCTGCGAACGGGCGCCGCTGGCGCTTTAAACGACATCGCCAGCAGGCTGGCTTCGACAGAGGTTCACTGAACACCTGCTGTGGGAGCCCGCCTGCTGGCGATGGTTTTCTTTCAGGCCGAAGCCTTAGAGCAGCGGCTCATCCGCCTTCTTGTGCTTCCAGCTGTCGTTGCCCGGCAGGATCAGGTTCAGCGCAATCGCCACCACCGCGCACAGCGCGATGCCTTTGAGGCCGAAGTCGTCCGGGCCGTTGCCGGTGCCGATCAGTACGCCGCCGATGCCGAACACCAGGGTCACGGACACGATCACCAGGTTGCGCGCCTCGCCCAGGTCGATCTTGTGGCGGATCAGGGTGTTCATCCCCACCGCCGCGATCGAGCCGAACAGCAGGCACAGGATCCCGCCCATCACCGGCACCGGAATGCTCTGCAGCAACGCGCCGAACTTGCCGATGAACGCCAGGCTGATGGCGAAGATCGCCGCCCAGGTCATGATTTTCGGGTTGTAGTTCTTGGTCAGCATCACCGCGCCAGTGACTTCGGCGTAGGTGGTGTTGGGCGGGCCGCCGAACAGGCCGGCCGCCGTGGTGGCGATGCCGTCACCGAACAGGGTGCGGTGCAGGCCCGGCTTCTTCAGGTAGTCGCGGCCGGTCACGCTGCCCACCGCGATCACGCCGCCGATGTGCTCGATGGCCGGGGCCAGGGCCACCGGGACGATGAACAGGATCGCCTGCCAGTTGAACTCCGGTGCGGTGAAGTTCGGCAGGGCGAACCACGGGGCCGCGGCGATCTTCGCGGTGTCGACCACGCCGAACCAGAACGACAGCGCAAAGCCCACCAGCACGCCGGAGATGATCGGCACCAGGCGGAAAATGCCTTTGCCGAACACCGCCACGATCAGCGTGGTCAGCAGTGCCGGCATCGAGATCATCATTGCGGTCTGGTAGTGGATCAGTTCGGAGCCGTCGCCGGCCTTGCCCATCGCCATGTTCGCGGCGATAGGCGCCATGGCCAGGCCGATGGAGATGATCACGGGGCCGATCACCACCGGCGGCAGCAGGCGGTCGATGAACCCGGTGCCCTTGATCTTCACGGCCAGGCCGAGGAAGGTGTAGACGAAACCGGCCGCCATCACGCCGCCCATGGTCGCGGCCAGGCCGAACTGGCCCTTGGCGAGAATGATCGGGGTGATGAAGGCGAAGCTCGAGGCCAGGAACACCGGCACCTGACGCCCGGTGACGATTTGGAAGAGGATGGTGCCGAGGCCTGCGGTGAACAGCGCCACGTTCGGGTCAAGCCCGGTGATCAGCGGCATCAGCACCAGGGCGCCGAAGGCCACGAACAGCATCTGCGCGCCGGACAGCACCTGGCGCCAGAGCGGATCGTTGAACTCGTCCTGCATGGTCACGCGTCCTTCTGCTTGGTGCCGAAGATCTTGTCACCGGCATCGCCAAGCCCTGGGATGATGTAACCGTGTTCGTTCAGTTTCTGGTCGATGGAAGCGGTATAGATGGTCACGTCCGGGTGAGCCTGCTCGACTGCGGCGATGCCTTCGGGCGCAGCCACCAGCACCATGGCGCGGATGTCCTTGCAGCCTGCTTTCTTCAGCAGGTCGATGGTGGCGACCATGGAGCTGCCGGTGGCGAGCATCGGGTCGATGATCATCGCCAGGCGCTCGTCGATCTCCGGGACGAGTTTCTCAAGGTAGGTGTGGGCCTGCAGCGTCTCTTCGTTGCGGGCCACGCCCACGGCGCTGACCTTGGCGCCCGGGATCAGGCTCAGTACGCCTTCGAGCATGCCGATGCCGGCGCGCAGGATCGGCACGACGGTGATCTTCTTGCCGGCGATCTTCTCGACCGACACGGTGCCGCACCAGCCTGGGATGTCATAGGTCTCCAGGGGCAGGTCTTTGGTGGCTTCATAGGTCAACAGGGCGCCGACTTCCTGAGCGAGCTCGCGGAAATTCTTGGTGCTGATGTCGGCGCGGCGCATGAGGCCGAGCTTGTGGCGGATCAGCGGATGGCGGATCTCGAGGATGGGCATGGGAAAGGCTCCGGCGGCGGGCAAAAAAACCGGCCTAGATTAATCTATCCGAGAGTGATGTCCTATAGGACATACAGTACGTTAGTCCACAAAAGCTTGATTCGGCCGTTCGGGATGCGTACCTTTGCCCGCTTTTCCAAACTAGCCCCCCCTATAAAGTCCCCCTGGAGAGCGCCATGTCCGCTGATCTCGAGCATATCCGTCAAATCATGCGAGAGGCTGACTGCCTGTACACCGAAGCTGAAGTCGAGGCGGCCATCGCCCGCGTCGGTGCGCAAATCAACGAGCAACTGGCAGACCGCAATCCGGTGGTGTTCTGTGTGATGAACGGCGGCCTGATCTTCTCCGGCAAGCTGCTGACCCACCTGCAGTTCCCGCTGGAGTCGTCCTACCTTCACGCGACCCGCTACCGCAACGAAACCACCGGCGGCGACCTGTTCTGGAAGGCCAAGCCGGAAGTCTCGTTCATCGACCGCGACGTGCTGATCATCGACGACATCCTCGACGAGGGCCACACCCTGGGCGCGATCATCGACTTCTGCAAGCACGCCGGCGCCCTTCAGGTGCACACTGCCGTGCTGATCGACAAGGATCACGACCGCAAGGCGCGGCCTGACCTGAAGGCCGACTTCGTGGGCCTGCCCTGCGTCGACCGCTACATCTTCGGCTACGGCATGGACTACAAGGGCTACTGGCGCAACGCCAACGGGATCTTCGCCGTCAAAGGCATGTAATCCCGCCGCAGCCTTACCCTGTGGGAGCGGGCAAGCCCGTTCCCACATCCCTGTGGGAGCCAGCCTGCTGGCGATGGCGTCAGTGAAGGCACCTGCTGATCCCCCCGCAAGCCCATGCTAGAGTGCTCGGCCCCGCCCCCGGAGCCTGTCATGAGCCTCTTGATCCGCAGCTGCGCCGCCTTGTTCCTGACCCTCAGCCTGCCCCTGGCCGCCGCGCCCCTGCACAGCCAGTTCTTGCCGCCGGACGACCTGACCCTGCGCGACGCCGAACCCGAGCAGCAGCAATTGCTGCAGGTCACCGACTATTCGGTGGTGGTGGGGGCCCAGCGTCAGTCCAACCAGCAGCCGATCCCGGTCACCTCGTCGCTGATGATCCGCCTCAAGGGCAAGTCCTTGAACAAGGGCGCGACGGTCACGCAGGTGCTGGTCAATTTCGACGGCGAAAGCAAAAGCCTGAAAAAACCGGCGTATGACGACAAGGCCAAGACCCTCACGCTGTTCTACCCGCTGGCCCAGTACCGGGTGGTGATCGACCTGCTGCGCAACGACACGGTGTATGTCCAGTTCCTCAGCTACGCCAACGGCCACATCTGGGCCGATTTGCACACCGGGGCCGTGCGCTCGCGTTGAGCGCCGAGCCTGCGCGGGGGTAAACTGCCCGCCCCGTGAAATGTCCGCGAGCTGGAGTCGGCAATGCGTAAAGATAAGAAGCAAGTGATTGGTGACGAGATCGGCGATGAGCAGATCAAACTGTTCCTGGACTTCGAGCCGGCCGATGCCACCTCGCCGTCGCTGCACAAACTGATCAAGGCCTATCGCGGTCTGCGCATCGACGACTTCGAGCGCTTCCTGACGTTTTTCCTGGCCGCCGGCCTGGATCTGGACGGCAAGGACGAGCAGGGCAAGACCTTCGTCGAGCTGGTCCGCGATCAGCGCAACGCGCCGGAGTACATCGAGCTGATCGAGAAGGCCCGCGGCTGACCGCCCTCGCCACAGGCATAAAAAAACGCCCCGCACTCACTGAGTGCGGGGCGTTTTTCATGGGCGCGATCAAGCGAAGCTTGGGGTCTCGCTGCTTTCCTCGACCAGCTCCAGGGCGATGTTGTTCTGCGTGTTGATCTTGCGGTACAGCGCAGCATCGGTTTCCAGCGCCTTTTCACGGGCCGGGAAGATTTCCGCCAGTTTGGCGGCCCACTCGCCCTTGGCCTTGCCCGGGAAGCATTTCTCGATCAGCTCGAGCATGATCGACACGGTCACGGAGGCGCCTGGCGAAGCGCCGAGCAGGGCGGCCAGAGAACCGTCCTTCGCCGCCACCAGTTCGGTGCCGAACTGCAGGATGCCGCCCTTTTTCGGGTCTTTCTTGATGATCTGCACCCGCTGGCCGGCCACTTCCAGGCGCCAGTCCTCGGCTTTCGCCTGCGGGTAGAAGCGGCGCAGGGACTCCAGGCGCTGCTCCATCGACTGCATCACTTCGCTGACCAGGTACTTGGTCAGGTCCATGTTGTTCTTCGCCACGGCCAACATCGGGCCGATGTTGCCGGCGCGCACCGACATCGGCAGGTCCATGAACGAACCGTGCTTGAGGAACTTGGTGGTGAAGCCGGCGTACGGCCCGAACAGCAGGGATTTCTTGCCGTCGACCACGCGGGTGTCCAGGTGCGGCACGGACATCGGCGGCGAACCCACGGCGGCCTGGCTGTAGACCTTGGCCTGGTGGTGCTTGACCACTTCCGGGTTGTCGCAGCGCAGCCACTGGCCGCTGATCGGGAAGCCGCCGAAGCCTTTGCTCTCTTCGATGCCCGAAGCCTGCAGCAGCGGCAGGGCCGCGCCGCCGGCGCCGAGGAACACGAACTTGGCGTCGACTTCACGGCTGTTGCCGCTGTTGACGTCCTTGATGCTGACGGTCCAGCCGTTGCCGTTGCGCTTGAGGCCGGTCACGCGCTTGCAGTACTTGACCTGGGCATCGGGTGCGCTGGTCAGGTGCTTGAGCAACTGATTGGTGAGGGCGCCGAAGTTGACGTCGGTGCCATTGAGCACGCGGGTGGCGGCCAGCACCTGATCGGCCGGGCGGCCCGGCATCATCAGCGGCATCCACTCGGCCATCTTGGCCTTGTCTTCGGTGTATTCCATATCGGCGAACGCGTGGTGCTTGCTCAGCACCTTGAAGCGTTCCTTGAGGAACGACACGCCTTTGTCGCCTTCGACATAGCTCAGGTGCGGCACCGGGCTGATGAACGATTTGCACGAGCCGAACGTGCCCTTGCGGGTCAGGTAGGACCAGAACTGCTTCGACACCTCGAACTGGGTGTTGATGTGCACGGCCTTCTTGATGTCGACGGTGCCGTCGGCAGCCTGCGGCGTGTAGTTCAGCTCGCACAGGCCGGCGTGGCCGGTGCCCGCGTTGTTCCACGGGTTGGAACTCTCCGCGGCTCCGGAATCCATCAGCTCGACGACTTCCAGCTTGATCGCCGGGTCGAGCTCCTTGAGCAGCACCGCAAGGGTGGCGCTCATGATGCCGGCCCCTACCAGAACTACGTCGACTGCTTCGTTATGCGCCATTTAACGCGTCTCCAAAATCTGCAGCACCAAATTGTCGGCATGGCTGCCAGGTGTTCCGGGGCAGGTCAGTGGCGCCCCAGGTAACCCATGGCCAGGATCGCCATGTCCGAATCTTCGCAATTTTTCGCAACTTCGACGGATGCAGACGGCCCGGCCTCATGAGCTCCATGAACTCATTTCGGCGCGCGGCTGGCAATTCGACTTATGGTCGAGTCATCCGTTCGTGCAACCAAATCCGTAGCGGACAGGCATCAGGCTCCGGTGTTCGAGGCGTACGCGGTCCTGTGTCGTTGGGCTGTTGTAGACGCTAATGGTGCATGTTCAGACGCAAAACTATTCATTTGCTCGCCACACTCTTGTGAAGTTGTGAAAACCCGTTTTTTTCACGCTCTTTTGAAGACGTGAACCTCAAAAAGGGCTGCCCCGGCCGGGCACCGTGCCCGGATGGATGGCCGCCGGTGAACACGGGGCGGGCAACACGGGCAAACAACTCAGTGACCGAGCGTCATGACAGCTCTGCAGATTCGCGAAAAGCGGGTTTTTGCCTGGGAAACAGCAAGCGCGCCGGCTTCACTCGATCTGTGTGGGCGGCTCTCTGTGGGCGGTTTCGGATGCCAATGCCTGGGCATTGACGCTGTTGCGGGGCCCGATCAGGAGACGACCTTATAATCGGGGGGAGATTGTATCGAAGAAATGCGGGGATTTGCTCGTGTTTGATGACTTTTATTAGGCATCCGGTCAGATGCCGAAAACCGCTTGCGCCCGTGCGCGCGGCCGCGACGCTTCGACGCGGGCGCTGGCCGGCAGCGGCTTGTGCAGCCAGTTGAGGCGAATTTCCTCGATTTCCACCCAGCCTTCGCCCATCGGTTGCAGGCTGCATTGCTTGAACGCCTGGCAATGGCCGTTGCGGTCGAGCAGGGCGAAGCTGCGGTGCAGGGGGCGCGGCGCGAAGAGCGAGATCAGATGGCGCATGGCGAAATACCTTTTGGAGTACGTGCTGCGAAGGTTGCCGCCAGGCCATGACGTCATCGTGTAGGGGCGGTGAACAATCTGTGACAGGAACCGCCCAGGGCCGGGCCTGTCTGAGATTCCGTGCTGGTGAGCCGCAGTGGCCCACCGCTATACTGCCGGCCTGTCTGTGCCTGATTCTGGAGAGAAGAGCATGTTGCAACGCCTGTTGTTCGGTTTGATCACAGTGACCGGTTTGACCCTGGCCGGCTGCGCCCACAGCCCGCAACAGCTGAGCCCGGAACCGAAGCTGACCAGCCAACTGGCACCGGTCGGCCGCGGCCAGCCGGTGGTGGTGCGCGTGGTGGACGGCCGTCCGTCGCCGACCCTGGGCACCCGCGGGGGCCTGTACCCTGAGACCAGCGCCATCACCGTGCAGCGCGAACAGATCCTGCCCAAGCTGCAGGCCCAGGCCGAGGCGGCCGTGCGTCTGCTGGGCTTCACCCCGTCCAACGGCGCCATGAACGCGCCGCAGCTGACCGTGACCCTGACCGAGCTCAAGTACCAGTCGCCGAAGGAAGGCATGTACGTGACCGAGGCCACCATCGGCGCGACCTTCCGCTCCGACGTGCAGAGCGGCAACCGCCGCTACAGCGGCCGCTACGGCGCCTCGCTGGATCAGCGCTTCGGCATGGCGCCGAACCAGGAAACCAACACCAAACTGGTCAGCGACGTGCTGAGCGACGCCTTGACCCGTCTGTTCAAGGATCCGAGCATCGGCCAGATCCTCGCCGAGTAAGCGGTTCGCCTGATGCGCAAAAGCCCGGTGCCAGCGATGGCCCCGGGCTTTTTCATGTCCGCCGCCGGACGCTGCCCCCTCCAGGGAGCCTGTTCGTGATGAGGGTGTGTCAGGCGGCATGCGTATTGAATGTCAGTCCGCCATCGCCAGCAGGCTGGCTCCCACAGGTTAGGAGCCGGTCGACGGTCGTATACGCGACGCGGTCATTGTGGGAGCCAGCCTGCTGGCGATGGCTTCGACGGCGGCCGGGCGTCAGGCGGCCTGGGAGTAGAAGTCCAGCACGCTGACGCCCGTCAGCAGGTCGGTTTCCGGCAGATCGGCGTGCTGATGGCCGCCGAGGGCGCAATACACCAGCCAGCGGCGGTCCTGCACGTTGAACGCCAGGCTGCCGACGAGGGCCTGCTGTTCGTCGGTCGGGGTGATGAGGTAGAGGCGGTCCTGGTTTTCGGCGTGAAGCATGCTGCGTTCCGTGTCGGTTTCGAGGCGCGCATGGTGGCCGATGCAAATGACGAAGTCGTGACACAGGGCAACCATCGGTCGATTGCGCCGTTGTTTGTCGCAAAGGGTGGGGACGCAGGGGAGGGTTGCGCTAGAATCCGCGCCGCGGTCGTCGGTCTGGCGTTCGCCATACCGGTTCAGTTCGAGGCTCAAAGATGTCGCTGCACTTGATGACGTTGTTCACCGCCCATCCCGCCAAGTTGATCAACCTGCTGGCGCTGGCGTTCGCCTTCCCGGGCAGCTGGCTGCTGCACGCGACCCGCCGCCGTGAGCAGCGCGCGCTGGCGAACATCGCCGCCCAGCGCCGGATCCAGCCGGACCAGGAGCCGGTGCTCGACTGGGCGACCCTGCGCATGAACCGGTTCTTCTACCGTTTCGGCTTCGCTTGCCTGGGCCTTGCGCTGCTGGTGTCCTGGATCAGCACCCGCGTCTGAAGGCCGTGCAGGCCCCGTGGGGTGAACCCGCCCCATCACGAAGAACGGCGCCCGAGGGCGCCGTTGCTGTGTCTGCCTACAGCGGCAACCCCGCCTTGACCCGGTACTGATTGCGCACCGGCGTCGCATATTGCAGCACCAGGTACGGACGGTGCTCCTCGGGGCAGGCGTCCAGCCGGCGCTGCCACTCTTCCCGCGCCTTGGCCAGCTCATCGACGCCGAACACGTCGGCGGCCTTGGGCACCTGCAGCTGCGGATCGGCGTCCGCCCACTGCGCGTACGCCAGGTAATGCACCGGGAACAGGCGGTAGCCGCCGAGGATCTGCCGGTCCATCTCCACCGCCAGCTGCTTGGTGTCTTCGTAGAACGCCGTGATCGGCGCGGCGAAGTTCACGTGCACCCGGCCCTTGTAGCCGGTGATGCCCTTGGCGATGCTCACGTCGTCTTCGCCCGGCGCCTTGCTGTAGGTGCCGGTGGTGGCGCGGATGTACAGCTCGCGGGCCTTGGCCTGGTCGCACGGGTCGTATTCGTAGCTGATCGACACCGGGGTCAGGTTCAGCGACTGGATGACCTCGCCGAACGGCTCGTCCTTGCGGCTCATGTGGAACATCTTGAGGATGGCCGACTCGGTGCGGTCGTCGCCGTCCTTGGCCCGGCCCTCGGCCTGGGCGATCCAGATCGAGGCGCAATCGTTGCGGATCGAATGGTTGATGTACGCCGACAGCAGCTGGTACGCCGCCATCTTTTCCCGGCGCCCGGTGATCGAACGGTGCACGATGAAGCTCTTGTTCAGGCGCATCAGGTCGCTGACGAAGGGCTTTTGCAGCAGGTTGTCGCCGATCGCGATGCGCGGGGTCGGCAGGCCGGCGTGGTACACGGCGTAGTTGACGAAGGCCGGGTCCATCACGATGTCGCGGTGGTTGGCGATGAACAGGTAGGCGCTGCCGGACTTGAACTGCTCGACGCCGGTGTAGGTCACGCCGTCGGTGGCCCGCTCGATGGTGTGGTCGACGTAGAACTCGACCTTGTCCTGCAGGGTGGCCACCGAGGTCACGCCGGCGAACTCACGGCGCAGCCGATGGGCGATGAGGGGCTTGAGCATCCAGCCCAAGGCACCGGCGAAACGCGGGAAGCGGAAGTGGGTGAGGATATCTAGAAACGCCTTGTCGCCGAGCAGCCGCGCCAGTACCGCAGGTACTTCGCTGTCGTCGTAAGGTCGGATGGCATCGAATTCGCCCATCATGCTCTCTTGTTGGAAACGGCTAGGGTAAGTAAAGGTGTTGATCGAAAACCAACGGGGCACGGTCTGAAAAGGTAGCCAGACAAAAAAGGCCCTGCAAACAGACCGGCGATTATACGCACAAGTCACTCGGGAGACCGCGATGCTGGAAGCCGCAAGTTATGATTGCCCGTACTGCGGGGAAGAGGTCGAGACCACCGTGGACCTGTCCGGCGGCGACCAGGAATACATCGAAGACTGCCAGGTGTGCTGCAAGCCGATCCGGTTCGTGTTGCAGGTGCACGGCGAGGAGTGGTTGCTCGACGTGTACGGCGAAAACGACTGAGGGGCGCGCATGCAGCGGATCTACGAGCCGGAAAACCTGATGGAAGGCGAGATGCTCAAGGGCATGCTCGAAAGCGAGGGCATCGAGGCGCACCTGGTGGGCCGCGACCTGCTCGGCGGGGCGGGCGAGCTGCCGGTCTTCGGCCTGCTCGGGCTGTCGGTCGACAATGATCAGGCCGAGTACGCCAGCGAACTGATCCGGGCGTACAATGCCGCGCTGCCGCTGCCCGGCGATGAACCGGACAGCTACCCCGGTACGCTGGTCTGTTAGGCTGGCGTTCGATTTATTTGCGAGCCGTGTTGCCCCATGTGTGGACGTTATGCCCTGTTCCGCTGGAACCGTGATTTTGCGGCCCTGCCCGGTTTCCCGGCCGATCAGCAGGCGCAGTGGAACATTTCCCCCAACGATTCGGTGCTGATGCTGCGCGCCGAAGCCGACGGTCAGCGCACGCTGGCCCGTGCCCGCTGGGGCCTGACGCCGCCGTGGCTGACCGACCTGTCCCGCACCCCGGCCCATGCCCGGGCCGAGACCGTCGCCGAGCAACCGATGTTCCGCGAGGCCCTGCGCCAGCGCCGTTGCCTGCTGCCGGCCAACGGTTTCTACGAATGGCGCGGCAGCGCGCGCAAGCGGCCGTACTGGCTGACGCCGGGGGAGGGCGCTTCGCTGTTCTTCGCGGCGATCTGGGAAGCCTACCCGGTGCAGGAGCAGGTGTGGCTGAGCACGGCGGTCATCACCCAGCCGGCCATGAGCCAGCGCCGGCCGCTGATCCTGGATGAAGCGGGGCAGGCGGCATGGCTGGATCCGCAAACGCCGCTGCATGCCTTGCACGCGCTGCTGGCCGGCGAGCCCGTGGCGCTGCGCGAGCGGGTGCTGGCCAACCTGGTCAACGATCCCAAACTCAACGGCCCGGAGTGCCTGACCCCGGCCTGACGCGGAACCCGAACCTCCACCATCGCCAGCAGGCTGGCTCCCACAGGGGATCGCGGGTGCCTGCGGAATCTGTGGTTCTCACCGAACCCTGCGGGAGCGAGCCTGCAAGCGATGAGGTCGGCTCACTCGACATCACCTGTGCCTGATCCACCGCCATCGCCAGCAAGGATCTGGTGGGCAGGCAGAACTGCGGTCACTGCAAAACCCTGTGGGAGCGGGCTTGCCCGCGATGAGGCCGGCCCATTCGGCATCTATGCGTCAGGCTGCCTCCCACAGTTTTTCACCACCGTCCCCCTGTGGGAGCGAGCCTGCTCGCGATAAGGCCCGCAGGGCCTTCCCGCCGGTCAGACCTTGAACTGATTGATCAGCCGGCGCTGCTGCTCCGCAAGTTTGGTCAGGTCGGCGCTGGCCGAACTCGATTCGTCGGCGCCGCCCGCGACTTCGTTGGCCACCTGGCCGATGTTGATCACGTTGCGGTTGATGTCGTCGGCCACCGCGCTCTGTTCCTCGGCGGCGCTGGCGATCTGGGTGTTCATGTCGTTGATCACCGACACCGCCTGGGTGATGGTCTCCAGCGCTTCGGCGGCCTTGGCCGCGTGCTGCACGCTTTCGTCGGTGCGGCTCTGGCTGTCCTCCATGACCCGCACCACTTCGCGGGTGCCCTGCTGCAACTGCTGGATCATGCTCTGGATTTCTTCGGTGGCCTGCTGGGTCTTCTGCGCCAGGTTGCGCACCTCGTCGGCCACCACCGCGAAACCGCGGCCCTGCTCGCCGGCGCGGGCCGCTTCGATGGCCGCGTTCAGGGCCAGCAGGTTGGTCTGCTCGGCGATGGCGCGGATGGCGATGAGGATCGCGTTGATGTTCTCGCTGTCCTTGGCCAGTGCCTGCACCACTTCCACGGCCTTGCCGATCTCCACGGCCAGCACGCCGATCGACTTCGACGTGTCGCTGACGATCTGCATGCCTTGGCTCGCGGCCTGGTCGGCATGGCTGGCCGCCTGCGCGGCCTGGGTCGCGTTGCGCGCCACGTCCTGGGCGGTGGCGGTCATCTCCTGCACGGCGGTGGCCACCTGGTCGATCTCGGCCATCTGCTTCTGCACGCCGATGTTGGTGCGGATGGCGATGTCGGCGGTGTGCTCGGACGAATCGCTGACGCTCTGCACCGACGTCACCACTTGGGTGATCATCGCCTGCAACTTGGCCAGGAACGTGTTGAAGCCTTTGGCGATCGAGCCGAGCTCATCGCTGCGGTCGCTGCTCAGGCGGCGGGTCAGGTCGCCTTCGCCCTGGGCGATGTCGTCGAGCATGGTCACCATCTGCTTGAGCGGACGGGCGATGCCGTGGCCCACCAGCCAGATCACCAGCAGGCCGAGGCCGGCGATGATCAGTCCGACCATGGCCATGCCGAAAGTGTCGGACTTGCGCTGGGCGTCGAGGTCGCCCTGGAGTTTCTGCAGGTCGGCCATCACCGCGTTCAGCGGCAATTGCAGCATCAAGGTCCAGCGCGCGTCGGTCTGGCCGATGCCGAACGGCAGGTACAGCTCGATCCGGCCTTGTTCCTTGCTGACGGTGTAGGTGACTTCGCCGCGCTTGAGATTGGCCATGTTGGCGATCTGCTGGCTGTCGAGGATGTCGCTGACCTTCTCGCCGAACTTGCTCGGGTCCTTGGTGTACGCCACGATCCGGCCATTGCCGCCGATCAGGGCCATCTGCCCGGCGCCGGCGTACAGTTTCTGGTTGGCGGCCAGGAGCATCTCCTGGATGAAGTTCACCGACAGGTCGGCGCCGACGATGCCCTGGAACGCGCCGTTGAGCATGATCGGCTCGATGAACGAGGCGAGCATCACGACCTTGTCGCCGACCTTGTACGGCGCCGGGTCGATCACGCAGGACTTCTTGGTTTCCTTCGAGCACAGGTAGTACTCGCTGGCGCGCACGCCGGTGGACAGGACTTTCTGGTCGTCCACATCCACCAGTTTGTCCAGGCCCAGGGTGCCGTCGTCATTGCGGAACCACCACGGCAGGAAGCGCCCGTTGGTGGCGTCGATGCCCACCACCTGGGTGCCGACGTAGGCGGCGTCGTTGTGGTCCAGGGCGTTCTTTTCCCAGCCGATGTAGGTGCCGAGGATTTTCGGGTTCTTCTCGACGTTTTCCTTGATCAGGCTGATCAGCTGCTCGCGGCTGACGGTCAGCCGGGGCTGGCCGTCGGCGCCCGGCGTGCCGAGCAGGGCGTTGACCCGCACCAGCCCGCCGGCGATCAGCAGCGGCGCTTCGAGCTCGCGCTGGATCTGGCTGACCTGGGTCTGCGCCAGGGACGTCAGACGCTGTTCAATGACCTGCTCGAACTGGGCCTGGGTGCGTTCCTGCACCATGTCTTGCGTCCGGGCGCCGGAGAACAGCGCATACAGCACCAGCGCGGCCACCACGCTGAGAACGATGGCGCCGGCCAGGGCCGCCACGGAAAACTGGATCGACTTGAATTTCATGGGAGCTCCGCACGCAGGAAGACGTCTGCGCTGATGTATCGGCAGCGGGCACGGAGCCATGAGCGGATTGCGCCGGAATAAAGGAAGGATGTCGCAAATGGATCGGTGCGCGACGCAGTGGCGGAAGGCATTGCGGCGGGTATGAATTTTTTCCTACAGGGGCGCGGAGGCTTTCTGAAAGTACGTGCAACACGTCTGTTGGATCTGGCGCGGCTACCGTTACCCGCCTAGGATACGCGCAGGTTTCCAGGGAGCTTTTGAATGAACAAGATTTGGGTTGCAGGTGCGCTGGGCGCAGCGCTGTCGCTGGCCGGTTGCCAGTCGGTCAACACCACCAGCGGCGGCGCCGTGGGTGTGGAACGCAAGCAGTACATGTTCAGCATGCTGTCCTCGCAGGAAGTCGACCAGATGTATGCCCAGTCCTATCAGAAGACGGTGGGCGAGGCGTCCGGCAAGGGCGTGCTGGACAAGACCAGCAACGACGCGAAACGCGTTCAGGCCATCGCGAACCGGCTGATTGCGCAGGCGCCGAACTTCCGTCCGGACGCTGCGCAGTGGAAGTGGGAGGTCAACCTGATCAAGAGCGATGAGCTCAACGCCAACTGCGGCCCCGGCGGCAAGATCATTTTCTACACCGGGCTGATCGACAGCCTGAAGCTGACCGACGACGAGATCGCCGCGGTCATGGGTCATGAGATCGCACACGCCTTGCGCGAGCACGGCCGTGAGGCGATGTCCAAGGCCTACGGCATCGAAATGGCCAAGCAGGGGGCCGGTGCGCTGCTCGGCCTGGGTCAGGACAGCCTGGCCCTCGCCGACACGGTGGCCAACTACGGCATGACCCTGCCCAACAGCCGCGCCAACGAAAACGAAGCCGACCTGATCGGCCTCGAACTCGCCGCCCGGGCCGGCTACAACCCGAACGCCGCGATCACCCTGTGGAACAAGATGAGCAAGGCCTCGGAAGGCGCACCGCCGGAGTTCATGAGCACGCACCCGGCCTCGTCCAGCCGGATCGCCTCGTTGCAGGCGGCGATTCCGAAGGTGATGCCGTTGTACGAGAAAGCGCCGAAGTCCTGATGGACACCCTGCGCGGCTGGTGGCCCCTTCGCGGGCAAGCCCGCTCCCACAAGGACGGTTCAGCGCAGATTCCCGTGGGGGGCACCTGTCTTGTCTTGGGCCTGTGGTGCCCGGACTGACGCCATCGCCAGCAGGCTGGCTCCCACAAGGGATCTCGGGTGAATGCTGGGGCTGTGGTCACCGCAGAATCCTGTGGGAGCGGGCTTGCCCGCGATGAACGATAACGCGACATCGCAGGCTTGCCGCGTCAGACCCAGCCGCTGCTCTGCATCGCCTTGTACACCGCGACGATCGCCAGAATCATGAAGGCCGAAGCCGCCAGGCGACGGATCAGCGTCAGCGGCAGTTTCTCCGCCGCGAAGTTCCCCGCCAGCACCACCGGCACGTTGGCGATCAGCATGCCTGCGGTGGTGCCGATGATCACCAGCCACAGCTCCGGGTACTGCGCCGCCAGCATCACCGTGGCGATCTGGGTCTTGTCACCGATTTCAGCCAGGAAGAACGCGATCAGCGTGGTCAGGAACGGCCCGAACTTGCGGGCCGTGCTGGCCTCGTCGTCGTCCATCTTGTCCGGCACCAAGGTCCACAGGGCCGTGGCGGCGAAGCTGGCCGCGAGGATCCAGTGCAGGACGGAGTCGGAGAAGAAACTGCCGAACCAGGCGCCGACCGCACCGGCGGCCGCATGGTTGGCCAGGGTCGCGGCGACGATGCCGGCGATGATCGGCCAGGGTTTGCGAAAGCGTGCGGCGAGAATGAGCGCGAGCAGTTGCGTCTTGTCGCCGATTTCGGCGAGGGCAACGATGGCGGTGGGAACGAGCAGCGAGTCCAGCATCAGGATTTCCTAAGGGGCGGGTCGACACGGCTATGACACGTACAGCCTTCCCGCCCCGGGTAAGGTGTGCGTGTCATAGGTCTTGTCAAACCCTGCGGTCCGTCTGGTGCGGACGCTGGGGTCGCATACGCCATGATCTGCGGATCAAGTGTGTTGACGTATGCCGGACGAGCTAGGCGCTCGTGGGAGACTACTCCCCTAGGACGGAGCGGATTCTGCCTAGGCAAATCCGATTGGGCAAGTACAAATTTTCAGCCGCGCTTGGCGCTGTAGATCCGGAACCCCTGGCCTTCGGCCCTCACCGAACAGGCGCCCAGATGCTCCTCGATCAACGGTTGGTACTTGAGGAAACTATTGGCCACCAACCGCAGTTCGCCACCATTTTTCAGATGTTGGGCTGCTTTTCGCAGCAGGTTTTCCGTTGCCTGGTAGTCGGTGTGCACCCCGGTGTGGAACGGCGGATTGGTCAGGATCGCGTTCAGGCCCAGCGGGGCGGCATCGATGCCGTCGCCGGTCAGCACGTCGCCTTCCAGACTGTTGGCCGCCAAGGTCAGACGGCTGCTGGCGGCGGCGAAGGCGTCGACGTCCAGCAAGGTCACCTGGGTGTCCGGGTAGCGACGCTTGACCGCAGCCCCCAGCACGCCGGCACCGCAGCCGAAGTCCAGCAGATGGCCGCTGGGCAGTTTGTCCAGGTGCTCCAGCAGCAGGGCGCTGCCGCGGTCCAGCCGGCCGTGGCTGAACACGCCCGGCAGGCTGATCACCTTGAGCGGCCCTTCGGCCAGCGGCAGTTCATAGGTCTGGGCCAGGCTTTCCAGCGGTTTGGCCGCCGGCGCGTCGGCCACCGTCACCTGCCAGAGCTGGCAATGGCGGGCGCTGTCGAGCTTGCGCGGCTTGCCGAACGGATTGAGCTGCTTGGCTGCGCCTTCGATGCCGCCGCGTTTCTCCCCCACCAGGTACACCTCGCGCCCGGCCAGGCGCGCGGCCACGGCGTTGAGCAGGTAGTCGGTCAGGTCCTTGGCCTTGGGCAGGAACACCACCGCGCTGTCGAACCCGCGCTCGGGGACGTTCACGCCGAAGTGGCTGCGCCCGGCGAAGCGCGCCTCCAGCATGGCCTGATCGCCGGCATGCCAGCACCAGCCGAACGCGTCGGGCAGGCGCCCGAGCAGATCGTCGGCGGGCAACCCGGCCAGCAGCACCGACCCTTGGAATAACTCGGCCTGACGAAGCAGTACTTCACTGCGCGGATCCATAACTGCTCCTTGGTAAAAAAGTGCCGCAGTCTATCAATTGACGACCCGCAGCGCCTCACCGCTGAAGAACGCGTGGGCGTTTTCGGTCAGTTGCCCGACGATGCGCTGCCGCGCCTCGCGGCTGCCCCAGGCGTTGTGCGGGGTGACGATCAGGCGCGGAATGTCGGCGGCCAGCAGCGGGTTGCCGTTGACCGGCGGCTCGGTGCTCAGCACGTCGGTGGCGGCGCCGCCGAGGTGGCCGCTGCGCAGGGCGTCGGCCAGCGCCTGCTCGTCGATCAGGCCGCCGCGGGCGGTGTTGACCACGAACGCGCCGGGTTTCATCGACGCCAGTTCCCGGGCACCGATGAAGTGGCGGGTGTGTTCGTTGAGCGGGCAGTGCAGGGTGAGGGCGTCGACCTGGGGCAGCAGTTCAGCCAGCGGCACGCGGTCCGGCCGCGGCGGCCGTCCCGGAATCTGCCCCGACAGCACGCGCATGCCGAACGCTTCGGCCAGGCGGGCCACCGCGCCGCCCAGTTCGCCGTGCCCGAGCAGGCCCAGGGTCTTGCCTTCCAGCTCGACGATCGGGTAGTCCAGCAGGCAGAACTGTTTGGCCTGTTGCCAGCGGCCTTCGCCGACGGCTTTTCGGTAGTCACCCAAACGGGTGGCGAGGTTGAGCAGCAGCATGATCGTGTGCTGCGCCACCGACGGCGTGCCGTAGGCCTGGCAGTTGCACACGGTGATGCCGCGGGCCTTTGCGGCGGCCAGGTCGACGTTGTTGGTGCCGGTGGCGGTGATCAGGATCAGCTTCAGGTCGGGGTTGGCCGCCATGGCGGCCGCGTCGATGACGATCTTGTTGGTGATCGCCACGGTGGCGCCGTGCAGGCGTTCGGCGATCTGCTCCGGCAGGGTCTGGGCGAACAGTTGCAGGTCGCTGAAGCACTCGCGCAAAGGGTTCAGGTCGAGATCGCCCAGATCCAGGGAAGGGTGATCGAGGAATACGGCGCGGCGGGCGTTCGTCATCAACTGTACCTTTTGTGCGGTGAACGGAAGGCGTAATCTGCCGAGCCTACCAGATGAAACAAATTGATACGCAACGGCTGAAGCCCGCCCCGCTGGGGGCTCTGCTCTGCGGATCCGCCCGATTCGACCCAAAGGAGTCCCCATGTACTGGACCGAGTTCTTGACCGTTGCACTGATCCACCTGCTGGCCGTGGCCAGCCCCGGCCCGGATTTCGCCGTGGTGGTGCGCGAGAGCGTGACCCACGGCCGGCGCGCCGGCACCTGGACGGCGCTGGGCGTGGGCACGGCGATTTTCCTGCACGTGGGCTACTCGCTGCTGGGCATCGGCCTGATCGTGTCGCAGTCGATCGTGCTGTTCAACGCCCTGAAGTGGGCCGCCGCCGCGTACCTGCTGTACATCGGCTACAAGGCCTTGCGCGCGCAGCCGGCGCCGGCCGTCACCGATGATCTGCACAAGGAGGCCGGCGAGCGCACCGCCCGCGGCGCGTTCACCTCAGGCTTCGTGACCAACGGGCTGAACCCCAAGGCCACGCTGTTTTTCCTGTCGCTGTTCACCGTGGTGATCAACCCGCACACGCCGCTGGCGGTGCAGGCCGGTTACGGCATTTACTTGGCGGCGGCCACCGCGACCTGGTTCTGCCTGGTGGCGCTGCTGTTCAGCCAGCAGCGCGTGCGCGCCGGTTTCGCCCGCATGGGCCACTGGTTCGACCGCACCATGGGCGCGGTGCTGATCGCCATCGGCGTGAAGCTGGCCTTCACCGAGATGCACTGATCGACCCGAGCTGGTTGAGGGCGTTGAGGTACTCCCGGGGATTGTCCCCGAGCAAACGGCGGAACATCGCGCTGAACGCCCGCGCGCTGCCGTAACCCAGATCCTGCGCCACGCGCTGCACGCTGTCCCCGGCGAGCAGGCGGGGCAGGGCTTCCATCAGGCGCAGTTGCTGGCGCCAGGCGTTGAAACTCATCTTCAGCTGCTGCTGGAACAGGCGCGCCAGCGTCCGTGAACTGGCCCCGGCCTGCTGCGCCCAGTCCTCCAGGGTGTTGGGGTGGTCGGGGGTCTGCAGCAGCGCCAGGCAGATGCCTTGCAGGCGCCGGTCGGAGGGCATCGGAATGTGCAGCGGCAGGTTCTCCAGGCCGGCGAGCTCCTGCAGCATCAGTTGCTGGATCAGCGGATTGTCCGCGTGGGGCGGGCCCTGCACGGCGCGCAGGATCAGTTCGCGCAGCAACGGCGTGACCGCCAGCACACAGCACTGCTGGAGGCTGGCCGGCGACAGCTCCGGGGCGATGAACAGCGAACGCATCTGCACGTCGCCGGACATGAAGATCTCGTGCGCGACCTCGGGCGGGATCCACACCGCACGGGTCGGCGGCAGCACCCAGGCGCCTTGGGCCGTGACCACCCGCATCACCCCGCGCACCGCATACAGCAGCTGCGCCTCGCGGTGCAGGTGCAAGGGCTGGTGGGCGCCGTCCAGGTAGTCCCGGGGGTAGGCGCTCACCGGGCCGTGTTCGAAATGGCTGATCAACATGTCTGGTTCGATGACTTGATTGGCAGGTCTGCGCTTTTTCGCCAACTTAGCATAGCCGCTCACAACAACATCAAGCGTGCCGCCATGAACCGATCCGCCACCGTCATCCGCTACATCAACGCAGCCCATGTGATCGATCACATGTTCATGCTGATCTTCCCCGCCGCCGTGCTCGGCATGACCCAAGCCTTCGGGCTCGACTACGCCGCGCTGATCGGCCTGTCGCTGGGCGGCTTCATCGCCTTCGGCGCCTGCTCGCTGCCGGCCGGGTGGCTCGGTGACCGCTGGAGCCGGCGCCACATGATGCTGGTGTTCTTTTTCGGCATCGGCGCCTCGGCGATGTTCACCGGCCTGAGCGCAAGCCCCGCGATGCTGGTGGCAGGCCTGACCCTGACCGGTGTCTTCGCCGCGATCTACCACCCGGTGGGCACGGCGATGCTGGTGGCCTATGCGCAGAACCGCGGTCGCGAGATCGGCATCAACGGCATGTGGGGCAACCTGGGGGTGGCGTTCTCGGCGCTGGTCACCGGGTTGCTGGTGGCGCAGTTCGGCTGGCGTGCGGCGTTCCTGGTGCCAGGTGCGGTGGCCATCGCCCTGGGCATCGGGTTTGCCCTCCATGTGCGTGACGAACCGATTCCGGTGCGTGCCCACGCTGCGCTCAAGGGCGCCGCGGGCCAGCGCATCTCCATGGCGATGGTGTTCGGCGTGCTGGCGCTGGCCACGGCCACCGGCGGAGTGGTGTTCAACGCCACCACCATGACCTACCCGAAGCTGTTCCAGGAGCGCTTGCATGAATGGGCCGCCTCGCCGCAGACCCTCGGGGTGGTGGTCAGCCTGGCCTACGCCTTCGGCGCGGTGGCGCAGTTGAGCATCGGCCGGGTGCTGCACCGGATCAGCCTGAAATGGCCGTTCGTGGTGTTGACCCTGTGCCAGGCACCGTTGTTGCTGGCCTTGGCCTGGGTCGATGGCTGGGCGGTGATCGCCGTCGGTGCGGCGTTCATGTTCGTGGTGTTCGGTCAGGTCACGGTGAACGATTCGATGGTGGCCAACTTCGTCGCGCCGCACTGGCAGGCCCGGGTGTTCGCCCTGCGCTACTGCCTGTCGTTCGGCGCCAGCGCGACGGCGATCCCGCTGATCGCCTATGTCGAACCGCGCCATGGCTTCGCGGGCCTTTACTTGATTCTCGCCGGTTTTGGCGCCTTGACCTTCCTTGCCGCAGCGGTTTTCCCACGCACGCCTTCGGAAGAGGCTGTCGGACAAATGGCTTGAGCCGGTTCGAACCATCGCAAATGCTGGCGCAAAGCTAGCATTTGCGCCGCTCTGCAAATCATTCCTTTGGCTGATTTGACTGTCACGCAACGGTTCTAGAGTAGAGCTCTAATGCCAACACCGTGCCGTCAGAAAAGGGATTCCTATGTTGCAGACCCGCGTCATCCCGCCCGCCGAAGGGGCGTACCAGTACCCGCTGCTGATCAAACGGCTGCTGATGTCCGGCGCCCGTTACGAGAAGACCCGCGAGATTGTCTACCGCGACCAGCTGCGCTACAGCTACCCGACCCTGATCGAACGGGTCGCGCGGCTGGCCAACGTGCTGACGGCGGCGGGCGTGAAGGCCGGCGACACCGTGGCGGTGATGGACTGGGACAGCCATCGCTACCTGGAATGCATGTTCGCCATCCCGATGATCGGCGCGGTGATCCACACCATCAACGTGCGCCTGTCGCCGGAGCAGATCCTCTACACGATGAACCACGCCGAGGACCGCTTCGTGCTGGTCAACAGTGAGTTCACCGGCCTGTACCGGGCCATCGCGCCGCACCTGACCACGGTGGAGAAGACCCTGCTGCTGACGGATCTGCCGGAGAAGACCGCCGACCTGCCCAACCTTGTCGGCGAGTACGAGCAACTGCTGGCCGCCGCCAGCCCGCGCTACGACTTCCAGGATTTCGACGAGAACTCGGTGGCCACCACCTTCTACACCACCGGCACCACCGGCAACCCGAAGGGCGTGTACTTCACCCACCGGCAACTGGTGCTGCACACCATGGGCGTGTCGACCATCATGGGCGCCATCGACAGCGTGCGGCTGCTGGGCACCAACGACGTGTACATGCCGATCACGCCGATGTTCCACGTGCATGCCTGGGGCCTGCCGTACGTGGCGACCATGCTCGGGCTCAAGCAGGTCTATCCGGGGCGCTACGATCCGGAGTTCCTGGTCGAGCTGTGGCGCAAGGAAAAGGTCACCTTCTCCCACTGCGTGCCGACCATCCTGCAGATGGTGCTCAACGCCAAGGGCGCCCAGGGCACCGATTTCGGCGGCTGGAAAATCGTCATCGGCGGCAGCGCGCTCAACCGTTCCCTGTATGAGACCGCCAAGGCCCGCGGCATTCAGCTGACCGCCGCCTACGGCATGTCGGAGACCGGGCCGCTGGTGTCCTGCGCGCACCTGAACGACGAACTGATGGCCGGCAGCGAAGACGAGCGCACCACCTACCGGATCAAGGCCGGGGTGCCGGGACCCCTGGTGGAGGCGGCCATCGTCGACGCCGAAGGCAACTTCCTCCCGGCGGACGGCGAGACCCAGGGCGAGCTGGTGCTGCGTGCGCCGTGGCTGACCGAGGGCTACTTCAACGAGCCGCAGAAGGGCGCCGAGCTGTGGGCCGGCGGCTGGCTGCACACCGGTGACGTCGCCACGCTGGACGGCATGGGCGTGATCGACATCCGCGACCGCATCAAGGACGTGATCAAGACCGGCGGCGAATGGATCTCCTCGCTGGACCTCGAAGACCTGATCAGCCGTCACGTCGCGGTACGCGAAGTAGCGGTGGTGGGCATTCCCGATCCGCAGTGGGGCGAGCGGCCGTTTGCCCTGCTGGTGGTCCGCGAGGGGCATGAGATCGGGGCGCGGGAGCTCAAGGAGCACCTCAAGCCGTTCGTCGAGCTGGGGCACCTGAGCAAATGGGCGATCCCGAGCCAGATCGCCCTTGTTACCGAAATTCCCAAGACCAGCGTCGGCAAGCTCGACAAGAAGCGCATCCGCCTCGACATCACCGAGTGGCAGACCAACAACAGCGCCTTCCTCTCCACGCTCTGAGCGTCCCCTGGCGCGCCGCAAACGGCGCGCCAGACACCCCCAAGCAAGCGCTTGGCTTGTGAAATCCGAATTTTCAGCCATCCTTGCCGTGCCGACATGGGTCGGCCTGGCGAAAGGACTGTTCCAGAGTGGCCGGCAGCTGCAAATCACACTTTAGAGGGATCAAGCGATACCCCCTGCTGGCTATAGTCCGCTCAAGGATTTTTAAGAACGGGGCACACGCGCACACATTTGGGGCGATGCAATTTGAAGCGAATTCGGGCAGCCCTGGCGTCCGGTCCTTCAGGCGTTTTTAAAAGTACTCACTGCCATAACAATAATGCACATGGAGTAGCGTCGATGAATTCAGCTAACCAGTTCTGGCGCCGGGCTAAACTGCCTCTGGCCGTCAGTCTCGCCTCCACGCTCGCCGGGCCTGCATTCGGCGTCAGCTTCAACGTCGGTGAAATCGAAGGCCAGTTCGACTCCTCCCTGTCGATCGGGGCCAGCTGGTCGACCCAGCAGCCGAACAAGAACCTCATCGGCGTCAACAACGGCGGCCACGGCCTCTCCCAGACCTCCGACGACGGCCACGCCAACTTCAAGAGCGGCGAGACCTTCTCCAAGATCTTCAAGGGCATCCATGACCTGGAACTGAAATACGGCGACACCGGCGTGTTCGTCCGGGGCAAGTACTGGTACGACTTCGAGCTCAAGGACGAAAGCCGCGAGTTCAAGGACATCAGCGACAACAACCGCAAGGAAGGCGCCAAGTCCGCCGGCGGCCAGATCCTCGACGCCTTCGTCTACCACAACTACTCGATCGCCGATCAGCCGGGCTCCGTGCGCCTGGGCAAGCAGGTGGTGAGCTGGGGCGAAAGCACCTTCATCGGCGGCGGCATCAACTCGATCAACCCGATCGACGTCTCCGCGTTCCGCCGTCCGGGCGCCGAGATCAAGGAAGGCCTGATCCCGGTCAACATGTTCTACGTGTCCCAGAGTCTGACCGACAACCTGTCGGCCGATGCCTTCTACCAGATCGAATGGGACCAGACCGTCGTCGACAACTGCGGCACCTTCTTCTCCCAGCCGGACATCATCGCCGACGGCTGCGACAACAACCTGCGCGTGCTGAACAAGCGTTCGCAGATCCCGGCCATCGCCCTGGGGCCATTGGCGGCCAACGGCGTCGACGTCAACGAGGAAGGCGTGCTGGTGCGCCGCGGCGGCGACCGGGACGCCCGTGACGGCGGCCAGTGGGGCGCGTCCCTGAAGTACATGTTCGAGCCGCTGGACACCGAATTCGGCGCCTACTTCATGAACTACCACAGCCGTGCGCCGATCTTCAGCGCCACCGGCGCGCCGCAGTCGGTGTACAACACCGCGCGCGGGCTGCCGGGGCCGTTCGCCGCGCTCGGGCCGCTGCTGGTGGCGGGCAACTCGCAGTACTTCGTCGAATACCCTGAGGACATCCGCCTCTACGGGCTGAGCTTCTCCACCACCCTGCCCACCGGCACGGCGTGGAGCGGCGAGATCAGCTACCGGCCGAACGCGCCGGTGCAGCTGAACTCCACCGACATCCTGTTCGCCGGCGTGCGGCCGCTGGGCGGCGCCCTGACCAACGCTTCGCTGCTCAACGGCGTTCCGGGCCAGGACCTGCACGGCTACCGCCGCAAGGAAATCACCCAGTTCCAGACCACCCTGACGCACTTCTTCGATCAGGTGATGGGCGCCAGCCGCCTGACCCTGGTGGGCGAAGTGGGCGTGACCCACGTCGGCGGCCTGGAAAGCACCTCGGACGTGCGCTACGGCCGCGATCCGGTCTACGGCCCGGGCGAACTGCCGTTCACCGGTCCGGTGGACACCTGCGTGGCGCTCAACACCAGCACCATCAACGGCGCAGGCCCCGGCACCCCGACCAACAACCGCAGCCGCAACTGCACCAACGAGGGCTTCACCACCTCGACCTCGTGGGGCTACCGCGGCCGGGCGATCTGGGAATACAACGACGTGTTCGCCGGCGTGAACCTCAAGCCGAACGTGGCCTGGTCCCACGACGTGAGCGGCTACTCGCCAGGCCCTGGCGGCAACTTCGAGGAAGGCCGCAAGGCCATCAGCCTGGGCCTCGACGCCGAGTACCAGAACACCTACACCGCGAGCCTGGCCTACACCAACTTCTTCGACGGCAAGTACACCACCGTGGATGACCGCGACTTCGTGGCCCTCAGCTTCGGCGTGAACTTCTAAGCACTGCATCTTCAGGACGAACGAATTTATGAAAATAACAAAGAGTCTGTTCCACGCCGGTGTTCTGGGCCTGTCGCTGCTGGCGACCGGCGTCATGGCGGCGGTGCCCGCCGCCGAAGCGGACAAGCTGGGCAAGAGCCTGACCCCGATGGGCGCCGAAATGGCCGGCAACGCCGACGGTTCGATCCCGGCCTGGAAGCCGATGCCGAAGAACGCCGGCACCGTCGACAGCAAGGGGTTCCTGTCCGACCCGTACGCCAGCGAGAAGCCGCTGTTCACCATCACCGCGCAGAACGTCGAGCAGTACAAGGACAAGCTCGCGCCGGGCCAGTACGCGATGTTCAAGCGCTACCCGGACACCTTCAAGATGCCGGTCTACCCGTCCCACCGCGGCGCCACCGTGCCGGACGCCGTGTTCGCCGCGATCAAGAAGAACGCCACCAGCACCAACCTGGTGTCCGGCGGCAACGGCCTGGAGAACTTCGACACCGCCGTGCCGTTCCCGATTCCGAAGAGCGGCGTGGAAGTCATCTGGAACCACATCACCCGCTACCGCGGCGGCAGCGTGACCCGTCTGGTGACCCAGGCCACGCCGCAGGCCAACGGCTCGTTCAGCCTGGTGTACTTCCAGGACCAGTTCGTGTTCCGCGACAAGATGAAGGACTACGATCCGGCCAACCCGGGCAACATCCTGTTCTACTTCAAGCAGAAAGTGACCGCGCCGGCGCGTCTGGCCGGTGGCGTGCTGCTGGTGCACGAGACCCTCGACCAGGTGAAGGAACCACGTTCGGCGTGGGTCTACAACGCCGGCCAGCGCCGCGTGCGCCGGGCGCCGCAGGTGTCCTATGACGGCCCGGGCACCGCGGCGGACGGTCTGCGCACCTCCGACAACCTGGACATGTACAACGGTGCGCCGGACCGCTACGACTGGAAGCTCGAAGGCAAGAAAGAGATGTACATCGCCTCCGACAGCTACAAGCTCGACGATCCGAAGCTCAAGTACGCCGACATCATCAAGGCCGGCCACATCAACCAGGATCTGGCCCGCTACGAGCTGCGCCGCGTCTGGCATGTGGTCGCGACCCTGAAGGAAGGCCAGCGCCACATCTACGCCAAACGTGACTTCTTCATCGACGAAGACACCTGGCAGGCGGCGGTGATCGACCACTACGACGGCCGCAACCAGCTGTGGCGCGTGGCCGAGGCCCATTCGCAGAACTACTACAACGTCCAGGTGCCGTGGTACACCCTGGAGACCCTCTACGACCTGCAGTCCGGCCGCTACCTGGCGCTGGGCATGAAGAACGAAGAGAAGTCGGCGTATGACTTCGGCTTCACCGCCACCACCGCCGACTTCACGCCGAACGCGCTGCGTCAGGACGGCATCCGCTAAACCGCTGCAAACGAGGCCGCATCCTCGTGGAAACGCCCCGACCGGTTCGGGGCGTTTTTTTTTGCCTGTGGCTTTTTCCGTAGCCTTTTTGTAGCCATTTGTAGCAACCGCCTTCAATCCCTCTTCGTTTACGGCTAGTCTGCGGACATCTGCCACGCCGCCAACAGCCATTCGAACAAGAGCCGGCCATGACTGATCTGTCCCCGCTACCGGGTCCTGCAAGCGTTGCCGTCGCGGCACTGGACGGCCGTTTCTTCCGTCCGCCGCTGCCTGACGGCCATGTGTTGCGCCCGCGCCTGTGCGAGCGCCTGCGCGCCGGCCTCGGCGGGCGGCTGTTGCTGGTCAGCGCCCCGGCCGGTTTCGGCAAGAGTTCGCTGGCGGTGGAGTTCTGCCAGAGCCTGCCGGCGCACTGGCAGAGCCTGTGGCTGGGCCTGAGCCCGCGGGACAGCGATCCGGGGCGTTTCCTCGAACGCCTGCTTGAAGGCCTGCAGGACTTTTTCCCGCAGTTGGGCAGCCGGGCGCTGGGGCTGCTGAAAATGCGTCAGCGTCATCAGCCGTTCGCCTTCGAAGAGTGGCTGGACGGCCTGCTCGACGAACTGGCGCTGCAGCTCGATCCTTCGGCGCCGCTGCTGCTGGTGCTCGACGATTACCACCTTGCCCAGGGGCCGGTGCTCGACCGTTGCCTGCAATTTTTCCTCAACCATTTGCCCGACGGCCTGCTGGTCATGGTCACCAGCCGCCAGCGGCCGGACTGGCACCTGGCGCGCCTGCGCCTGTCGCGGCAACTGCTGGAACTCAACGAACAGGATCTGCGCCTGACCCGCGACGAGGCGCTGGCCTTGCTCGACCGCCACAGCAGCGCCTTGCGCGGCGAGGCGGTGGAGAACCTGATCCAGCGCAGCGAAGGGTGGGTCGCCGGCTTGCGTTTCTGGCTGCTGGCGGCGGCCGGGGCCGGCAACGAAGCGGCGCTGCCGCAGGCCTTGAACGGCGGGGAAGGGCTGATCCGCGACTACCTGCTGGAGGAGGTGATCGACTGCCTGCCGGCGGACGTGCAGGCTTTCCTCTTCGACACCGCGCCGCAGGAGCGCTTCTGCAGCGAGCTGTGCGATGCCGTGCGCGAAGCCCATGACAGCGCCGAGATCCTGCGCTACCTGCTGGCGCATCAGGTGTTCCTGGTGCCGCTGGATGAGCACGGCCACTGGTACCGTTACCATCACCTGTTTTCCGACCTGTTGCGCAGCCGGCCTGCCGCCCATGCCATGGTGCCGCCGGCCACCTTGCACCTGCGCGCCTGCCGCTGGTTCAACGCCCAGGGCCTCTTGGACGAGGCGGTGGAGCAGGCCCTGCGCGCCGGGCACCTGGACGTGGCGGCGAACCTGGTGCAGAACCTGTCCGAGGAGCAACTGCTGGCCGAGCAGAACGTCGGCATGCTGCTGCGCTGGAAGATGGACCTGCCCGACAGCCTGCTGATCAGCACGCCGCGGTTGATCGTGCTGTACAGCTGGGCCTTGGGCCTGGCTTGCCAGCTCGATGCCGCCGAGGAACTGGCCAGCCACCTCAGCCGCTTCCTGCCGGCACCGTCGGCCACCGCCCAGAAATCCATGCTGGCGCAATGGCTGGCGTTGAGCGGGATCATCGCCCGGGGCCGCGGCCGGCGCGAGCTGACACGCCAATACTGCAGCGAAGCGTTGGAGAGCCTTCCTGAAAAGCGCTACGGGCAACGGCTGATGTGCCTCTCGACCCTGTCCAACCTGGCGATCGCCGACGGCGACCTCTGGCAGGCCCGGCGCCTGAACCGCGAGTCCCTGGAGCTGGCGCAGCGGGTCGGCAATCCGTTGTTCGAGGCCCTGACCCACTATGACCGGGCGCGGGTGCTGCAGGCCCGGGGGGAAATCCTGCGGGCGCTCGATGAAGTGCACCAGGGGCTTGAGCGCCTGCGCGGGCTGTCGACGCAGCGCCTGTACGCCGTGCGGGCCCGGCTGACGCTGTACGAAGGTTTTCTGTTGGCCATGCGCCTGCAACCCCGGGCGGCGCGGGCACGGCTGCAGGCCGGCCTGAGCGAGGCGCGGGCCTGCCGCGACATCAGCGTGCTGATCGGCCACTGTGTGATCGCCCGGCTGGAGGGCAGCGGCGGCGAATTCGCCAAGGCCTTCGCCGAGTTGGCCGAAGCCGAGCGGCTGATGCACATCTGGGACGTTCCGCCGATCTATTACCTGGCGATGATCACCCTGGTCAAATGCGAACTGTGGCTGGCGCAGGGGCGCACCGACCTGGCCGAGGCCTGGCTGGCGCGCCTGGGGCAGACCTACACAGGCGAACGCGCCGCGGCGCCGCCGGAGTTCCATCCGCAGTTGCCGTTGCATGTCGAATTGCAGCAGGCCTTGCTGGATGTGATTCAAGGGCAGCCGATGCTCGCCGAAGGCCGGCTGAACGTGTTGCTGGAAAACGGCCAGCAAACCGGGCGGCAGCTGCTCAGCGTGATGGCGTTGACGCAGAAGGTCGCCGTGCTGCTGGGCGGCGGGCGGGAGCCTGAAGCGCGCAAGGCCTTGAGCCAGGCCCTCGAAGCGGCCGCCGGCGGTGTGCTGCAGCCGTTCGGACAACTGTTCGACGAGCACCCGGACTGGTTGCGCAGCCAACTGACCGGAAGCCCGCTGGGCCGGCAATTGCTGGAGCTGTTCCCGCCGGCCCCTGCGCGTGCGGCGTTGGAGGCTCCGGCGGCCGAGCTGTTGAGTTCCCGCGAGTTGGCGGTGCTGCGGCTGATCGCCCAAGGTTGCTCGAACCAGGAAATCAGCGAACAGCTGTTCATTTCGCTGCACACGGTCAAGACCCATGCCAGCCACATCAACAGCAAGCTGGGCGTGGAGCGGCGCACCCAGGCCGTGGCGCGGGCCAAGGCGTTGGGTGTGCTGGCCTGAGCGGTCCAGCGCAGTCCCCCCAATGAAAAACGCCCCGAACCGGTCGGGGCGTTTTTCGTTCAGTCACAGCCGCGAGGCGATCAGGACACCAGATCGTTGGCGCTGAAGCTGTTGACGCCGACCAGCATGATCTCGAAATCGGCGCCGGCGTTGCCGCTGACGTTGCCCGACAGCACGTGATCGACGAAGCGCAGTTGACCGGCGCCGGTGAAGGCGTTGGCGCCGATGAACGTGAAGCCGTTCATGCCGCTCTGCAGCAGGTTGGCATCGAACTGGGTCAGGTCGATCTTGTCGCCTTGCAGGCTGCTGAAGTCGCTGATCACGTCTCGGTTGGCGCCGATCCCCATTTCATTGACGGCACGGAACACGAACGTGTCCGCCCCGGCATCGCCGAACAGGGTGTCTGCGCCTGCACCGCCGTCCAGCACGTTGTTGCCCGCGTTGCCCCGCAGAACGTTGTTCAGCGAGTTGCCGGTGGCCTTGACGGCGGCGCCGACCAGGTTGAGGTTCTCCAGGTTGGCGCCCAGGGTGTAGTCGATGTAGGAGTACACCGAATCGACGTCGGTGGTCGAGGGGCCCTGCTCGATGATCACGTCGCCGACATTGTCGATGACGTAGCTGTCGCTGCCGGCGCCGCCGATCAGGGTGTCCGCGCCGGCGCCGCCGTTGAGGGTGTTGTTGCCGGCGTTGCCGATCAGGGTGTTGTTCTGGGCGTTGCCGAAGAGGGAGAAGTCGCCGGCGCCGATGATGGCGACGTCTTCGAAATTCTGCAGGTTGCTCTGGTTCAGGTCGATGGTGCTCTGGGCGGTCGCGTTGAACGAGATCTCCAGGCGGTCGGTGCCTTCGTTGGCCAGTTCCTGGACCAGGGCGAGCTCGCCGACCTGGTCGATACCGTAGGCGTCGTTGCCCTTGCCGCCGATCAGGGTGTCCACGCCCGCGCCGCCGACCAGCTGGTTGTCGCCGTCGTTGCCGATGATGACGTTGTTCAGCTCGTTGCCGATGCCGTAGATGTTGCCGGTGCCGGTCAGGGTGAGGTTCTCGACGTTGGCGCTGAGGGTGTAGTTCACGGAGGCGCGGACGGTGTCGATCTCGCTGGCCAGGGTGCTGGTCTCGCTGACCACGTCGCCGACGTTGTCGACGATGTAGGTGTCGTTGCCCAGTCCGCCGATCATGATGTCGGCGCCGGCGCCGCCGTCCAGCACGTTGTTGCCGTCGGTGCCCCTGAGGGTGTTGTTCAGCGAGTTGCCGGTGGCGTTGAGGGCGCTGCCGACCAGGTTGAGGTTCTCGAGGTTGGCGCCCAGGGTGTAGTCGATGTAGGAGTACACCGAATCGACGTCGCTGGCCGACGGGCCCTGCTCGATGATCACGTCGCCGACGTTGTCGATGACGTAGCTGTCGCTGCCGGCGCCGCCGATCAGGGTGTCCGCGCCGGCGCCGCCGTTGAGGGTGTTGTTGCCGCTGTTGCCGATCAGGGTGTTGCTCAGGGCGTTGCCGTAGACGGTGAAGTCGCCGGCGCCGAGGAGGGTGACGTCCTCGACGTTCTGCAGGTTGGCCAGGCCCAGGTCGACGGTGCTGCTCTGGGCGGTCGCGCTGTACGAGATCTCCAGGCGGTCGGTGCCTTCGTTGGCCAGTTCCTGGACGAGGGCGAGCTCGCCGGCCTGGTCGAGGCCGTAGGTGTCGTTGCCCTTGCCGCCGATCATGATGTCCAGGCCGGCGCCGCCGATCAGGCGGTTGTCGTTGTCGTTGCCCCGCAGGACGTTGTTCAGGGCGTTGCCGGTGGCGTTGAGGGCGCCGCCGACCAGGTTGAGGTTCTCGAGGTTGGCGCCCAGGGTGTAGTCGATGTAGGAGTACACCGAATCGACGTCGGTGGCCGACGGACCTTGCTCGATGATCACGTCGCCGACGTTGTCGATGACGTAGCTGTCGCTGCCGGCGCCGCCGATCAGGGTGTCCGCGCCGGCGCCGCCGTTGAGGGTGTTGTTGCCGGTATTGCCGATCAGGGTGTTGTTCTGGGCGTTGCCGAAGACGGAGAAGTCGCCGGCGCCGACGAGGGCGACGTTCTCGACGTTCTGCAGGTTGGCCAGGCCCAGGTCGATGGTGCTCTGGGCGCTTGCGTTGAACGAGATCTCCAGGCGGTCGGTGCCTTCGTTGGCCAGTTCCTGGACCAGGGCGAGCTCGCCGACCTGGTCGATACCGTAGGCGTCGTTGCCCTTGCCGCCGATCAGGGTGTCCAGGCCCGCGCCGCCGACCAGTTGGTTGTCGCCGTCGTTGCCGATGATGACGTTGTTCAGCGCGTTGCCGATGCCGTAGATGTTGCCGGTGCCGGTCAGGGTGAGGTTCTCGACGTTGGCGCTGAGGGTGTAGTTCACGGAGGCGCGGACGGTGTCGATCTCGCTGGCCAGGGTGCTGGTCTCGCTGACCACGTCGCCGACGTTGTCGACGATGTAAATGTCGTTGCCCAGGCCGCCGATCATCAGGTCGGCGCCGGCGCCGCCGTCCAGCACGTTGTTGCCGCCGGTGCCCCGGAGGATGTTGTTCAGCGAGTTGCCGGTGGCGTTGAGGGCGCTGCCGACCAGGTTGAGGTTCTCAAGGTTGGCGCCCAGGGTGTAGTCGATGTAGGAGTACACCGAATCGACGTCGCTGGCCGAAGGGCCCTGCTCGATGACCACATCGCCGATGTTGTCGACGACATAGCTGTCGTTGCCGGCGCCGCCTTCCATGATGTCCGCGCCGGCGCCGCCGTTGAGGGTGTTGTCCAGGGCATTGCCGGTCAGGGTGTCGTTGAATGCCGAGCCGGTGGCGTTTTCGATCTTCGCGCCGAAGGCAATGGCCAGCCCTTGGTTGAAGGTGTTGCCCGCCTGATCGGTGAAGGCCTTGCCGATCTTGCTGTACTGGCCTTCGTTGAGGTTGATGCTGACGGCCGCCAATTGGTTGCTGGCATCGATCGTGTCGATGCCGCCGGCGTCCCAGATGGTTTCGAACACGGACTGCGTCGGTGCCCAGGAGTAGACGTTGTTGCCGGTCGCCCATTGGGTATTGGCGCCGTACAGGCTCTGGATCGCCAGAATGTCGAGCACCATGGGGGTGGTCGGCAGATAGGAATAGTTGTTGTTGTAGCTCATGATCGTGAAGCCCGCGTCATCGAGCTGCGGATCAAGCGTGATGCTGTTGTAAACCGACGGGGCGAACGAATGCTTGAGGCCGATCGCATGGCCGATCTCATGGACGAACGTCATGAAATCGTAGGTGCCTTTGTCGGGCGATGGCTCATTGGTGTTCGGGCCGATCCAGACGTCGCCGGCGTTGGGGGTTTCGTACGGCGTGTAGGCCCAAGCTGCGGAGCCGCTGTCCAGCAGCGTGTAGCCGCCGAAGCGCAGGTCGCCCACGCTTGTCGACGATTCGCCCGTCAATTGGAACGTGATGTTGGCCACGGCGGACCAGGCGCCCAGCGCTGCGGTCACCGCCGTCTTTTGCGCGTCGGTCAGCGCATAGGCGGCCTTGGGCTCGTTGTCGGGGCTGTAGTTGGGGGCGAAGACGGAAGTGCCCGGCACAATGAAACTGTACGTCAGACTGGTTACGGCTGTTGGCGACCACCACTTGGTGCTTTCCCATTTGTAGCCGGAAATGAGACTGTCGACGGGTTTGACGCCAGTCAGCGAGGCGAACGTAGCATCGGTGTAACCAGTAGGGCGGGGCATGCGGATTTCCTGAGTAGGCTGCGGCCCTTCCTGAAAATGTGGCCGCTACAAAGTGCAATTTTGCATTAGAAACCGGGCGACTGGCATCAATTGGCCACTATTTTTTTATTCATGGCGCCAAAAATCTGACCGGAGGTTCTCTATCGGCCGGTGGCGTAGAATCCTGAGCGCCATTGCCGACCGTGCGTCGCGCCCGGCAGGCCCACGAACACACAGGACTTCCCATGACCGCCATCAAGCCCCAACTCATCCGCGAAACCTTTCCTGTCGGCCCGCTGCAATGCAACTGCACGATCATCGGCGATCCGATCACGAAAAAGGCCATCGTCGTCGACCCCGGCGGCAATCCGGACCGGATCATGGCGCGCCTCGACGCCTTGGGGCTGAAGGTGGTCAGCATCATCCACACCCATGCCCATCTCGATCACTTCCTGGCGTCCGGCCAGATGAAGGAAAAGACCGGCGCCACCCTGCACCTGCACAAGGACGACCAGTTCCTGTGGGACAACCTGGAGATGCAATGCCAGATGTTCGGCGTGCCGTACACCCCGGTGCCGTCGCCGGACCGCTGGCTCGAGGACGACGAAGAGCTGGCCTGCGGCTGCGGCGTCGCGCTGCACACGCCGGGGCATACGCCAGGTTCCATGAGCTTCTGGTTTTCCGAGGCTAAGCTGTTGATTGCCGGCGACACGCTGTTCCGTCGCGGAGTGGGACGCACGGACTTGTGGGGCGGCGATCAGGCGACCATCGTGCGATCGATCAAGCAGCGGCTGTACACCCTGGACGAAGACGCCACCGTGGTGGCGGGACATGGCCCGGACACCCGGCTGGGCGACGAGATGCGTGAAAACCCCTTCGTGCGCGCCTAAACATTTTGTCATGAGTGCACGGCGGAATTTTTGCCCATTGCCATGATCCAACGCCCGCACGGGTCTTTTGCCAATGGCCGCTGCACAACAGAATGCAAATGTAGGAGCACTCCATGTTCACCACCCGTCGTTTGATCATTGTCGCCACCGCCGTGGCCGTTTTGTCCGGCTGCGCCTCGCCCAACCCGTACGACAACCAGGGCCAGGCCGACGGCGGCTCCCAGGGCATGAGCAAGACCGCCAAGTACGGCGGCCTCGGTGCCCTGGCCGGCGCCCTGGCCGGTGCGGCGATCGACCACAACAACCGCGGCAAGGGTGCCCTGATCGGCGCCGCCGTGGTCGGCGCCTCGGCGGCCGGTTACGGCTACTACGCCGACCAGCAAGAGAAGAAACTGCGCGCCAGCATGGCCAACACCGGCGTCGAGGTGCAGCGCCAGGGCGATCAGATCAAGCTGATCATGCCGGGCAACATCACCTTCGCCACCGATTCGGCGAACATCGCCTCCAGCTTCTATCAGCCGCTCAACAACCTGGCCAGCTCCCTGAAGGAGTTCAACCAGAACCAGATCGAGATCGTCGGCTACACCGACAGCACCGGCAGCCGCCAGCACAACATGGACCTGTCCCAGCGCCGTGCGCAGAGCGTGGCGACCTACCTGACGTCGCAAGGCGTCAGCGGCGCCAACCTGTCGGCCCGGGGCGCCGGCCCGGACAACCCGATCGCCAGCAATGGCGACGTCAACGGCCGGGCGCAGAACCGCCGGGTCGAGGTCAACCTGAAGGCGATTCCGGGTCAGCAGTACGGGGGTCAGCAGCAGCCGGGCACGGTTCAGCAGTATCCGTAACCCGACGGCCGAATGAAAAATGCCCGATCCTGGTGATCGGGCATTTTTTTGTGTGGCCGGCCATGGCCTCATCGCCAGCAGGCTGGTTCCCTCAGGGGAGTGCGGTTGCCGGTCCGACAGGTATGCGCTGCATCGGCGGGAGCCAGCCTGCTGGCGATGGGGTCGTGACCGACACCGAAGACGCCAGACACAAAAAAGCCCCCGGACACTCGCATGTCCGGGGGCTTTTCGCTTGGAGCGGAGGCCGCTTACTTCTTCAGACCGTAATGCTCGTCGAGCATGCCCGGCGAGTTCGGCGCCTTCGGCGCGTAGTCCCGCGGCGGCTCCTGGTCCCGTGGCGGGGTCAGGCGTTCCCGTGGCGCCTGGCTCGCTTCGGCGTGCAGCGAAGCCAGCAGGCGTTGGCGGGTCTGTTCGTCCAGGGCCAGGCGGTTGGCGCCTTCGGCCAGGTGATCCTGCACTTCCTGGTAGCTTTGGGTCAGCTTCTTGACCAGGTTCGCGGTGCTGTTGAAGTGGGTCACCACTTCGTTCTGATAACTGTCGAAACGTTCCTGGATGTCATCCAGCTGACGCTGCGTGCGGCTCGGCGCGGCGTTCGGCGCAACGCGAGCGATCAGGAAACCGATGGCTACACCCACAACCAGGGCAAGAGTCGGCAACAACCAAACTAAGAGCGAGTGTTCCACGAGTCCTTCCTCTATAAACGGCTTTGCTTTACGTTAACGGCTCGAACCTGCGCTGTATACCGCGATTCACTCGCAATAGATCGGCACAGACAATTTGCTAGACGAGTCGACCCGATCCGAGGTCACGGAGTTCCTTCCTTGCTGATGCGTGAAACCCCTGTAGCGATTGCCGGCCCTGTCGGTCAACTTGAAGCCCTGTACCTGGACAACGAACAGCCGCGCGGCATCGCGCTGATCTGCCACCCGAACCCGGTGCAGGGCGGCACGATGCTCAACAAGGTCGTCTCGACCCTGCAGCGCACCGCGCGCGACGCCGGCCTGATCACCCTGCGCTTCAACTACCGTGGCGTCGGCGCCAGCGAAGGCAGCCACGACATGGGCAGCGGCGAGGTCGACGACGCCTGGGCCGCTGCCGCCTGGCTGCGGGAAAAGCACCCGGAGCTGCCGCTGACCCTGTTCGGCTTTTCCTTCGGCGGGTTCGTGGCGGCCAGCCTCGGCGGGCGCCTTGAGGCCCAGGGCGTGACGCTCAAGCACTTGTTCATGGTCGCGCCGGCGGTGATGCGCCTGGGCGAGCAGGATCTGCTGCCGCATCAAGGCGAACTGACGGTGATTCAGCCGGAAACCGACGAAGTGATCGATCCGCAGCTGGTCTACGAATGGTCCGGCAAACTCCAGCGCCCCCATGAGCTGCTGAAAGTGGCAGAATGCGGACACTTTTTTCATGGCAAGCTGACCGATCTCAAGGATCTGATCCTGCCGCGTCTCTCGAATTGATTGCAGTCTGACAAGCGATTACCCATGACGAACCGTACCCGCATCCTCACCGGCATCACCACCACCGGCACGCCGCACCTGGGCAACTATGCCGGCGCCATCCGCCCGGCGATCGTCGCCAGCCGTGACACGAACGCCGATTCGTTCTACTTCCTGGCCGACTATCACGCCCTGATCAAGTGCGACGACCCGCTGCGCATCCAGCGTTCGCGCCTGGAGATCGCCGCGACCTGGCTGGCCGGCGGCCTGGATGTGGACCGCGTGACGTTCTATCGCCAGTCCGACATCCCGGAAATCCCCGAGCTGACCTGGCTGCTGACCTGCGTCGCCGCCAAGGGCCTGCTCAACCGCGCCCATGCCTACAAGGCGTCGGTGGACAAGAACGTCGAGGCCGGCGAAGACCCGGACGCCGGCGTCACCATGGGGCTGTACAGCTATCCGGTGCTGATGGCCGCCGACATCCTGATGTTCAACGCGCACAAGGTGCCGGTCGGACGCGACCAGATCCAGCACGTCGAAATGGCCCGTGACATCGGCCAGCGCTTCAACCACCTGTTCGGCCAGGGCAAGGAGTTCTTCACCCTGCCCGAGGCGCAGATCGAGGAAAGTGTCGCCACGCTGCCGGGCCTCGACGGCCGCAAGATGTCCAAGAGCTACGACAACACCATCCCGCTGTTCTCCAGCGCCAAGGACATGAAGGATGCGATCTCGCGGATCGTCACCGACTCCCGGGCGCCGGGCGAGGCGAAGGATCCGGACAACTCGCACCTGTTCACCCTGTTCCAGGCGTTCGCCACCCCGGCGCAGGCCGACGAGTTCCGCAGCGACCTGCTGCAGGGGTTGGGCTGGGGTGAGGCGAAGAGCCGCCTGTTCCAGTTGCTCGACGGCCAGTTGGGCGAGTCCCGCGAGCGCTATCACCAGTTGATCGAGCGTCCGGCGGATCTGGAAGACATCCTGCAGCACGGCGCGAAAAAGGCCCGTGCGGTGGCCACGCCGTTCCTCAACGAACTGCGCGAGGCCGTCGGCCTGCGTTCGTTCGTCAATCAGGCGCAAGCGGCCGCGACCACCAAGAAGAAAGCCGCCAAAGCCGCACGGTTCGTCAGTTTTCGCGAGGACGACGGCAGCTTCCGCTTCCGTCTGCTGGCAGCGGACGGCGAGCAACTGCTGCTGTCGCGCAATTTCGCCGACGGCAAGGCGGCGGGCCAGGTGACCAAGCAACTGCAATCGGGTCAGGCGCTGGATGTGCGCAGCGAAGGCCTGGCGTTCAGCGTGTGGCTGGAAGGTGAGTGCGTCGGCGACAGCCCGGCGTTCGCCGACGCCGCTGCGCGGGATGCGGCGGTCGAGGCGCTGCGGATCGCGCTGACGCCGGTTCAGGAATAAACAACGGTTCGGCCCGACCAAGGGCCGATTGCCATTCCCCGGGGCCGTCGCTACAGTGTCGGCCCGTTTTTGTTGCCTTGCTAACGAATTATGACGCCCCTAGAACGATATCAAGCTGATCTGAAACGTCCGGACTTTTTCCATGACGCCGCCCAGGAAACCGCCGTGCGTCATCTGCAGCGGCTGTACGACGATCTGATCGCCGCCGAGCAGAACAAGCCGGGCCTGCTGGGCAAACTGTTCGGCAAGAAGGATCAGGCACCGGTCAAGGGGCTGTACTTCTGGGGCGGCGTGGGCCGCGGCAAGACGTACCTGGTGGACACCTTCTTCGAGGCGCTGCCGTTCAAGGAAAAGACCCGCACCCACTTCCACCGCTTCATGAAGCGCGTGCACGAAGAGATGAAGACCCTGGGCGGCGAGAAGAACCCGCTGACCATCATCGCCAAGCGCTTCGCCGCCGAATCGCGAGTGATCTGCTTCGATGAGTTCTTCGTCTCCGACATCACCGACGCCATGATCCTCGGCACCCTGATGGAAGAGCTGTTCAAGAACGGCGTGTCCCTGGTCGCCACCTCGAACATCGTGCCGGACGGCCTGTACAAGGACGGCCTGCAGCGCGCGCGCTTCCTGCCGGCCATCGCGCTGATCAAGCAGAACACCGAGATCGTCAACGTCGACAGCGGCGTCGACTACCGCCTGCGCCACCTCGAACAGGCGGAACTGTTCCACTACCCGCTGGACGAGGCCGCCCACGAAAGCCTGCGCAAGAGCTTCCGTGCGCTGACCCCGGAATGCACCGCCGCGGTGGAAAACGATGTGCTGATCATCGAAAACCGCGAAATCCGTGCGCTGCGCACCTGCGACGACGTGGCCTGGTTCGACTTTCGCGAACTGTGCGACGGCCCGCGCAGCCAGAACGACTACATCGAACTGGGCAAGATCTTCCATGCCGTGCTGCTCAGCGGCGTGGAGCAGATGAGCGTCACCACCGACGACATCGCCCGCCGCTTCATCAACATGGTCGACGAGTTCTACGACCGCAACGTCAAGCTCATCATCTCCGCCGAGGTGGAGCTGAAGGACCTGTACACCGGCGGGCGCCTGACGTTCGAGTTCCAGCGCACGCTGAGCCGTCTGCTGGAGATGCAGTCGCACGAATTCCTCGCGCGGGCGCACAAGCCGTAACGCGATCCGGAACATGAAAAGGGCCTGCAATCGCAGGCCCTTTTTTGTATTCGAAGTCACCGCGTACCCTGTGGGAGCGGGCTTGCCCGCGAAGGCGTCGTGTCAGTCGATGGTTTCTTCGCTGACACTCCCTCTTCGCGGGCAAGCCCGCTCCCACATGTTGTGCTGACCTGCGAGGTCAGGCCGCCTGCTGGAACTGCTGCCGGTATTGGTTCGGCGACAGCTCGGTGTGCTGGCGGAACAACCTTGCGAAGAAACTCGCGTCGTCGTAGCCGACTTCGTAGCTGATGGTCTTGATGCTCTTGCGGCTGCCGGACAGCAGCCCCTTGGCGGTCTCGATGCGCAGCCGCTGCAGGTAATGCAGGGGCTTGTCGCCGGTGGCGGTCTGAAAGCGGCGCATGAAGTTGCGGATGCTCATGCCATGCTCGCGGGCCACGTCCTCGAAGCGGAACTTGTCGGCGAAATGCTCTTCGAGCCAGTGCTGGATCTGCAGGATGATCACGTCCTGGTGCAGCTTCTGGCCGCCGAAGCCGATGCGGCCCGGCGAGTAGCTGCGCTGCACTTCATAGAGGATGTCCCGGGCCACGGCCTGCGCCACGTTGGCGCCGCAGAAGCGCTCGATCAGGTAGATGTAGAGGTCGCAGGCCGAGGTGGTGCCGCCGGCGCAGTACAGGTTGTCGGCGTCGGTCAGGTGCTTGTCCTGGTTGAGGTAGACCTGCGGGAACCGCTCGGCGAACGCGTTGAAGAAACGCCAGTAGGTGGTCGCTTCCTTGCCGTTGAGCAAACCGGCCTCCGCCAGCCAGAACACCCCGGTCGCCTCGCCGCAGAGCACCGCGCCGCGGGCGTGCTGTTCGCGCAGCCACGGCAGCACCTGCGGGTAGCGTTTGCACAGGGTCTCGAAGTCGTCCCAGAACGCCGGGAGGATGATGACGTCGGTGTTCTCCAGGCCGCCGTCCACCGGCATGATCACGTCGCTGAAGCTGTTCACCGGTTTGCCGTCGGGGCTGACCAGGCGGGTTTCGAACGCCGGCGTCAGGCCGTGGCCCAGTTGTTTGCCGTAGCGCAGGCTGGCCAGGTGGAAGAAGTCCTTGGCTTGCATGAGGGTGGAGGCGAAAACCCGGTCGATCGCCAGGATGCTGACGCGCCGCAAGGGCGTGGAGACTTGCTTAGACATAATTCAACTTTTGTTTTTATAAGGGAAAGTGGTCATCAGACGGCTGGATCGTCTTATTTTTTGTCGGATGTGTCCAGTGTCCTGTATCGGGAGCGGGGCTTAGTCTCTGAAGGCTCGATCCTTTCAACAATAAAGAAAAAGGTGCCGCATGATCCCCAGAACCCTGTTCAGTCCCGAGCACGAACTGTTCCGCGACAGCGTGCGTACGTTCCTCCAGAAAGAGGCCGTGCCGTTCCATGGACAGTGGGAGAAGCAAGGCTACATCGACCGCAATCTGTGGAACAAGGCGGGGGAGGCGGGGATGCTGTGCTCGCACCTGCCGGAGGCGTACGGCGGGCTGGGGGCGGACTTCCTCTACAGTGCGGTGGTGATCGAAGAGGTCGGTCGGCTGGGGCTGACCGGCATCGGGTTCTCGTTGCATTCGGACATCGTCGCGCCCTACATCCTGCATTACGGCAGCGAGGCGCTGAAGCAGAAATACCTGCCGAAGCTGGTCTCCGGCGAAATGGTCAGCGCCATCGCCATGACCGAGCCGGGGGCGGGTTCCGACCTGCAAGGGGTCAAGACCACCGCGGTGCTGGACGGCGACGAGTACGTGATCAACGGCTCGAAGACCTTCATCACCAACGGCTATCTCGCGGATCTGGTGATCGTCGTCGCCAAGACCGACCCGAAGGCCGGGGCCAAGGGCACCAGCCTGTTTCTGGTGGAGGCCGGCACGCCGGGCTTCGACAAGGGCAAGCGCCTGGAGAAGGTCGGCATGAAGGCCCAGGACACCTCCGAACTGTTCTTCCAGGACGTGCGCGTGCCGAAGGAAAACCTGCTGGGGCAGGCGGGCGCCGGGTTCGCCTACCTGATGCAGGAGTTGCCGCAGGAACGCCTGACGGTGGCCATCGGCGGGCTGGCGTCGGCCGAGGCGGCGCTGCAATGGACGCTGGACTACACCCGTGACCGCAAGGCGTTCGGCAAGTCGATCGCCGACTTTCAGAACACCCGCTTCAAGCTGGCCGAGATGGCCACCGAGATCCAGATCGGCCGGGTGTTCGTCGACCGCTGCCTGGAACTGCACCTGCAGGGCAAGCTCGACGTGCCGACGGCGGCGATGGCCAAGTACTGGGGCACGGACCTGCAATGCAAGGTGCTCGACGAGTGCGTGCAGCTGCATGGCGGTTACGGCTTCATGTGGGAATACCCGGTGGCCCGGGCATGGGCGGACGCGCGGGTGCAGCGGATCTATGCCGGCACCAACGAAATCATGAAGGAGATCATTGCGCGTTCGCTTTGAATGTAAGGCGACTGCCGGATCGTCATCGCGGGCAAGCCCGCTCCCACAGTGGTCGGTGTTGCCCGCAACACTGTGGGAGCCAGCCTGCTGGCGATGGCGCCAGTTCAGGACAAGGCAGTTGCTCCCGCATTGGAATGCAGTTCCCTGTGGGAGCGGGTTTGCCCGCGATGGCGGTTCATCTGCCGGTCAAGGCGCCGGGTTCGGATGGTCCTTGTGGATTGCCTCGATCCCTTCCAGCACTTCGTCGGACAGCTTCAGGTCGAAGCTGGCGATGTTGCTGTCCAGTTGCTCCAGCGTCGTGGCGCCGATGATGTTGCTGGTGACGAACGGCTGCTGATTGACGAAGGCAAGGGCCATCTGCGCCGGATCCAGCCCGTGCTCGCGGGCCAGGGCCACGTAGCGGCTGCAGGCCGCTTCCGATTGCGGGTTGAAATAGCGGCTGAAGCGGCTGTAGAGGCTCAGGCGGCCCTTCGGCGGGCGTGCGCCGCCTTCGTACTTGCCCGACAGGAAGCCGAACGCCAGCGGCGAATAGGCCAGCAGGCCGCACTGTTCGCGGATGGCGATTTCCGCCAGGCCCACCTCGAAGCTGCGGTTGAGCAGGTTGTAGGGGTTCTGGATCGACACGGCGCGCGGCCAGCCCCGGGCTTCGGCCAGGGCCAGGAAACGCATGGTGCCCCACGGGGTTTCGTTGGACAGGCCGATGTGGCGGATCTTGCCGGCGCGCACCTGTTCGTCGAGCGCCTCCAGGGTGTCTTCCAGCGGCGTGAGGTTGGCTTCGGTCTTGTGCTTGTAGCCGAGCTGGCCGAAGAAGTTGGTGCTGCGCTCCGGCCAGTGCAGCTGGTAGAGGTCGATGTAGTCGGTCTGCAGGCGTTCGAGGCTGGCGTTCACCGCCTCGGTGATGTGCCGGCGGTTGTGGCGCAGGTTCTTGTCGCGGATGTAGTCGATGGTGTTGCCGGGGCCGGCGATCTTGCTCGCCAGGATCCAGTCGGCGCGGTCGCCGCGCGTCTTGAAGTAATTGCCGATGTAGCACTCGGTGGTGGCGTAGGTGTCGGCCTTGGGCGGCACCGGGTACATCTCGGCGGTGTCGATGAAATTGATCCCGGCGCACTTGGCCCGTTCGATCTGGGCGAAGGCTTCGGCTTCGGTGTTCTGCTCGCCCCAGGTCATGGTGCCGAGGCAGATTGCGCTCACGTTCAGGTCGGTGCGGCCTAGCTGGCGATAGTCCATCGGGTGCTCCTTGGGCAAAGGAGCCATAAAAGCAGGTTGAATTTTTTTTCGCAATCTGGATAATTGCCGACCTCTTTCTGCAGTGGAAGTGATGCGCCGCCGCCGAAGAATCTTGCCGTTGAACGGACGCGCCGACCCGAGCCCCCGAAAGCGTCTGTATCCGGCTGCCTTTGACTTGTCAAAGTACGCACTATTCAGTAAGATCCGCCGTCTTATTTACGGGCGGCCCCTGAGGCTATAAAGAATGAAAACTTTTACTGCTAAACCGGAAACAGTAAAGCGCGACTGGTTTGTCGTCGACGCTGCTGGTCAGACCCTGGGTCGTCTGGCCACCGAAATCGCGAGCCGCCTGCGTGGCAAGCACAAGCCTGAGTACACCCCTCACGTTGACACCGGCGACTACATCGTCGTGATCAACGCCGAGCAGGTTCGTGTGACTGGCGCCAAAACCAGCGACAAAATGTACTACTCCCACTCCGGTTTCCCGGGCGGCATCAAGTCGATCAACTTTGAAAAGCTGATCGCCAAGGCCCCTGAGCGCGTGATCGAGACCGCGGTAAAAGGCATGCTGCCTAAGAACCCGCTGGGTCGCGACATGTACCGTAAGCTGAAAGTCTATGCGGGCGCTGCTCACCCTCATACTGCTCAGCAGCCCCAAGAACTGAAGATTTAACGGAATAGTTCATTATGTCGGCGACTCAAAACTACGGCACTGGCCGTCGCAAGACCGCAACCGCACGCGTTTTCCTGCGTCCGGGCACTGGTAACATCTCCATCAACAACCGTTCGCTGGACACCTTCTTCGGCCGCGAAACTGCCCGCATGGTAGTTCGTCAGCCGCTGGAGCTGACCGAAACCGTCGAGAAGTTCGACGTGTACGTCACCGTGATCGGCGGTGGTGTGAGTGGTCAAGCTGGCGCAATCCGCCACGGCATCACCCGCGCCCTGATGGACTACGACGAGTCTCTGCGCAGCGCCCTGCGCAAAGCCGGTTACGTCACTCGTGACGCCCGTGAAGTTGAACGTAAGAAAGTCGGTCTGCGTAAAGCGCGTAAGCGTCCGCAGTACTCGAAGCGTTAATTCCGCTTCCACGTTCAAAAAGAACGCCCGCTTCCTCATGGAACCGGGCGTTTTTTTATGCCTGCGATTTGTTGAAGAATTGCGCTGTGACAACTTGCCACATCCGTAGACCCCCTATACTACAAGGCTTGAGGGCCAGCCCTCCGGGTAATTACCTTGTCAGAATTGGGGGTTTTCATTACCATTCGGCAAAATTTTTATAAGTACATAGTTTTATTTAGTAGATGCCTGATTTAACAGGCCACAAAGCTGATGGGAGAGGACTGAATGAGCAATGACGGCGTGAATGCAGGCCGGCGTCGCTTCCTGGTTGCAGCCACATCCGTGGTGGGTGCTGCAGGGGCGGTGGGGGCTGCGGTCCCGTTCGTGGGGTCATGGTTTCCCAGTGCCAAAGCGAAAGCTGCCGGTGCACCGGTGAAAGTGAATGTCAGCAAGATCGAGCCAGGCCAGCAGATGATTGCTGAGTGGCGCGGCCAGCCGGTGTTCATTGTCCGCCGTACCGAGGAAATCCTGGGGAATCTCAAGAAGATCGAGGGCCAGCTCTCCGATCCGACCTCCAAAAACTCCACGCAACCCACTTATGTCGACCCGGAAGTGCGGTCGATCAAGCCGGAAATCCTGCTGCTGATCGGTATCTGCACGCACTTGGGTTGCTCCCCGACCTTCCGTCCCGAAGTGGCGCCCGCGGATCTGGGCAAAGACTGGGTAGGCGGCTATTTCTGCCCTTGCCACGGTTCCCACTACGATCTGGCTGGCCGCGTCTACAAGTCGCAACCTGCGCCTTTGAACCTGCCAGTGCCCCCGCATTCCTATGAGTCTGACGACGTCATCGTCATCGGCGTCGACAAGGAGAACGCGTGATGAGCAAGTTCATGGATTGGGTGGATGCGCGCTTCCCCGCCACCAAGATGTGGGAAGACCATCTCAGCAAGTATTACGCTCCGAAAAACTTCAACTTCTTCTACTTCTTCGGCTCCCTGGCGCTGCTCGTGCTGGTCAACCAGATCGTCACCGGCGTCTGGCTGACCATGAGCTACACCCCGTCGGCGGAAGAGGCGTTCGCCTCCGTCGAATACATCATGCGCGACGTCGAGTACGGCTCGATCCTGCGTCTGCTCCACTCCACCGGCGCTTCGGCGTTCTTCATCGTGGTCTATCTGCACATGTTCCGTGGCCTGCTCTACGGTTCGTACCAGAAGCCGCGCGAACTGGTGTGGGTGTTCGGCATGCTGATCTATCTGGCGCTGATGGCCGAGGCCTTCATGGGCTACCTGTTGCCGTGGGGCCAGATGTCCTACTGGGGCGCCCAGGTGATCATCTCGCTGTTCGGTGCGATTCCGGTCATCGGCAACGACCTGACCCAATGGATCCGCGGTGACTACCTGATCTCCGGCATCACCCTGAACCGCTTCTTCGCGCTGCACGTGGTGGCCCTGCCGATCGTCATCCTCGGTCTGGTGGTGCTGCACATCCTGGCGCTGCACGAAGTCGGCTCGAACAACCCGGACGGCGTGGACATCAAGAAGCACAAGGACGAGAACGGCGTACCGCTGGACGGCATCGCCTTCCACCCGTACTACACCGTGAAGGACATCGTCGGTGTGGTCGTGTTCCTGTTCATCTTCTGCTTCATCGTGTTCTTCTTCCCGGAAATGGGCGGCTACTTCCTCGAAAAACCGAACTTCGAGCAGGCCAACCCGTTCAAGACGCCTGAGCACATCGCCCCGGTCTGGTACTTCACGCCGTTCTACGCGATCCTGCGGGCGGTTCCCGACAAGCTCTTCGGCGTCATCGCCATGGGCGCGGCCATCGCGGTGCTGTTCGTCCTGCCGTGGCTCGACCGCAGCCCGGTCAAGTCGATGCGCTATAAAGGCTGGCTGAGCAAGATCTGGCTGGTGGTGTTCTGCATCGCCTTCGTGATCCTCGGCATCCTGGGGGTTCTGGCGCCGACGCCGGGCCGCACGTTGCTGTCGCAGGTCTGCACCTTCCTGTATTTCGCCTACTTCATTCTGATGCCGTTCTACACCAGGCTCGAGAAGACCAAACCGGTTCCGGAAAGGGTGACTGGCTGATGAAAAAGTTATTTGTTGCTCTGATTCTTGCTGCATTGCCTGTGCTGTCCTTCGCGGCCGAACACGGTGGCCCCGAGCTGGAAAAGGTCGACATCGACGTCTCCGACAAAGCGGCCCTTCAGGACGGCGCGCGCACCTTCGCCAACTATTGCATGGGCTGCCACAGCGCCAAGTTCCAGCGTTACGAGCGTGTGGCGGATGACTTGGGCATCCCTCACGAACTGATGCTGGAGAAGCTGGTGTTCACCGGCGCCAAGATCGGCGACCACATGAGCATCGGCATGCAGCCGGCCGACGCCAAGACCTGGTTCGGCGCAGCGCCGCCGGACCTGACCCTGGTGGCCCGTGTCCGCGGCACCGACTGGCTCTACGGTTACCTGAAGTCGTTCTACGAAGACCCGGCGCGTCCATGGGGCGTGAACAACAAGGTCTTCCCGAACGTCGGCATGCCTAACGTGCTGGTCGGCCTGCAAGGTCGCCAGGTCGTGGGCTGCAAACAGGTGCAGATCGTCGACGACGGCAAGAAGCAATACGACCCGTTGACCGGCACGCCGCTGACCCACGAAGCCTGCGACCAGCTGACCATCGTGCCGAAGACCGGCACGCTGAACGAAGAGCAGTTCGATGAGAAGGTGAAGAATCTGGTAACCTTCCTGGCTTACTCGGCTAACCCGGTCAAGCTGCAGCATCAGCGCATCGGTACCTACGTCTTGCTGTACCTGGCGTTCTTCTTTGTGTTCGCCTACCTGCTCAAGCGTGAATACTGGAAAGACGTGCACTGATAACGCTTCAAACCATTGCTGTCGATCGCGCGCGCCCAGGGGCGCCTCCGGTGACGCAAGGTCTGGTTGGCCAGGCTTTGCGGGAGGCGCCCTCTGGGCGCGCGTGCTTTTCCGGTTCCGATCAATTCAACAAGCGAGGAGGATCGCCATGGGCGTGACCAATCGGTTGGCCTGTTACTCCGACCCCGCCGACCACTATTCCCACCGAGTGCGCATCGTGCTTGCCGAGAAGGGTGTCAGCGCCGAAATCATTTACGTGGAGGCTGGCCGCCAGCCGCCTAAACTGATTGAGGTAAACCCTTACGGCAGCCTGCCCACCTTGGTCGACCGCGACCTGGCGTTGTGGGAGTCGACTGTGGTGATGGAGTACCTGGATGAGCGTTACCCGCACCCGCCGTTGATGCCGGTCTATCCGGTGGCGCGTGCCAACAGCCGTCTGCTGATGCACCGCATCCAGCGCGACTGGTGCGGTCAGGTGGATCTGATCCTGGATCCGCGCTCCAAGGAGGCGGCCCGCGTGGTGGCGCGCAAGGAGCTGCGCGAAAGCCTGACAGGCGTGTCGCCGCTGTTCGCCGACAAGCCGTTCTTCCTCAGTGAGGAACAAAGTCTGGTGGACTGCTGCCTATTGCCCATACTCTGGCGTTTGCCGGTCATGGGCATCGAACTGCCGCGGCCGGCCAAGCCGTTGCTTGATTACATGGAGCGCCAGTTTGCGCGTGAGGCTTTCCAGGCGAGTCTGTCTGGCGTCGAACGCGACATGCGCTAAGGCTTAAGGAGCCGCTATGAATTCCAGTCGACCTTATCTGGTCCGCGCGCTCTACGAGTGGATTGTGGACAACGACTGCACCCCGCACATGCTGGTCAATGCCGAATACCCGGCGGTGCAGGTGCCGCAGGGCTTCGCCAGCGACGGGCAGATCGTGCTGAACATTTCGCCCAATGCCGTTCGCCATCTGCACATGGACAACGACGTCGTGACCTTCGAAGGCCGCTTCGGTGGCGTCCCGCACAGCCTGTACGTGCCGATCGGCGCGATCCTCGGCATCTATGCCCGGGAAAACGGCCAGGGCATGGTGTTCGACCTCGAGTCGCCGATGGATGACGAAGAGGACATCGAGCCGGATGACGATGTGCCGCCGCCGGACAGCGAACCGCCGCGCCCGAGCGGCCGGCCAAGCCTGAAAGTGGTGAAGTGACAAAAAAGGCGATCCAACCGGATCGCCTTTTTTTGTGCCCCGCAGAAGCGGGGGCTTTGAGCTTTGGTGCCTGACGGTCGTCAGTCGATGTACTCGAACAGCTTCACGATCTTCTGCACGCCGGAAACACCCTGAACCAGGTTGGTGGCCTGGGCGGCTTCCTGCTTGGTCAGCAGCCCCAGCAGATAGACGATGCCGTTCTCGGTCACGACCTTGATGCGCGAGCCCGGAATGTTGGCGTCGGTGAGCATCTGGGTCTTGATCTTGGTGGTCAGCCAGGCGTCGTTCTGGCGGGCGAGCAGGGAAGAGGGCTGGATCACCTGCAGCTCGTTGTGCACGGTCTTCACGCGCTGCACGTTGGCGGCTGCCTGTTCGGCCTTGGCCTTGAGGTCTGCGCGCGGCGTCTGGCCGGCCAACAGCACCACGCCGTTGAAGCTGGTGACGACGATGTGCGAATCCTTGTCCAGGCCGACGTCGGCCTTGGCCACGTTGACGCCGACCTTGGTCTCGATCAGCGAATCGTCGATCTTGCTGCCGAAGGTGCGGGTGCCGCGGTCATCGTCGATGGGGGCTTCACGGCTGGCGTTCACCACCGAGGTGCAGCCGCTGATGCCGAGGCACAGGGTCAGGGCCAGGAGGCCGAGGCGATTAGGGGTCATTCTTCACTCCCGAACAGTTGGCTGTCGATCAGATCGCAAAGGCAATGGATCGCCAGCAAGTGGACTTCTTGAATACGTGCGGTGACGTTGGCCGGAACGCGGATCTCGACGTCTTCGGGCAGCAGCAGGGAAGCCATGCCGCCGCCGTCGCGTCCGGTCAATGCTACGACAATCATTTCGCGGTCATGTGCGGCCTGGATCGCCTGAATGATGTTCGCCGAGTTGCCGCTGGTCGAAATCGCCAGCAGCACGTCGCCCGGCTGGCCGAGGGCGCGGATCTGCTTGGAGAACACCTCGTTGTAGCTGTAGTCGTTGGCGATCGAGGTGATCGTCGAGCTGTCGGTGGTCAGGGCGATGGCCGGCAGGCTCGGGCGCTCGCGTTCGAAGCGGTTGAGCAGTTCCGAAGAGAAGTGCTGGGCGTCGCCGGCCGAGCCGCCGTTGCCGCAAGACAGCATTTTGCCTTCGTTGAGCAGGGCGTTGACCATCACCTGGCTGGCTTGCTCGATGTGCGGTGCAAGTACGTCCATCGCCTGTTGCTTGGTGTCGATGCTGGCTTGAAAGAGCTGGCGAATTCGGGATTGCATGTCCATCTGTGTGACCTTAATTGGCGCGGCTGTCCGGCACGTGAATGTGCTGCCCGCAAAGCAAAGAGCAAAAAAGAGTTGGGTGACGATGTCCGGGGCGCCGCCGGCGGTCAACTGTCGAACGCATTCTGCAGCCAGTTCAGTTGATCGGGACGGTTGTCGATGGCCACCACGTCGAAGCGGCAGGGAGAATTGGCCCAGCGCGGTTCGCGCTGAAGAAAATACTGCGCGGCGAAAATCAGTTTTTGCCGTTTGCGCTCATCGACGCTGTCGAGTGCGCCGCCCCATTGGGTGTTCTTCCGGTAGCGGACTTCGACGAATACTACTGTATCGCCATCGAGCATGACCAGATCAAGCTCGCCGCGTTTGCACATCCAGTTCTGCGCCAGCAGGCGCAGACCCTGGTGCTGCAGATGATCGAGCGCTTGGCGCTCGGCATCCTTGCCGCTTTGCTGGCGTGACCTGTCGGGCATCAGCGCGGGGTGTCCGGCAGGCGCTGGACCTGGCCGCTGACGAACTCGGCCCATGGCAGCTGACGCACGACGCGCTGGCTCTGGGTCATGCCCAGGCTGCCCGACTGGCCTTCGATGCGGCTGTCCGGCATGGCCTTGAGCTGGCCCAGGCGCGGCGCCAGGCGGTAGGCGTCGACGCCCATGGCATACAGGCGGCCGAGGCTGCCGGCGGCCTGCGGCCACTGCGCGGTCACCTGCTTGCGCAGCGGGTCGTTGGCGTCCAGCAGCCATGGGGTTTCGCAGAAGCGAATGCCGTTCATGTCGTTGTACTGGTTCACGTCGCCGCTGGCGCTGAACACGTGGGAGGTGGCGTAGACCGGCACGTCGCCGGCGTACTGGAAGTTCAGGGTCGGCTTGATCTGCTGGGCCTGCTGCGGGGTGGCGGCCAGGAAGATGAACTCGATGTCCTGGCGGCGCGACGGCTGCGCGGCGACGTTGGTGCCGGCGGCGTTCTGCAGGCTCTTGGCGCGGGCCTCGCTCTGGCGCAGCTGGAACATGTCGGCGATCTGCTGGGCCAGTTGCACCGGCTGGTCGACGCGCTCGGTGGCGACGATGCTGCCGCCGTTGGCTTGCCAGTCCTGGCTGAACGCGCGCAGGACGCGGTCGCCCCATTCGCCGCGCGGCACCATGATCGCTGCGCGGTGCAGGCCGTCGGCGCGGGCGCGGCGGGACACTTCGCGGGCTTCGTCTTCAGCGGCCAGGCCGAACTGGAACAGTTGCGCCGGGCCTTGGTCGCCTTCGCTGTAGTTCAGGGCCAGGGTGGTGATCGGCAGTTGCGGACGGGTGCTCAGTTGTTTGACCAGCGGCTTCTCCAGCGGGCCGACGACCAGTTGCACGCCGTCGGCCTGGGCCTTGCGGTAGAACTCATCGAGATTGGTCAGGCGCGAGCTGTCGTAGAACTCGATGGTCGGCGGCTTCTGGCCGGCCTGCTGGGCCTGGTAGTGGGCGGCCATGAAGCCGTCGCGCAGCGCTTTGCCGACCGAGGCCAGCGGGCCGTCCTGGGGCAGCAGCAGGGCGATCTTGCTCAGGGGCTGGCTGGCCAGTTCCTTGAGCTTGGTCAGCGGCAGCGGCAGGGTGATGGCAGCCGGGTGCTTGGGATGCTGCGAGCGCCAGGCGTCGATGGCGGCCTGTTGCTGTTCCAGGGTGCCGGCGGTCTTGACGGCCAGGGCCAGGCTCATCCAGCCGCCGAGGTCGTCGGTGGCGTTGGCCTGCAGTTGGTCGGTCGGCAGCGAGGCGACCAGTGTCCAGATCGCTTCGTGGTTCTTGGCGGCGGCTTCGCCTTCGAGCATCGGCGCGATGAAGATGCGCTCGCGTGCGGCGGCCAGGGTCTGGCCGTCGGCCTCCAGGGCGCGGGCGTGAACGGTGCCGGTGCGCACTTGCTGCGCCTCGGAAAGTTCACCCAGGCGTTGCAGGCTCGGATGGCTCAGGGCGGTCAGCGCGGCCTTCGGCTGGTTGCGGGTCATGGCCAGCTCCGCCGATAGGGTGGCGGCGAAGACCTGCTGGCCGGGCTTGAGCTGCTCCATCGGCACTTGCTGCAGGATCTGCGCGGACTGCCCGGCATTGCCTTGGCGATAGGCCAGGTCCGCGGCGCTCAGGCGCAGCAGGGCGGCCTTGTCCGGGGATTTGCTCTGGGCGGCCTGTTCGAGCAGTTGCTCGATGCTGGCGTCCGGAGTCCGTGGAAGTTCGCCAAGGCTGGAGGAAGGGGAGCTGGCGCAGGCCGCCAGCAAGGCAGCGAGGCAGAGGGCAGTGAGCAGCCGCAGACAAGCGATCATGTAAGTGTTCCTGAATACTCGATCAAATTAGCGTGGAATTGTACCCAAGCGCTGGCCGGGGCGCGATGTCGCCGGTACGAAACCGTTAATTTATCCGCAGCAAATGTTGCGGCGTCACGCCGGCCGGCGACGGGCCCTGTCGATCCAAAGCACGTCGCCCGTCGCCTGACGCGCTACAATGCCGGCTTTTACCGATCTTGAGGTGCGCGCTTTGACTGCTCCAGGTGCTTTGAATTCCGCTGCCGGCTCGCTTTATGTGGTGGCGACGCCCATCGGCAACCTGGACGACATCAGTGCCCGTGCGCTGAAGATCCTGCGCGAAGTGGCGCTGATCGCCGCCGAGGACACCCGGCACTCCCAGCGTCTGATGCAGCACTTCGGCATCAACACGCCGCTGGCGGCCTGCCACGAGCACAACGAGCGCGACGAAGGCAGCCGCTTCATCACCCGCCTGCTGGCGGGCGACAACGTGGCGCTGATCTCGGATGCCGGGACGCCTCTGATCTCCGACCCGGGCTATCACCTGGTGCGCCAGGCCCGGGCCGCCGGGATCAATGTGGTGCCGGTGCCGGGCGCCTGTGCGCTGATCGCCGCGCTCTCGGCGGCGGGCCTGCCGTCCGACCGCTTCATCTTCGAAGGCTTCCTGCCGGCCAAGGCGGTGGGGCGCAAGGCGCGCCTGGAGGCCATCAAGGAAGAACCCCGCACGCTGATCTTCTATGAGGCGCCGCACCGCATCCTCGAATGCCTGCAGGACATGGAAGCGGTGTTCGGCGCCGAGCGTCCGGCGTTGCTGGCCCGTGAGCTGACCAAGACCTTCGAGACACTCAAGGGTTTGCCGCTGGCCGAGCTGCGCGCGTTCGTCGAGGCGGACAGCAACCAGCAGCGCGGCGAGTGCGTGGTGGTGGTCGCCGGCTGGACGGCGCCGGAGTCGGACGATGCGGTCAGCGCCGAAGCCCTGCGCATCCTCGATCTGCTGCTTGAGGAAATGCCGCTCAAGCGTGCGGCGGCCCTGGCGGCGCAAATCACCGGCGAGCGCAAGAACGTGCTGTACCAGGTGGCGCTGGATCGGCAAAAAGGCGCGTAACCTGTCGCCCGGACGGCTCTGATGGCCATTAGCGCTTGTTCTTCGGGCGCTCTGCCGTTAACCTGCGCGGCGGAGAGTCGATCGGACAGTCGCTGCCCCCTATGAGAATTAGGGGGGGGAGGAAAGTCCGGGCTCCATAGGGCGAAGTGCCAGGTAACGCCTGGGAGGCGCGAGCCTACGGAAAGTGCCACAGAAAACAACCGCCTAAGCGCTTCGGCGCCGGTAAGGGTGAAAAGGTGCGGTAAGAGCGCACCGCACGACTGGCAACAGTACGTGGCTAGGTAAACCCCACTTGGAGCAAGACCAAATAGGGTCCCAAGGCGTGGCCCGCGCTGGGACCGGGTAGGTTGCTAAAGGTGTCCAGTGATGGCCATCGTAGACGAATGACTGTTCAAGACAGAACCCGGCTTACAGATCGACTCTCCACCTTTTTTCTTTCCCTGCTTGAATTAAAGGCGACGGGGCTGTTTATTAGCAGCAGGCCTGCGCCGGAGATCCGGCAGCGGCCGATGCCGTAGTAGCCATTTCCCACCTTGCTTCAATCAACAGCAGAAGCGCTTTTGTAATACCGAAAAGATCTTACTCTTAACAAATCACTTTAACTTTCGAGCGCAGCTTTCAGTGCTGCTTCAGGTTATTGGTCGCAGGTGTCCGCCGGATTCTCGTTGTGCCTCCTTTTATGCTCCTAAATCTCCGTTCTGTAAGGGTTTTCCTTTAATCCGCGCCTTGACGGTGTGGTGGGCGCATTCCTATAGTGTGCGCAAGTGGCGGAAAGTGGCATGAAGTGGGTTTTCTGAGCTCAAAACGCTAAAAATTGGAGAAACGCAGCCGTGTTTCGCGGAGCCAACGCTATCAGTCTCGATGCAAAGGGCCGTCTCGCCATGCCGAGTCGGTACCGTGACGAGCTCGTTTCGCGTAGTTCCGGGCAGTTGATCGTCACGATCGACGCCGTTGATCCGTGTCTGTGTGTCTACCCGCTCGATGAGTGGGAAATTATTGAAACCAAGTTGCGCGCGCTTCCTTCGCTCCGCGAAGAGAACCGTCGCCTGCAACGTTTGCTGATCGGCAACGCCGTCGACCTCGAACTCGACGGCAGCGGCCGTTTCCTGGTTCCGCCGCGTCTGCGCGAATACGCGAAGCTCGACAAGCGCGCCATGCTGGTGGGCCAACTGAACAAGTTCCAACTGTGGGACGAAGATGCCTGGAACGCGGTTTCCGCCGCCGACCTCGCTGCCATACAACAACCGGGCGCCATGCCCGACGAACTGCGTGATCTGATCCTGTGACTATTGATAGCGGCTTCAACCACATCACCGTACTGCTTGACGAAGCCGTCGAGGCTCTCGCCGTACGTCCTGATGGCTGCTATCTGGATGGCACGTTCGGGCGCGGCGGGCACAGCCGGCTGATCCTCAGCAAGCTGGGCCCTGACGGGCGGCTCCTCGGATTCGACAAGGATCCTCAGGCGATTGCCACCGGGCAAACGCTAGCGGCCGAAGACGGCCGCTTTGTCGTTGTGCAGCGCAGCTTTGCCGAGCTCGGCGCGGAAGTGGCCGAGCGCGGTCTGTCCGGCAAGGTCAGCGGCATCCTGCTCGACCTGGGCGTGTCTTCGCCGCAGCTAGACGACCCGGAGCGCGGGTTCAGTTTCCTCAACGACGGTCCGCTGGACATGCGCATGGATCCGTCCCGCGGCATCAGTGCGGCGGAGTTCGTCAACACCGCACCGGTCGAAGAGATCGCCCGGGTGTTCAAGGAATACGGCGAGGAGCGTTTCTCCGGTCGCATGGCCCGTGCCGTGGTCGAGCGCCGCGATGTCACGCCGTTCGAACGCACCGGCGATCTGGCCGAAGTCCTCAAGGTCGCCAACCCGGCCTGGGAAAAGGGCAAGAACCCGGCGACCCGCGCGTTCCAGGGCCTGCGCATCCACGTCAACAACGAACTGGGCGACCTGGAGGCAGGCCTTGAAGCCGCGCTCGAGTGCCTGGAGGTCGGCGGCCGTCTGGTGGTCATCAGTTTCCATTCGCTGGAAGACCGCATCGTCAAGCTGTTCATGCGCAAGCTGGTGAAGGGCGAGGCCGACAACCTGCCGCGCAACCTGCCGGTCCGGCACGTGGCGTTCGAACCCAAGATCAAGGTCCATGGCAAGGCGCAGACAGCCTCCGACGCCGAGCTCAAGGCCAACCCGCGCTCGCGCAGCGCGGTCATGCGTGTGGCGGAGAAGCTGCGGTGAGCAAGCTATTCGCCAAGCCCCTGCCGGGCGGCAGCTTCTTCATGCTGCTGCTGTTCATCGGCGTGCTCGTGTCGGCCATCGGCGTGTCCTACAGCGCCCACTGGAACCGGCAGCTGCTCAACACCCTGTACAACGAGCTGAGCGTGCGCGACAAGGCGCAGGCCGAGTGGGGTCGGCTGATCCTGGAACAAAGCACCTGGACCGCCCACAGCCGCATCGAAGTGCTGGCCACCGAACAACTGAAGATGCACATCCCCGGCGCGGCTGACGTGAAGATGGTGGCGCCATGATGAAGCTCGAAGGCGCACTCTTCCCATGGCGGTTCCGCCTGGTGGTGGGGCTGCTCGGCATCATGGTCGCGGCGATCTGCTGGCGCATCATCGACCTGCAGGTGGTCGACCGTGACTTCCTCAAAGGTCAGGGCGATGCGCGCAGCGTGCGTCACATTCCGATTCCGGCGCACCGTGGCCTGATCACCGACCGCAACGGCGAACCGCTCGCCGTGAGCACGCCGGTGACCACCCTGTGGGCCAACGCCAAGGAAATGCAACTGGCCAAAGAGAAGTGGCCGGCATTGGCGGCTGCGCTGGGCCAGGATCCCAAAGCCCTGGCCGAACGCCTCGAGGCGCAGGCGAACAAAGAATTCATCTATCTGGTGCGCGGGCTGACCCCCGAGCAGGGCCAGGCCGTGCTCGACCTGAAAGTGCCGGGCGTCTACGGCATCGAAGAGTTCCGCCGGTTCTACCCGGCCGGCGAAGTCACCGCGCACATGGTCGGCTTCACCGACATCGACGACCACGGCCGCGAAGGCGTCGAGCTCGCCTACGACGAATGGCTCGCCGGGGTGCCGGGCAAACGACAGGTCATCAAGGATCGGCGCGGTCGGCTGATCAAGGATGTCCAGGTCACCAAGAACGCCAAGGCCGGCAAGCCCTTGGCGTTGTCGATTGACCTGCGCCTGCAGTACCTGGCCAACCGCGAACTGCGCAACGCGATCATCGAGAACGGTGCCAAGGCCGGCAGCCTGGTGATCATGGACGTGAAGACCGGCGAGATCCTGGCCATGGTCAACCAGCCGACCTACAACCCGAACAACCGCCGCTACCTGCAGCCGGCGATGATGCGCAACCGGGCGATGATTGACGTGTTCGAGCCGGGTTCGACCATGAAGGCCATCTCCATGAGCGCCGCCATCGAGAGCGGGCGCTGGAAACCGAGCGACACCGTCGAGGTGTATCCGGGCAGCCTGCAGATCGGCAAGTACACCATCAAGGACGTGTCCAAGACCGAAGGCCCGGTGCTGGACATGACCGGCATCCTGATCAACTCCAGTAACGTCGGCATGAGCAAGGTCGCGTTCGACATCGGCGGCGAGACCATTTTCCGCCTCGCGCAGAAGCTGGGCCTCGGCCAGGACACCGGCCTGGGCTTCCCCGGCGAGCGCGTCGGCAACCTGCCGAACTACCGGGACTGGCGCAAGGCCGAAACGGCGACGCTGTCCTACGGCTACGGCGTGTCCGTCACCGCGATCCAGTTGGTGCACGCGTTCTCGGCGCTGGCCAACAACGGCCGCCTCGCGCCGCTGACCCTGATCAAGACCGACAAGGCCCCGCAGACTACCCAGGTGCTGCCGGAGGCCGTGGCGAAAACCATGCAAGGCATGCTGCAGCAGGTGATCGAGGCCCCGCGCGGCGTGTTCCGTGCTCAGGTGCCGGCGTACCACGTGGGCGGCAAGTCCGGTACGGCGCGCAAGACGTCGGTGGGCACCAAGGGCTACGCCGAAAACTCCTACCGTTCGTTGTTCGCCGGCTTCGGCCCGATGAGCGATCCGCGTTACGCCATCGTCGTGGTGATCGATGAACCGACCAAGGCCGGCTACTTCGGCGGTCTGGTGTCGGCGCCGGTGTTCAGCCGCGTGATGTCCGGCACCCTGCGCCTGATGAACGTCACCCCGGACAACCTGCCGACCACACAACAGGCCAACGCCACCCCGGCCGTTCCGCTGAAAGCCAATGGAGGGCGCGGCTGATGTCTCTGAGTCTGAACAAGATATTCCCCCACGCCGGCCACGATCTGCTGATCCGTGAACTGGCGCTGGACAGCCGCAACGTGCGCGCCGGCGACCTGTTCCTCGCGGTGCCGGGCGGCAAGTTCGACGGCCGTGCCCACATCGCCGACGCGCTGGAGCGCGGCGCGGCCGCCGTGGCCTATGAAGTGCAGGGCGCCACCGTGCTGCCGATCACCGATGTGCCGCTGATTCCGGTCAAGGGCCTGGCGGCGCAGCTGTCGGACATCGCCGGGCGCTTCTACGGCGAGCCCAGCCATCACCTGAACCTGATCGGCGTGACCGGCACCAACGGCAAGACCAGCGTGACCCAACTGGTGGCCCAGGCCCTGGACCTGCTCGGCCAGCACTGCGGCATCGTCGGCACCCTCGGTTCCGGTTTCTACGGCGCGCTGCAGAGCGGCCTGCACACCACGCCGAACCCGATCGCCATGCAGGCGACCCTGGGCGACCTGAAAAAGGCCGGCGCCAAGGCCGTGGCCATGGAAGTGTCGTCCCACGGCCTGGATCAGGGCCGGGTCACGGCGCTGGCCTTCGATGTGGCGGTGATGACCAACCTGTCCCGCGACCATCTCGACTATCACGGCACCATGGAAGCCTACGCGGCGGCCAAGGCCAGGCTGTTCGCCTGGAACGACCTGAAATGCCGGGTGGTCAACCTCGACGACGACTTCGGCCGGCAACTGGCCGCCGAACAGCGCGAGTCGCGGCTGATCACCTACAGCCTGCTCGACAGCGGCGCCTACCTCTATTGCCGCGAAGCGCAGTTCGACGACCACGGCGTGCGCGCCACGCTGGTCACGCCCCAGGGCGAACATCACCTGCGCAGCACGCTGCTGGGCCGCTTCAACCTGAGCAACGTGCTGGCGGCGGTCGGCGCGTTGCTCGGCCTCGACTACCCGCTGGACGAAATCCTCAAGGTGCTGCCGAAGCTTGAAGGCCCGGCCGGACGCATGCAGCGCCTAGGCGGCGGCAACCAGCCCCTGGTGGTGGTCGACTACGCCCACACGCCGGATGCGCTGGAAAAGGTTCTGACCGCGTTGCGCCCGCACGTCAAAGGCCAACTGCTGTGCCTGTTCGGCTGCGGCGGCGACCGTGACCGCGGCAAGCGTCCGCTGATGGCCGAAGTGGTGGAGCGTCTGGCCGACCGCGTGCTGGTCACCGACGACAACCCGCGCACGGAAGACCCGGCGCAGATCTTCGACGACATCCGCGCCGGTTTCGCGGCTGTGGATAACGTCACCTTCGTGGCCGGCCGCGGCCAGGCCATCGCTCAATTGATCGCCGGCGCTTCGGCCGACGACGTGATCGTCCTGGCCGGCAAGGGCCATGAGGACTATCAGGAAATCAACGGCCAACGGCATGCCTTTTCCGATCTGGTGGAAGCCGATCATGCCCTGACCGCGTGGGAGGTGGCCCATGCTTAAGGCCCTGAAACTCAGCGAACTGACCAACGCCCTCGACGCACGGCTGATCGCCGGCGACGCGAGCTTCGACGGCGTCAGCATCGACAGCCGCGCGATCAAGCCCGGCCAGCTGTTCATCGCCCTGACCGGCCCGCGTTTCGACGGTCACGACTACCTCAACGACGTCGCCGCCAAAGGCGCGGTCGCGGCGCTGGTCGAGCGCGAGATCGCCGACAGCACGCTGCCGCAACTGCTGGTCAAGGACACCCGCCAGGCCCTGGGCCAGTTGGGTGCGCTCAACCGTGCCGCGTTCACCCACCCGGTGGCGGCCGTGACCGGCTCCAGCGGCAAGACCACGGTCAAGGAGATGCTTGCGGGCATCCTGCGCACCCGTGGCTCGGTGCACGCGACCCGCGGCAACCTGAACAACGACCTCGGCGTCCCGCTGACCCTGCTCGAACTCGCGCCGGAACACAGCGCGGCGGTGATCGAGCTGGGGGCATCGCGCCTGGGTGAGATCGCCTATACCGTCGGCCTGACCAAACCCCATGTGGCGATCCTCAACAACGCAGGCACCGCCCACGTCGGCGAGTTCGGCGGGCCGGAGAAGATCGTCGAGGCCAAGGGCGAAATCATCGAAGGGCTGGCCGCCGACGGCACCGCGGTGCTGAACCTCGACGACAAGGCTTTCGGCATCTGGAAGGCCCGGGCGGGCGGGCGCAAGGTGCTGACCTTCGCCCTGAACAACCCGCAGGCGGATTTCCGTGCCAGCGACCTGGCCACCGACGCGCGCGGCTGCCCGGCGTTCACCCTGCACGGGCCGGCAGGCTCCGAGCGGGTGCAGCTGAACCTGCTCGGCACCCACAACGTCGCCAACGCCCTGGCCGCCGCCGCTGCCGCCCATGCCCTGGGCGTGTCGCCGTTCGGCATCGCCACCGGGCTCGGCGCGGTGCAGCCGGTCAAGGGCCGCACCGTCGCGCAACTGGCCAAGAACGGCCAACGCGTGATCGACGACACCTACAACGCAAACCCCACCTCCATGTGCGCGGCCGTTGATATACTCGCCGGCTTTTCCGGCCGCACCGTTCTGGTGCTCGGGGACATCGGCGAGTTGGGCGACTGGGCGGAGCAGGGGCACCGCGACGTGGGCGAGTACGCCCGGGGCAAGGTTTCCGCGCTTTACGCCGTCGGCCCGCTGATGGCCCATGCCGTGAACGCTTTCGGTGCGCAGGCGCATCACTTCGGCACCCAGGCCGAACTGATCCAGGCCCTGGCCGCCGAACAGGACAAAAACACCACCATTTTGATCAAGGGCTCGCGCAGCGCGGCGATGGAAAACATCGTGGCGGCCCTGTGCGGTTCCAGTCTGGAGAAACATTAATGCTGCTGCTGCTAGCGGAGTATCTGCAACAGTTCTACAAAGGCTTCGCGGTCTTCCAGTACCTGACCCTGCGCGGGATCCTCGGTGTGCTGACCGCGCTGGTCCTGTCCCTGTGCTACGGCCCATGGATGATCCGCACCCTGCAGAACCGCCAGATCGGCCAGGCCGTGCGCAACGACGGCCCGCAATCGCACCTGTCCAAGTCGGGTACGCCGACCATGGGCGGCGCCCTGATCCTGTCGTCCATCGGCGTCAGCACCCTGCTGTGGGCCGACCTCACCAACCGTTACGTCTGGGTCGTGCTGCTGGTGACCCTGCTGTTCGGCGCCATCGGCTGGGTCGACGACTACCGCAAGGTGATCGAGAAGAACTCCCGTGGCCTGCCGAGCCGCTGGAAGTATTTCTGGCAGTCGGTGTTCGGCCTCGGCGCCGCGATCTTCCTTTACATGACCGCCGCGACGCCGGTGGAAACCACCCTGATCCTGCCGATGCTCAAGGACTACAGCATTCCGCTGGGCGCCGGCTTCATCGTGCTGACCTACTTCGTGATCGTCGGGTCGAGCAACGCGGTCAACCTGACCGACGGCCTCGACGGCCTGGCGATCATGCCGACCGTGATGGTCGGCGGCGGCCTGGGCATCTTCTGCTACCTGTCGGGCAACGTGAAGTTCGCCGAATACCTACTGATCCCTTACGTGCCGGGCGCGGGCGAACTGATCGTGTTCTGCGGCGCGCTGATCGGCGCCGGCCTGGGCTTCCTGTGGTTCAACACCTATCCGGCCCAGGTCTTCATGGGCGACGTCGGCGCGCTGGCGCTGGGCGCCGCGCTGGGCACCATCGCCGTGATCGTGCGCCAGGAAATCGTCCTGTTCATCATGGGCGGCGTGTTCGTGATGGAGACCCTCTCGGTGGTCATCCAGGTCGCCTCTTTCAAACTGACCGGCCGCCGCGTGTTCCGCATGGCGCCGATCCACCACCACTTTGAACTCAAGGGCTGGCCCGAGCCGCGCGTGATCGTCCGTTTCTGGATCATCACCGTGATTCTCGTGCTGATCGGCCTTGCCACCCTGAAGCTGAGGTAGAACGAGTGTCCCTGATCGCTTCCGACCACTTCCGCATCATTGTCGGCCTCGGCAAGAGCGGCATGTCCCTGGTTCGCTTCCTGGCGAACCGGGGCGTGGCGTTTGCGGTGGCCGACACGCGGGAAAACCCGCCGGAACTGGCCACGCTCAAGCGTGACTATCCGCACGTGGAAGTGCGTTGTGGCGAGCTGGACGTCGAGTTCCTGTGCCGTGCCGACGAACTCTACGTGAGCCCCGGCCTGGCGCTGGCGACCCCGGCCCTGCAGGCCGCAGCGGCCCGTGGCGTGAAACTGTCCGGCGACATCGAGCTGTTCGCGCGCAACGCGAAGGCGCCGATCGTGGCCATCAGCGGCTCCAACGCGAAAAGCACCGTCACCACCCTGGTCGGCGAGATGGCGGCTGCCGCCGGCAAACGCGTGGCGGTGGGCGGCAACCTCGGCACGCCGGCGCTGGACCTTCTGAGCGACGACGTCGAGCTGTACGTGATGGAGCTGTCGAGTTTCCAGTTGGAGACCACCGACCAGCTCAACGCCGAAGTGGCGACTGTGCTCAACATCAGCGAAGACCACATGGACCGCTACAGCGGCCTGCCGGCCTACCACCTGGCCAAGCACCGGATCTTCCGGGGCGCCAAGCAGTTCGTGGTCAACCGCCAAGACGCCCTGAGCCGTCCGTTGATGGGCGAGGGCCAGCCGTGCTGGACCTTCGGCCTGACCAAACCGGACTTCAAGGCGTTCGGCATTCGCGAAGAGGACGGCGAGAAGTGGCTGGCCTTCGAATTCCAGAACCTGATGCCGGTGCGCGAACTGAAGATCCGCGGCGCCCACAATCAGTCCAACGCCCTGGCGGCGCTGGCGCTCGGCCATGCGGTCGGCCTGCCGTTCGACGCGATGCTCGCGGCGCTGCGCAACTTCGCCGGTCTCGAGCACCGCTGCCAGTGGGTGCGTGACGTGGACGGCGTCGGCTACTACAACGACTCCAAGGCCACCAACGTCGGCGCCGCGCTGGCCGCCATCGAAGGCCTGGGCGCGGACATCGACGGCAAGATCGTGCTGATCGCCGGCGGCGACGGCAAGGGCGCCGAATTCCATGACCTGCGCGATCCGGTGGCGGCCCACTGCCGCGCCGTGGTCCTGATGGGCCGCGACAGCGACAAGATCGGCGAGGCCCTCGGCGACGCCGTGCCGCTGATCCGTGCCGGCTCCCTGGCCGAAGCCGTTGCGCAATGCCGCGCCGCCGCCCGTCCGGGCGATGTGGTGCTGCTGTCGCCGGCCTGCGCCAGTTTCGACATGTTCAAGAACTACGAAGACCGGGGCCACCAGTTCGTCCGCACCGTGGAGGATCTGGCATGAGCCTCAAAGGGATCATCAAGCCGTACCCGTCGCCGATCATCACCGGACGCGGCATCGACCTCGACTTCCCGATGCTCGCCGGCTGCCTGGCGCTGCTGGGGCTCGGGCTGATCATGATCGCCTCGGCGTCGACCGAAGTGGCGGCGGCCCAGTCGGGCAGCGCCCTCTATTACATGATCCGCCACCTGATCTACATCGTGCTGGGGCTGGGCGCCTGCGTCGTGACCATGATGATCCCGATCGCCACCTGGCAGCGCATGGGCTGGATGATGCTGATCGGCGCCTTCGGCCTGCTGGTGATGGTGATCGTTCCCGGCATCGGCCGGGAGGTGAACGGCTCGATGCGCTGGATCGGCTTCAGCTTCTTCAACGTGCAGCCCTCCGAGATCGCCAAGGTGTTCGTGGTGATCTACCTGGCCGGCTACCTGGTGCGCCGGCAGAAGGAAGTGCGCGAAAGCTGGATGGGCTTCTTCAAACCGTTCATCGTGCTGCTGCCGATGGCGGGCCTGCTGCTGATGGAGCCGGACTTCGGCGCCACCGTGGTGATGATGGGCGCGGCCGCGGCGATGCTGTTCCTGGGCGGCGTCGGCCTGTTCCGGTTCTCCCTGATGGTGGTGCTGGCGGTCGCGGCGGTGGTGCTGCTGATCCAGATGCAGCCGTACCGGATGGCGCGTCTGACCAACTTCGCCGACCCGTGGGCCGACCAGTTCGGCGCCGGTTACCAGCTGTCCCAGGCGCTGATCGCGTTCGGCCGCGGCGAGTGGCTGGGCGTCGGCCTGGGCAACAGCGTGCAGAAGCAGTTCTACCTGCCGGAAGCCCACACCGACTTCGTGTTCTCGGTGCTGGCCGAGGAGCTGGGCGCCGTGGGTTCGCTGTGCACTGTGGCGCTGTTCGTGTTCGTGTGCATCCGTGGCATGTACATCGGCCTGTGGGCCGAGAAGGCCAAACAGTTTTTTGCCGCCTATGTCGCTTACGGGCTGTCGTTCCTGTGGATCGGCCAGTTCCTGATCAACATCGGCGTGAACGTCGGCCTGCTGCCGACCAAGGGCCTGACCTTGCCGTTCCTCAGCTACGGCGGCAGCTCCCTGGTGATCTGCTGCGCCTGCCTCGGCCTGCTGCTGCGGATCGAGTGGGAGAGCCGCACGCACCTGGGCAGCGAAGAGATGGAATTCCATGAGAGCGACTTCGCCGAGGAGCCGAACCATGGGCGCTAACGTATTGATCATGGCCGGCGGCACCGGCGGCCACGTGTTCCCGGCGCTGGCCTGTGCCCGCGAGTTCCAGGCGCGCGGCTACACCGTGCACTGGCTCGGCACCCCGCGCGGGATCGAGAACGACCTGGTGCCGGCCGCAGGCCTGGAACTGCACCGCATCAACGCCACCGGCCTGCGGGGCAAGGGCAAGCTGTCGCTGCTCAAGGCGCCGTTCATGCTGCTCAAGTCGGTGCTGCAGGCCCGTGCCGTGATGCGCCGCCTCAAGCCGGTGTGCGTGGTCGGTTTCGGCGGTTATGTGACCGGCCCCGGCGGTGTCGCCGCGAAGCTGGCCGGCGTGCCGGTGATCGTTCACGAGCAGAACGCCGTGGCCGGCACCGCCAATCGGATGCTGGTGCCGTTCGCCGCCCGGGTGTGTGAAGCGTTTCCCGACACCTTTACCCTGTCGGACAGCCGCCGCACCACCGGTAACCCGGTGCGCAGCGAGCTGTTCCTCGAAACGCCGCGGCAGGCCCTGGCCGGTCGCAAGGCACGTTTGCTGATCCTGGGCGGAAGCCTGGGCGCAGAACCGTTGAACAAGCTGTTGCCTGAAGCCCTGGCGCAAGTCGCTGCCGACCTGCGTCCGGAGGTGTTCCACCAGGCCGGCAAGCACCACGATGAAGTGACTGCAGAGCGCTACCGCGCCGCCGGCGTCGACGCGCAGGTGCAGCCGTTCATCAAAGACATGGCCCAGGCCTATGGCTGGGCTGACCTGGTGGTGTGCCGCGCAGGCGCCCTGACCATCAGTGAACTGGCCGCCGCCGGTCTGCCTTCGATGCTGGTGCCCTTGCCCCACGCCATCGACGATCACCAGACCCGCAACGCCGATTATTTGGCCCGCGAAGGCGCTGCCTTCCTGATGCCGCAAAGAACGACCGGCGCAGCGGACCTTGCCGCGCGCCTGACAGAGGTCTTGATGCAACCGCAACGACTCGAACAAATGGCCCAAGCGGCCCGCCGTCTGGCCAAACCCGATGCCACCCGTAGCGTGGTCGACACCTGCCTGGAGGTGGCCCATGGTTGAGAATCAGAAAGCCATGCCGCAACCGGAAATGCGCCGCATCCGCCGCATCCACTTCGTCGGCATCGGCGGCGTGGGCATGTGCGGCATCGCCGAGGTGCTGCTGAACCTGGGCTACGCCGTGTCCGGCTCGGACCTGAAGGCTTCCCCGGTCACCGAGCGCCTGGAGTCCTTCGGCGCGCAGATCTTCATCGGCCACCGTGCCGAGAACGCCGCCGCAGCCGACGTGCTGGTGGTGTCGAGCGCGGTCAACACCTCCAACCCGGAAGTGGCGACCGCCCTTGAGCGTCGCATTCCCGTGGTGCCCCGTGCCGAGATGCTGGCCGAGCTGATGCGCTACCGCCACGGCATCGCCGTCGCCGGCACCCACGGCAAGACCACCACCACCAGCCTGATCGCTTCGGTGTTCGCGGCCGGCGGCCTGGATCCGACCTTCGTCATCGGCGGGCGCCTGAACGCCGCCGGCACCAACGCGCAGCTGGGCACCAGCCGCTACCTGGTCGCCGAGGCGGACGAGAGCGACGCGAGCTTCCTGCACCTGCAGCCGCTGGTGGCCGTGGTCACCAACATCGACGCCGACCACATGGCGACCTACGACGGCGACTTCAACAAGCTGAAGAAGACCTTCGTCGAGTTCCTGCACAACCTGCCGTTCTACGGGCTGGCGGTGATGTGCCTGGACGACCCGGTGGTGCGCGAGATCCTGCCGCAGGTCAAGCGTCCGACCGTGACCTACGGCTTCAGCGAAGACGCCGACGTGCGCGCGATCAACGTGCGCCAGCAAGGCATGCAGACCTTCTTCACCGTGCTGCGCCCCGACCGCGAGCCGCTGGAGGTGTCGGTGAACATGCCCGGCAACCACAACGTGCTCAATTCCCTGGCGACCATCTGCATCGCCACCGACGAAGGCGTCAGCGACGAAGCCATCGTCCAGGGCCTGTCGGGCTTCCAGGGCGTGGGCCGGCGCTTCCAGGTCTACGGCGAGCTGCCGGTGGACGGCGGCAACGTGATGCTGGTCGACGACTACGGCCACCACCCGACCGAAGTCGCGGCCGTGATCAAGGCCGTGCGCGGCGGCTGGCCTGAGCGCCGCCTGGTGATGGTCTACCAGCCGCACCGCTACAGCCGCACCCGCGACCTGTACGACGATTTCGTCAACGTGCTGGCCGACGCCAACGTGCTGCTGCTGATGGAGGTCTACCCGGCCGGCGAAGAGCCGATCCCCGGCGCCGACAGCCGCAAGCTGTGCAACAGCATCCGTCAGCGCGGCCAGCTCGACCCGATCTACATCGAGCGTGGCGCCGATCTGGCGCCGGTGGTCAAGCCGCTGCTGCGCGCCGGCGACATTCTGCTGTGCCAAGGCGCCGGTGACATCGGCGGCCTGGCGCCGAAACTGTTGAAAAGCGAGTTGTTCGCCGGGGCCGTCGCGGCGCCGGTCGAGGGGAAGTTGAAATGAGTGCTGCCTACGCGAACCTGTTCTCCACCATCGCGCCGAAAGACTTCGGCCGCGTCGCCGTGCTGTTCGGCGGCAAGAGCGCCGAGCGTGAAGTCTCGCTGAAGTCCGGCAACGCCGTGCTCGCCGCGCTGCAGAGCGCCGGCGTGGACGCGTTCGGCATAGACGTGGGCGACGACCTGCTGCAGCGCCTGTTGAGCGAGAAGATCGACCGCGCGTTCATCATCCTCCACGGTCGTGGCGGCGAGGACGGCAGCATGCAGGGCCTGCTCGAAGTCGCCGGCATTCCGTACACCGGCAGCGGCATCCTGGCCTCGGCGCTGGCCATGGACAAGCTGCGCACCAAGCAGGTCTGGCACAGCCTCGGGATCCCGACGCCGCGCCACGCCGTGCTGCGCAGCGAAGCGGACTGTATTTCGGCGGCGGCGGAACTGGGCTTCCCTTTGATCGTCAAACCGGCCCATGAAGGTTCAAGTATCGGGATGGCCAAAGTGACTTCCGCGTCCGAGTTGATCGACGCCTGGAAAGCGGCCAGTACCTACGATTCGCAAGTGTTGGTCGAGCAATGGATCCAGGGTCCGGAGTTCACCATCGCCACCCTGCGCGACCAGGTGTTGCCGCCGATCGCCCTGGGCACGCCCCACACGTTCTACGACTACGACGCCAAGTACATCGCCAACGATACCCAGTACCGCATTCCGTGCGGGCTCGATGCCGCCAAGGAACAGGAACTCATGGACCTGACGGCCAAGGCCTGCGACGCGCTGGGCATCGCCGGCTGGGGACGTGCGGACGTGATGCAGGACGCCGACGGGCAGTTCTGGTTCCTGGAAGTGAACACCGCTCCGGGCATGACCGACCACAGCCTGGTGCCGATGGCGGCCCGGGCCGCCGGTCTGGATTTCCAGCAACTGGTTCTGGCCATCCTGGCCGCCAGTGTCGAAGCAGACGCGCGAGGTTAAGGCCATGCAAGGCGCACAGCTCAGACATCAGCCCTCCGCACCCGGCCGCAAGCCGGTGCCGCGGGGCGCCAGCCGCATGGTGGCCAAAGAGCCGATGTCCGCGCGCCTGCCCAAAGCCAATTTCGGCTTCCTCAAAGGGCTGTTCTGGCCGGTGCTGCTGGTGGCCCTGGGGTTCGGCACCTACGAAGGCGCGCAGCGGCTGCTGCCGTACGCCGACCGGCCGATCACCAAGATCGCGGTGCAGGGCGACCTGAGCTACATCAGCCAGCAGGCGGTGCAGCAGCGGATCGCCCCGTACGTGGCGTCGAGCTTCTTCACCATCGACCTGGCCAGCATGCGCACGGAGCTTGAGCAGATGCCGTGGATCGCCCACGCCGAAGTGCGTCGGGTGTGGCCGGACCAGGTGGTGATCCGCCTCGAAGAGCAGTTGCCGGTGGCCCGTTGGGGCGACGAGTCGCTGCTCAACAACCAGGGCCAGGCGTTCACGCCCAAGGAACTGGCGAACTACGAACACCTGCCGCAGCTGTTCGGCCCCCAGCGGGCCCAGCAGCAAGTGATGCAGCAGTATCAGGTGCTGAGCCAGATGCTCAGGCCGTTGGGCTTCTCGATCGCGCGCCTGGAACTGCGCGAGCGGGGCAGCTGGTTCCTGACCACCGGTGCCGGTAGTTCCGGCCCCGGCATCGAGTTGCTGCTGGGACGCGGCAACCTGGTGGAAAAGATGCGCCGCTTCATTGCCATCTACGACAAGACGCTCAAAGAACAGATTACGAACATTGCGCGCATCGATCTGCGCTACGCCAACGGCCTGGCCGTTGGCTGGCGGGAACCTGTAGCGCCGCCGGCAGCCCAACCCGCTGTCGCAAAGAATTAAGAAGAGGCAGGACCCATGGCAAACGTGCAAAGCGGCAAAATGATCGTCGGTCTGGATATCGGCACCTCCAAAGTGGTGGCGCTGGTAGGCGAGGTCGCTGACGACGGCACGCTCGATATCGTCGGGATCGGCACCCATCCGTCCCGCGGCCTGAAGAAAGGCGTGGTGGTGAACATCGAATCCACCGTGCAGTCGATCCAGCGCGCCATCGAAGAGGCGCAGCTGATGGCCGGCTGCCGGATCCACTCGGCGTTCGTCGGCGTGGCCGGCAACCACATCCGCAGCCTGAACTCCCACGGCATCGTGGCGATCCGCGACCGCGAAGTCAGCTCCGCCGACCTTGAGCGCGTGCTCGACGCCGCCCAGGCCGTGGCGATCCCGGCCGACCAGCGGGTGCTGCACACCCTGCCGCAGGACTACGTGATCGACAACCAGGAAGGCGTGCGCGAGCCGCTGGGCATGTCCGGCGTGCGCCTGGAGGCCAAGGTCCACGTGGTCACCTGCGCCGTCAACGCCGCGCAGAACATCGAGAAGTGCGTGCGCCGCTGCGGCCTGGAAATCGACGACATCATCCTTGAGCAACTGGCCTCGGCCTACTCGGTGCTCACCGACGACGAAAAGGAACTGGGCGTGTGCCTGGTGGACATCGGCGGCGGCACCACCGACATCGCGATCTTCACCGAAGGCGCCATCCGCCACACGGCGGTGATCCCGATCGCCGGCGACCAGGTGACCAACGACATCGCCATGGCGCTGCGCACCCCGACCCAGTACGCCGAAGAGATCAAGATCCGCTACGCCTGCGCCCTGGCCAAGCTGGCCGGCGCCGGCGAGACCATCAAGGTGCCGAGCGTCGGCGACCGTCCGCCGCGCGAGCTGTCCCGCCAGGCCCTGGCCGAAGTGGTCGAGCCGCGCTACGACGAGCTGTTCACCCTGATCCAGGCCGAACTGCGCCGCAGCGGCTACGAAGACCTGATTCCGGCGGGCATCGTCCTGACCGGCGGCACCTCGAAGATGGAAGGCGCCACCGAGCTGGCCGAGGAAATCTTCCACATGCCGGTGCGCCTGGGCGTGCCGCACGGCGTCAAGGGCCTCGACGACGTGGTGCGCAACCCGATCTATTCGACCGGCGTGGGCCTGCTGATGTACGGCCTGCAGAAGCAGTCCGACGGGATCTCGTTCTCGGGCATCGGCAGCCGCGACAGCTACAGCAACGACGAGCCGCAGGCGCCGTTGCTCGACCGACTGAAGAAGTGGGTCCAAGGCAATTTCTGAAGCTTTACCGCAGCACCGCAACAAACGGCAGTAGGCGAAAAAACTAGAGAATGTAAGGAGAGGGAAAATGTTCGAACTCGTAGACAACATCCCCGCAAGCCCGGTAATCAAGGTTATCGGTGTCGGCGGTGGCGGCGGCAACGCCGTCAATCACATGGTCAAGAGCAACATCGAAGGCGTCGAGTTCATCTGCGCCAACACGGATGCCCAGGCCCTGAAGAACATCGGTGCGCGCACCATCCTGCAACTGGGCACCGGTGTGACCAAGGGCCTGGGTGCGGGCGCCAACCCGGAAGTCGGCCGTCAGGCCGCGCTGGAAGACCGCGAGCGCATCGCTGAAGTCCTGGCCGGCACCAACATGGTGTTCATCACCACCGGCATGGGCGGCGGCACCGGCACCGGTGCGGCGCCGATCATCGCCGAAGTGGCCAAGGAAATGGGCATCCTGACCGTTGCGGTCGTGACCCGTCCGTTCCCGTTCGAAGGCCGCAAGCGCATGCAGATCGCCGACGAAGGCATCCGCATGCTGTCCGAAAGCGTCGACTCGCTGATCACCATCCCGAACGAGAAGCTGCTGACCATCCTGGGCAAGGACGCCAGCCTGCTGTCCGCCTTCGCCAAGGCCGATGACGTGCTGGCCGGCGCCGTGCGCGGCATCTCCGACATCATCAAGCGTCCGGGCATGATCAACGTCGACTTCGCCGACGTGCGCACCGTGATGAGCGAAATGGGCATGGCGATGATGGGCACCGGCTGCGCCAGCGGCCCGAACCGTGCGCGCGAAGCGACCGAAGCGGCCATCCGCAACCCGCTGCTGGAAGACGTGAACCTGCAGGGCGCACGCGGCATCCTGGTGAACATCACCGCCGGTCCCGACCTGTCCCTGGGCGAGTACTCCGACGTGGGTTCGATCATCGAAGCCTTCGCCTCCGAGCACGCGATGGTCAAGGTCGGCACCGTGATCGATCCGGACATGCGCGACGAGCTGCACGTGACCGTGGTCGCCACCGGTCTGGGCGCCAAGATCGAGAAGCCTGTGAAGGTCATCGACAACACCGTCCACACCACCATGGCCGCCGCCCCGGTACAGCCGCAGCAGGCCCCTGCACGTCAGGAGCAGCCAGCGGTGAACTACCGTGACCTGGACCGTCCGACCGTCATGCGCAACCAGGCCCAGGCCGGTGCTGCGACTGCCGCGAAGATGAATCCGCAAGATGACCTGGACTACCTGGACATCCCGGCTTTCCTGCGTCGTCAGGCCGATTGATGAAATGTATCAGGGGTATTCAGGTGATTGGTGTTCAGCAAAGGCTCGGTCTGCTATCATCGCCAGCCTTTGTTGATACCAGTTCGCAATTTGCGCTGAAGCGGCCCATGCCATGATTAAACAACGCACACTGAAAAACATTATCCGTGCCACCGGTGTTGGCCTGCACTCCGGCGAGAAGGTCTACCTGACCCTCAAGCCTGCGCCGATCGACACCGGGATCGTCTTCCGTCGTGCCGACCTCGACCCAGTCGTCGAGATCCCGGCCCGCGCCGCCAACGTCGGCGAGACAACCATGTCGACGACGCTGGTCAACGGTGACGTGAAGGTGGACACGGTGGAGCACTTGCTCTCGGCCATGGCTGGCCTGGGCATCGATAACGCCTACGTCGAGCTCTCCGCGTCCGAAGTCCCGATCATGGATGGCAGCGCCGGACCTTTCGTATTCCTGATTCAGTCGGCTGGCCTGGAAGAGCAGGACGCCGCCAAGAAGTTCATCCGCATCCTGCGGGAAGTGACCGTGGAAGACGGCGACAAGCGCGCCACTTTCGTCCCTTTCGACGGGTTCAAGGTGAGCTTCGAGATCGATTTCGATCACCCGGTTTTCCGCGACCGCACCCAAAGTGCAAGCGTGGACTTCTCCAGCACGTCGTTCGTGAAGGAAGTCAGCCGCGCCCGTACCTTCGGCTTCATGAGTGACATCGAGTACCTGCGCAAGCACAACCTCGCACTCGGCGGCAGCGTGGAAAACGCGATCGTGGTCGATGCCGATGGCGTGCTGAACGAAGACGGCCTTCGCTACGAAGACGAGTTCGTTAAGCACAAGATCCTCGATGCGATCGGCGACCTCTACCTGCTGGGCAACAGCCTGATCGGTGAGTTCAAGGGCTTCAAGTCCGGTCATGCACTGAACAACCAGCTGCTGCGCAAGTTGATTGAGCAGACAGATGCGTGGGAAGTCGTGACGTTCGAAGACGCCAGCACCGCTCCGATCTCTTACATGCGCCCGGTTGCGGCGGTGTAAGTAAAAAACCTCTCTAGTTTTTTGAAGGCCACCTTTGGGTGGCCTTTTTTTATGCCCGGATTCGTTGCACAGCGGGCGCCAGCCCCCTGGTGATGGCAGTGGGGCAGCCACCACAGTTGTAGTGGTGCGCATGAATCTTGCGAACACCCGGTGCCCCCTGTGGGAGCCAGCCTGCTGGCGATGGCGTCAGCACCGTCAGCTCAAGGCTCAGGCCACCACCACCCGGTTGCGCCCACCTTCCTTGGCCTGGTACAACGCCTTGTCCGCCGCAAACAGCAGTTGCTCAAGGCTTGAGTCCATTGCCGTCGTCCAGGTACTGACGCCGATGCTCACGGTCATCGGCGCCTCATCGCCGTCCGCGTGGGGCAACTGCTCCACCGCCGCGCGGATGTGCTCGGCGATCTGCCGGGCGCCGGCGCTGTCGGTCTCGGCGAGGATCACCGAAAACTCCTCGCCGCCATAACGGGCCACCAGATCCGCCGGGCGCCGCACGTTCGCGCTGACCACCCGGGCCAGCGCCTGCAATGCCCGGTCCCCGGCCTGGTGCCCGTGGCGGTCGTTGAAGGCCTTGAAGCGGTCGGCGTCGATCATCAGCACCGATAACGGCTTGCCCGAGCGCTGGGCGCGGAACCACTCGTGGCGCAGCGACTGGTCGAGCATGCGCCGGTTGGCCACGCCGGTGAGGGCATCGGTGGCCGCCAGCTGCGCCAACTCCCGCTCGGCCCGGTGGCGCAGGCGCAGTTCCCGGGCCAGCAGCCAGGTCAGCCACAGCAGGCCGGCGCAGAGCACGCCGGTGGCGCCGCTGATCAGGATCGCCGTGCGCTGCCAGGCGCCGAACACCGCATCGCCGGACAGGGCGACGATCACCGTCAGCGGCAAATTGCCGACCCGGGAGTAGGTGTACAGCCGCTGCCGCAGATCCATGCTGGAAATGCTGTTGAAGCTGCCGTTGCCGCCGCTGTCGCCGAGGATCCGGATCACGTTGGGCCGGTTGGCGAAGCTCTTGCCGATGGAGTCGCTTTGCAGGTAAGGCTTCTGTGCCAGCAGCAGGCCGTCGCTGTTGATGATGTTCAGGGTGCTGTCGACGCCGATGTCGAGGCTGTTGAACAGCTGGTCGAAGTAATCGAGCTTCATCGACGCCACCGCCACGCCGATGAATTCGCCGGTGTCGGAAGACATGCGCCGACTGAAGCTGATCCGCCATTGGTCGGCCTCGTCGCAGTCGCAGCGGGTCTTGAACGGACGGCTGATGAACAGGCCCGCGTCGCGGTTGAAGGCATGGGCCAGGAAGTAGTCGCGGTCGGCGAAGTTGCCCGGTTTCGGCTCGACCCGGGAAGAGTCGGCCACCACCTCGCCGTGCTTGTCGAGCAGCAGGATGTCGCCCTTGAAGCGCACTGCGGTGGAGCGGTCGAACAGGGCCATGTGGCGGATCTGCGGCGACACGTGCTTGAGGTCCTCGCGCTGGGCGGCGGCGATCAGGCCTTGCAGCGTCAGGTCGTACAGCTCGACGGTGCGCAGCACATCGGCGTCGATCAGTTGGGCGATGGTGGTGGCGCTGCGGGTGGCCGATTCCTGGGCGTTGGCGTGCTCGCGGATCAGCAGGAAGGTGACGATGCACACGATCGCGACGACGGTCAGCAGGCTGCCGAGAATCAGCAGCGGCACGGAACGTCCGGTCTTGCCCGAAGCAGGTGGGGTGCGGCTTGCGATCATGGTGGGCGTTCGGTTGTGGATTTTTGTAAGCGTAGGCCTGCAGATACCATTGTGGGAGCGAGCCTGCTCGCGATGGCGATCCTTCAGCAACCTGGATGTTGGCTGATGCACCGCCATCGCGAGCAGGCTCGCTCCCACAGGATATTGGAACGGCCTGAGGGTCAGGCCGATCCTCTAGCGTAGCGCCGATCTTAGAAGACGTTGATCGGGTAGTCGATGATCACGCGGTATTCATCGGTGTCGGAGTCCAGTGCGCCGTAGCCGTTGCCGCCACGGTTGGTCGCCCATTGCAGGCGCACCGCCAGGTCTTTGGCCTGGCCGCTCTGCACCACGTACTTGAGGTCGACGTCGCGTTCCCAGTGCTTGGCGTTGCGCCCCTCGGCGCTGTACCACGCGGCGTAGCCGGGGCTGTTCGGGTCGGTCTTGGTCAGGTCCAGGGTGCCGCGCGAGTAGGACACCGCCGAAGTCAGGCCCGGCAGGCCGACGCCGGCGAAGTCGTAGGCGTACTTGAGCTTCCACGAGCGCTCGTTGGGGCCGTTGAAGTCCGAGTACTGCTGGGAGTTGTCCAGGTAGATGCTGTCGCCCTGGCTGATGTAGTCGAACGGCGTGTTGCCGTTGACCCTTTGGTAGGCGGCGGTGAGGCTGTGGCTGCCGATGCCGACCGTGAAGTGCACGCTCCAGGTGTTGTTGTCGATGTCGCCCAGCAGCGCCTCGCCGGTGTCCTGGGTGTGGTAGTAGTGCAGGCCGGGGTTGAGGCTGACCAGATCGTTCAGCGCCCAGGTGTAGTCCAGGTCGTAGTAGTACTGGTTCCAGATGTCCTTGAGTTCGGAGGCGTACAGGCTGCTGGTCAGGCCTTCGACGCCGCTCCAGGCCACGCCGGCCCAGTTCAGGTGACGGCTTTCGTCGCCGTCGGGGAGGCTGCCGTAGGAAGTGCCGATGCGCTTGTGGCCGCTCTGGTTGTAGGGCTTGGTGAAGCTGGCCTGGCCGCCTTCGATCAGCCAGCCGTCGAAGCTGCGGTTGGTCAGGCTCAGGCCGCGGAACGTCTGCGGCAGCATGCGGCTCTCGCCGCCGGCGATCACCGGGTTGGTGAGGAACAGGTCGCCGACCTTGAGCTCGGTGTCGAACGCGCGCATTTTCAGGGTGCCGCCGGCCGTGGAGAACGAGCCCGGCGCTTTGCCGCTGCCGTCGCTCACCGGCAGGATGCTGGAGTTGTCGGTGCCGCCACCGCCGTCGAGCTTCAGGCCAAGCATGGCGTGGGCGTCGACGCCGAAGCCGACGGTGCCTTTGGTGTAGCCGGACTCGAACTTGCCGAGCAAGCCCTGGCCCCACTCGATGTTGTCGTCCGCCTGCTGCAGGCGGTTGCGGTTCATGTAGTAGTTGCGGGCGTTGAGGTTGAGGCTCGAACCTTCGACGAAGCCTGCCTTCTCGGGTTCGGCGGCCTGGGCTGCCGGGGCAATCGTTGCGGCGACTGCAATGAACAGCGGGGTGAAACGGACTGGGTAACGCACGTGCGGTAAAGCTCCTTGGGTCAACGTTCTCTTCAATCGCTTGAGGGGCGGGATGTTTCTAATTGTTAAAGACGATCCGGACGGCCTTCAGACCACAACGAAAAAAAGGCCGCTGAAATTCAGCGGCCTGGAGTGACGACGGTCGAACGGGAAGAGCCAAACGACCGCGTCGAGGGAAATCGGAAGGAGCGCGGCTCAGCTGTCTTTCTCAAGCGACGGCTGTGCCTGGGAAGTGGCGGCCTGCGGGGACTGCGCGGCGTTCTGGGCCTTGGCCATCATCTCTGCCTGATGCTGCTCGAAGGCCTGGGCGCGGGCGGCGTTGTGCGCCACGAACGACTGGGATTCTTCGGCCATCGCCAAAGGCGACAGGATCAATGAGGACAAAACGAACGCGCTGGCAATTCCCATACTGTTGGACATCTCGAAAACCTTCTTGCTTGGCAAGTGCTGTGTGGTTGCGGGCAAAGATAAGGTCGCCGGACACCGGGAAACAGCGTGATTTTCATAAATGACTGTTACAGCGCAGGCAAAGATCCCGGGCGTCAGACCGGCAAGTGCATGCCGAAGGTGTTCATGCCGCGGTCGCTTTGCACGAACACGTCGCCGCCGTGCATCAGCGCGATCGCCTTGACGATGGCCAGCCCCAGGCCGTGGTTGTTGCCGCTGTTGCTGCGCGACGCATCCACCCGGTAGAAGCGTTCGAACAGCCGCGGCAGGTGCTCGCCGGCGATCGGCGAGCCGGGGTTGGCCACGCCGATGCTGACTTGATGCTCTTGCACCTCGATGTGCACCTCGATCACCTGGCCCGGCGCCGTGTGCTGCACGGCATTGCTCAAAAGGTTGATCAGCGCCCGGCGCAGGTGGGCGATCTCGATGCGCACCTGGGCGTCGCCGCTGACCTGCACCTGCACCTGGGCGTCTTCGAGGATGAAGTCCAGGTATTCGAGGGTGGTGGCCACCTCGTCGGCCAGCGAAGTCTGCGTCAGTTTGGTGGCCTTGCTGCCCTGGTCGGCGCTGGCCAGGAACAGCATGTCGTTGATGATCGAACGCAGCCGCTCCAGCTCTTCGAGGTTCGATTGCAGCACTTCGAAGTAATGTTCCGCCGAGCGCCCCCGGGTGAGGGCGACCTGGGTCTGGCCGATCAGGTTGGTCAGCGGCGAGCGCAGTTCGTGGGCGACGTCGGCGTTGAACGACTCCAGCCGCGAATAGGCCTGTTCGACCCGTTCCAGCGTCGAGTTGAACGAGCTGACGAACTGCGCCAGCTCCGGCGGCAGCGGCGACAGGCGCAAGCGCCCGGCCCGCAAGGGTGGCGCCAGGCGCTGGGCCTCCTGGGACAGTTTGATCAACGGCTTGAGGCCGATCCGCGCCACCCAGTAGCCCAGCGCCGAGGCCAGCAGCACGCCGACGGCCGCCAGGCTGACCAGGGCGATCAGCAAGCGGTGCTGGGTCTCGTGGAAGGTCTCGGTGTCGATGCCGATCATGAAGCGCAGGGGTGGGCGCTGATCCTTGGCCGGCAGTTCGGTCAGCAGCACTTTGAGCGGGTAGGCGTGGCCGGGCAGTTGCAGGTCGCGCATGCCCAGCGGCCCCTGGGCGAAGGCGCGGATCAGGGCGTCCGGGCTGCCGTACTCATAACCCGGATCGCCGCTGACCACCCAGAAGCGGATGCGCTTGTCCTCTTCGCCGAGCAGGTTGAGCTTGGCGTTGATCTTCACCCAGTGCTCGGGCGTGCCGAAGCGGTTGAGCGCCGACTCCAGCACGCTGTAGCGTGCGTCGAGCTCGGCTTCCGGCAGCAGGCCCAGGCCCTTGTCCACCTGCTGGTACAGCGCGCCGCCGATCAGCAGGAACACCAGCAGCGCCACCAGGGTGAACAGGCCGCTCAGGCGCAGGGCAATCGAGTTACTGGACACCGCGGCTCTCCAGCACATATCCCATGCCGCGGATGGTGTGCAGCAGCTTCTCGTCGAACGGCCCGTCGAGCTTGGCCCGCAGGCGCTTGATCGCGACCTCGACGACGTTGGCGTCGCTGTCGAAATTGATGTCCCAGACCATCTCGGCGATGGCGGTCTTGGACAGGATCTCGCCCTGGCGCCGGGCCAGCACGCTGAGCAGCGAGAACTCCTTGGCGGTCAGGTCCAGGCGGGTGCCGGCGCGGGTGGCCTTGCGGCTGATCAGGTCGATCCACAGGTCGGCGATGCTCACCTGCACCGGCTCGTGGCCGCCGCTGCGCCGGGTCAGGGCTTGCAGGCGCGCCACCAGTTCCAGGAACGAGAACGGCTTGCCGAGGTAATCGTCGGCGCCGTCGCGCAGGCCCTTGATCCGGTCCTCGACCCGTTCCCGGGCGGTGAGCATGATCACCGGCGTCTGCTTGCGCGCCCGCAGCGCGCGCAGCACGCCGAAGCCGTCCAGGCCCGGCAGCATGACGTCGAGCACGATCACCGCGTAGTCGCCTTCCAGCGCCAGGTGCAGGCCCTCGATGCCGTCGCGGGCCAGGTCCACGGTGTAGCCCTGTTCCGTCAGGCCGCGGTGCAGGTAGTCCGCGGTTTTTTCTTCGTCTTCGATAATCAGGACGCGCATGACCCTGCCTCAGTCTGTGGTCGCCAGCGCCGCGGCGGGCGCCGGTGCAGGTCGATGGAATAGCCGTTCGAGCCACAAGTATATGACCGGCGTGGTGAACAGCGTCAGGGCCTGGCTCACCAGCAGGCCGCCGACCACCGCGATGCCCAGCGGCTGGCGCAGTTCGGCGCCCGTGCCGTAGCCGAGCATCAGCGGCAGGGCGCCGAGCAGGGCGGCGAGGGTGGTCATCATGATCGGCCGGAACCGCGTCAGGCAGGCCTCGAAAATCGCCTCCTGCGGCGCCAGCCCCCGGTTGCGCCGGGCCTCCAGGGCAAAGTCGATCATCAGGATGCCGTTCTTCTTCACGATGCCGATCAGCAGCACCAGGCCGATCAGCGCCATGATCGAGAAGTCCTGGCCGCACAGCCACAGCATGATCACCGCACCGAGGCCCGCCGCCGGCAGGGTCGAGATGATCGTCAGCGGGTGCACGAAGCTTTCGTACAGCACGCCGAGGATGATGTACACCGCCACCAGCGCCGCCAGGATCAGCCACGGCTGGCTCTTGAGCGAACTCTGGAACGCCTGGGCCGCGCCCTGGAAATTGCCGCTGATGGCGGTGGGCATGCCGATCTCGGCCTTGGCCCGGTTGAGCAGGATCACCGCATCGCCCAGCGCCACGCCGGGCGCCAGGTTGAACGACAGGTTGGCGGCCGGGAACATGCCGTCGTGGGCGATGGACAACGGGCCGACCGTGGGCGGGTCGAACCGGGCCAGCGCCGACAGCGGCACCATTTCCCCGCTCAGGGGCGAGCGCAGGTAGAAGTAGTTGAGGCTTTCGGCTTTGCCGCGCTGTTTGGTGTCCAGCTCCAGGATCACGTTGTACTGGTTGACCTGGGTCTGGAACTCGTTGATCTGCCGCTGGCCGAAGGCGTCGTAGAGCGCTTCGTCGACATCGCTGGCAGTCAGGCCGAAACGCGCGGCGGCGCTGCGGTCGATGCTGATGTGGGTGATGCTGCCGCCCAGCTGCAGGTCGTTGGAGATGTCGCGGAACGCCGGGTTGCCGCGCAGCTTTTCGGTCAGGCGCTGGGTCCAGGTGGCCAGGGTCGCGCCGTCGTTGCTCTTGAGCACGTACTGATATTGCGCCCGGCTCGGGCCGGAGCTGAGGTTGATGTCTTGCCCGGCGCGCAGGTAGAGGACGATGCCCGGTACTTTCATCAGTTTGGGCCGGATGCGGTCGATGAACTGGCTGGCGCTGACGTCACGGTCACCGCGTTTTTTCAGGGCGATCCAGAAGCGGCCGTTGGCGATGGTCTGGTTGCTGCCGGAGACCCCGACCGAGTGGGAAAATGCCTGCACGGCAGGGTCGGCGGCGACGATCTCGGCCATGGCCAGGTGTTTTTTCACCATGTCGCCGTAGGAAATGTCTGCGGCAGCTTCAGTGGTGCCGAGGACGAAACCGGTGTCCTGCACCGGGAAGAACCCCTTGGGAATGAAGACATAGCCACCGATCGCCAGCGCCAACGACAGGCCGAACACGCCGAGCATCAGTTTCTGGTGGGCCAGGGCATGGCGCAGGCCTTTCTCGTACCCGGCCAGCAGGCGCTCGCTGAAGCCGGGCTTGTCGTGGGCGTGGTGCGTGGGCCGGCGCATGAACAGGGCGGCAAGGGTCGGCGCGAGGGTCAGCGACACCAGCACCGAAATCATGATGGTCGAGGTGGCGGTCAGGGCGAATTCCTTGAACAGCCGACCGACCACGCCGCCCATGAACAGCAACGGAATGAACGCCGCCACCAGCGAGAAACTGATCGACACCACGGTGAAGCCGATCTCGCCGGCCCCCTTGATCGCGGCCTCGCGCATGTCGTCGCCGGCCTCCAGGTGACGGTGGATGTTCTCCACCACCACGATCGCGTCGTCCACCACAAACCCCACGGCCACCACGATCGCCACCAGGGTCAGGTTGTTCAGGCTGAAGCCGAGCAGGTACATCAGGGCGAAACTGGCGGTCAGCGACACGCCGAGCACCGCCGACACGATCAGCGTCGCCGACAGTTGGCGCAGGAACAGCGCCATCACCGCCACCACCAGCAGAATCGCGATCATCAGCGTGATCTCGACCTCATGCAGCGAGGCGCGGATGGTCTGGGTGCGGTCGATCAGCACCTTGACCTGCACCGAGGCCGGCAGCATGGCCTCCAAGGCGGGGAGGGCGGCCTGGATCCGGTCCACCGTCTCGACGATGTTGGCCCCCGGCTGGCGGGAGATCACCAGGTTCACCCCCGGCTGGTCGCCGGCCCAGGCCTGCACGTAGGCATCTTCCGAGCCGTTGACGACTTTGGCGACATCCTTGAGGTGAACCGGGGCGCCGTCCTTGTAGGAAACGATGAGCTGGCTGTACTCCTCGGGATGGAACAGTTGATCGTTGGTCGACAGCGTGGAAATGCTCGACTCGCCGTACAGCGCGCCTTTGGCCAGGTTGAGGCTGGTCTGCTGGATCGCCTGGCGGATGTCGGCCAGGGTCAGGCCGATGGCCGCCAGTTTGTCGGCCGACGCCTGCACGCGGATGGCCGGGCGCTGCTGGCCGGTGATGTTGATCTGGCCGACGCCGTCGATCTGGCTGATCTGGCGGGCCAGCAGGGTTTCCACCAGGTCGCTCAGTTCGGTGCCGGGCATTTGCGTCGAGCTGACGCTCAGGATCAGCACCGGGCTGTCGGCCGGGTTGACCTTCTTCCAGGTCGGCAGCGTCGGCATGTCCTTGGGCAGTTTGCCGGCGGCGGTGTTGATCGCGGCCTGCACCTCCTGGGCGGCGGTGTCGATGCTCTTGTCGAGGGTGAACTGCAGGGTCAGCAGGCTGGAGCCCAGGGCGCTGCTGGAGGTCATCTGGGTCATGCCGGGAATGGCGCTGAACTGCACCTCCAGCGGCGTGGCCACCGACGACGCCATGGTGTCGGGGCTGGCGCCGGGCAATTGCGCGGACACCTGGATCGTCGGAAATTCCGCTTCCGGCAGTGGGGCGATCGGCAAGCGCGGGAAGGCAATCGCCCCCACCAGCAGCAACGCGAACGTCAGAAGAATCGTCGCCACCGGGTGATCGATGCACCACCCGGACATCCCGCCGCGCACGCTCATGGCTTCGGCTCCGCTTGCACCACCTGCGCCGGTTCATTCATCACCTGCACGGTCGAGCCGGGCTTGAGCCGCGACTGGCCGTCGCTGACCAGGATGTCGCCGGCCTTCACGCCCTGGATGATGTCCTGGCCGCTGCCCTGATAGACCATCTGCACCTGCACCGCTTCGACCTTGTCGCCGTTGACCCGGTAAACGAAGTGTTGATCGAGCCCCCGCTGGACGACGGTCGGCGGCACCACCAGGGCGTCTTTATCCAGGGCGGTCTGCACCTTCACCGTCACCAGCAGGCCGGGCCAGAGCTTCTGGCCGGGGTTGTCGAACTCGGCCTTGGCGCGGATGGTGCCGGTGTTGGCGTTGATCTGGTTGTCGATCAGGGTCAGGTGGCCTTCGCCCAGCAGGTTGCCGGTCTCGCCGTCGGTGTCGGCGCCGATGTAGGCCTTGACCTGCGCGTGCTGCGGGTCGGCGATCAGGCCTTGCAGGGTCGGCAGCATTTGCTGGGGCAGGGAGAACTCCACGGCGATCGGGTCGATCTGGGTCACGGTGAACAGGCCCTGGGTGTCGGTCATGCGCAGGAAGTTGCCTTCATCGACCGTGCGAATCCCGACGCGGCCGGTGACCGGGGAGCGGATCTGGGTGTAGGACAGTTGCACCTGCGCCGCGTCAATCGACGCCTGATTGCCCTGGGCGGTGGCCTTGAGCTGGTTGACCAGCGCCTGTTGCTGGTCGTAGGTCTGCTTCGACACGCCGTCGTCGACGCTGAGCAGCTTGTAGCGCTTGAGGTTGACCAGCGCCACCTGCAGCTGCGCCTGGCTCTCGCCCAGTTGCGCCCGGGCCTGGTCGAGGCTGGCGCGGATCGAGCGGTCGTCGAGGGTGGCGAGCAGGTCGCCGGCCTTCACGAGTTGGCCTTCCTTGACCCAGAGCTTGGTGAGGATGCCGTCGATCTGCGGGCGCACCACTACGCTGTGCAGCGAGAGCACCGAGCCGATGCCGCTGGTGTAGCGCGGCACGTCCTGTTCGCTGACGCTGACGACCTGCACCGGGATGGCGGTGGGGGCCGCCAGTTTGGCCGGGGCGGGTTTGGCGATGTACCACAGGCCGGCGGCTGCCAGGGCGATCAGCAGGGTGGCGAGCAGGGCGGGTTTCTTCTGGATGTGCATGCGGTGGGCGCCAGGGGGACGGAGTTGGGGCAGGTTGTGTCTTTATAAACGGGTTTGGGGGTCGGGAGGGTGACGGCTGGCTGACGGCGCTGTCAGTTTCGGCTTCTTGGCTTTTGATCTTTGTGGCCTTGGCGGTCTTTGGACCGACCAGGCTAAGTTTTGGTTGAGTACATATCCGTTTCTGCGGTAACGGCGGCTTAGGGTTCCGCCCTTACGGCGGGTCACTTTTTTCAAACGCCCGGAATGCCGGCCCAGAAAAAAGTAACCAAAAAGGCTGGCCCCGGCGTACGGCCCCTCGCTCCGGGATTCATCCGGGGCATCGGCTACGGTTTGCTTCGCTGCACCTCCTTCCGATGTGTTTGGCTGCGCCAAACGGCGCTGCGCGCCCACCCCCGGATGAACCCCTCCACTCAGCCTTCCGAAGGGGCCGGCAGATCAAGATCAAAAGCGAGGCGAGCTGACACTCGGCCTTTTGAGAAGCACGCCACGGCGGCCTGACAGCCGACCTGTTTCTGACTGCCCGACACAATTCCCTGTGGGAGCTGCGGTGCGACGACTCGACTTGCCAGCGATGGGGCCGGCACTGCCGACATCTGTGGTGACTGACTCACCGTCATCGCCGGCAAGCCGGCTCCCACAGGTTTTTGTGGTGTGCCTGGATTTTGTGGGCACCGGGCTACTTGTGGGAGCTGCGGTGCGACGACTCGACTTGCCAGCGATGGCGGCCTGCCAGCCGAGCAATCCCTCCCAGACCACCTCAATCCCTGTGGGAGCTGGCTTGCCAGCGATGGCGGCCTGCCAGCCGACCAATCCCTCCCCGACCACCTCAATCCCTTGTGGGAGCCAGCCTGCTGGCGATAACGGCCTGCCAGCCAACCAATCCCCACCTGACTGCCCCCGATCCAACTGTAGGAGCCAGCCTGCTGGCGATAGCGGCCTGCCAGCCAATCAATCTCTACCTGACCACCCCAATCCCCATAGAACCTCACTGCATTTCAGAACCGAAATGTTTAAAGGCTGTTGCAGATTTGCCGAACCCTCCCACAAGGTTTTCAGGTTGTCCGTCGGAAGCCCGCTCTCTAGTCTTTCCCCGTCGCTGGCCATTCAGCGACCGGGAGGTGAGATGCCCGGCTGTTCAATTTGGAAACTAACGCAAGCGCCCCCATAATTGCCGCCAGCTCAGGCTGTCAGCAGTTCTTTATGGCGGTTATGTGCGGGCAGGCTTCGGTCTGGCCGGGTTTAGTTTCCTTACCGGTAATCTCACTCCGTACATAGCTGCCACCTCATTCCACGGGTGAGATCGGGAATGAAGGTGCAATTTCATAAGGAAATGCGTGATGGATAAATTGATCCCCGACCCACCCTCAACAACCCCACTCGCCGACGCCAGGCGCGCCGAAGAGCAAGCCAGAAACGAGCAAGCCGTCAAACGGGCCCTCGATTTCTACCTCAGCCCGGAACCCCACAAGCGCCGTCAGCCGAGTGCGATGTACACGGTCTGCCCCAACATCGGCAACGAGAACCTGCTGGCCGACGCCTGTGAGTCCCTGGCGTCGGCCAGCATCCTGGTCAGCAACTTCGCCAATGAGCTCAGCGGCCCGCATCGCAGCATGGCATTGGGGATCCAGCAGATCGTCATGCTCGCCGAGCTGGCGGTGAACCGGGCGCTGGACCGGGTGGCGCCGTTGGCGTGAGGCCGGAGCGTTCCGCCCATCGAACAGTCTCGGCATGAGGCCGGCCGGTTCCTTTTTCGGGGCTGTAAAGTGGTGGCGCGCAGGTATACTGCGCGCTTTCTCGGCTCCCTTCCGGAGCCGACCTCCCGCCTCCCCGGAGCCCCCATGACTGCCCCCACCGACGATGCCGTGACCGACGCCCCGGCCGTTCAACCTGACGCCAGCGAAACCCCGTCGGCCATCCCGGACTTCAAGTTCCCGTTCAGGCCCGGTGAGCTGGCCGCCGCCAAGGGTTCCAACCAGCCGTGGTACAAGAACGGCGCCAAGAACGGCCACACCAAAGTCCCCGGCATGGCGCCGCCCGGCACCCGGCGGTCGATGGGCAAGCGCTGATCCGGCACCGATGTGCGGCCATCGGCTGCGATTTTCCGTCGCAGTGATGGCTAATTGCTCAGATCCTGAGCCAGATCAACGTTTATCCAATGAGTGCGCTTAGAGTCAGCAGCCCTGCCGACTCTTTCCAATAAAACGAGCGCGCTCTCCATGAAGATCAATCTCCCGGTGACCGGGCGCAACGTCGATGTTGCGCCCGATGCGAACATCCTCTCGACCACCGATCTGAACAGCGCGATCACCTACGCCAACGACGACTTCATCAACATCTGCGGTTATGGCCGTGACGAGCTGCTGGGCGGGCCGCACAACCTGCTGCGCCATCCGGACATGCCGCCCCAGGCGTTCGCCCACATGTGGCAGACGCTCAAGCGCGGGCGTTCCTGGATGGGGCTGGTGAAGAACCGCTGCAAGAACGGTGATCATTACTGGGTCAGTGCCTATGTCACGCCGGTGACGCAGAACGGCGCGGCGGTGGAGTACCAGTCGGTGCGCACCCGGCCGGACGCGCGGCTGGTGGCGGCGGCGGAGCGGGCCTATGCGCGGTTGCGCGAAGGTCGCACGTCGCCTTGGGCGCGCCTGCCGGTGCTGGGGTTGCGGGGGCGGATCACGGCGCTGGCCAGCGCGTTGCTGGCGCTGGTGCTGGGCACCGAAGCGTGGTTGCGGCCGGAGTCGTTGTGGATCGATGCCGGGGCGTTCGTGGTCGGCAGCGCGGTCTGCGCCCTGGGCGTGGGCTGGCTGCTGCGGCCGCTGGAGCGCTTGACCGCGCGGGCGCAAACAATCGCCGACAACCCCTTGAGCCAGGGCATCTACACCGGCCGGCGGGACGAGTTCGGCCAGATCGAGTTTGCCTTGCAGATGCTGGAGGCCCAGGTCGGCGCGGTCGTCGGGCGGATCGGCGACGCTTCGCAGCGGCTGGCCGGGCATGCCGCGCAATTGGTCGATCACCTGCACAGCAGCCACACCAGCAGCCTGGCCCAGCAGGCTGAGACCGATCAAGTGGCGGCAGCGATCCATCAGATGGCGGCCAGTGTCGCCGAGGTGGCCAGCCATGCCCAGCAGGCCTCGGTGGCGGCGGACATGGCCGGCACGGAAACCCGTGAAGGGCATCTGCTGGTCGGCGAAAGCCGCACGGCGGTGCTGCGCCTGGCCGAGGAGCTGGGCCGGGCGACCGAGGTGATCCATCAACTGGAAGGCCACAGCAGCGAGATTTCCGGGGTGCTGGAGGTGATCCGCAGCATCGCCGAGCAGACCAACCTGCTGGCGCTCAACGCTGCCATCGAAGCGGCGCGGGCCGGGGATGCCGGGCGCGGGTTCGCGGTGGTGGCCGACGAAGTGCGGGGGCTGGCCCAGCGTACCCAGCAATCGACCAACGAGATCCAGCGGATGATCAGCACCCTGCAGAACGGCGCCCGGGACGCGGTGCTGGCCATGCAGCAGAGCGGCGAGCATGTGGACAACAGCGTCGAACAGGCGAAGCGGGCGGCGCAGGCATTGGACGGCATCAGCGGGCGTGTGGGGCAGATCACCGAAATGAGCCTGCAGATCGCGGCGGCGGTGGAAGAGCAGAGCGCGGTGAGCGAGGACATCAACCGCAACATCGTCAGCATCCGCTCGGCCTGCGAGGTGACGGTGGACGAAGGGCGGCAGAGTCAGGCCAATTCGCAGGACGTGGCGGGGCTGGCGGGGGACCTGCGGTCGTTGGCGCGGGAGTTCTGGGGGCGGCGTCAGGTCAGGGATTGAGGGTGTTCCGGCCGGCCTCATCGCCAGCAGCCTGGCTCCCACGGGGGGCGTTGCCGGACGGGCCTCTTCGCGGGCAAGTCGAATCGTCGCACCGCAGCTCCCACAGGTTTTTGGGTGTGCAGGGATTTGCGCACGACCGGGATCCCTGTGGGAGCCAGCCTGCTGGCGATGGCGGCAGCCCAGGCGCCGCAGGCTCCCACAGGTGACATGGGGGCTCAAAATCAGTGAACGACGCGGACCCTGTGGGAGCTAGCTTGCTAGCGATGAGGCCACCAGCCCCGGTGCAAGATCCGAATCAGGCCGCTCGCAGCGGAATGAAGGCATAGGTCAGCGCCGGCTCCGTCACCACCTGCGCCCCCGCCGCCCGCACTTGCCCGGCAATGTCATCGCCGGAGACATGGAACTGCCATTCACCCGGCGTCTCGGCCAGCGGTTGCGCCGTCACTTGGTCGATCACGCCGGCCAGCGCCGCCATGTCCGGCAGGTACGCGGTGAAGCCGTCGCCCTTGAGCGCGGTGGTGCGGATGCCGAGCAGTCCGCAGACCGCCTCCTTGATGCGGATGTCGTCGCGGTCCGCCTGGCGCGACCGCTGGATCAGTTCCACCAGTTCTCGGTCCACCAACTCCCCGCCGACGATCAGCTCCGGCCCCTGGGTCCAGGATTCCGGCGGGCAGTCCTTGGCGGCGGGGTTGAGCGGGATGTGCGGGTTGATCTCCGCCGGGTAGATGCGGCACACCAGCGGGCGGCGTTCGTAGATGCGGCAGCGCTTGTCGTCGTCAAGATTCCGGCAGGGGCCGACGTTGTAGGCGGCGAAGGTGATCGCCACGTGGACGTGGGCCTCTGCGCTGCGCACCACGGCCGAACGGCGTTCGGCGTGCTCGCGCTGCTGCGCCGGCAAGCCCAGGCCGTTGCCGAGGAACGCCTCCACCAGCACGATCACTTGACCGCCGTCCGCCGCCCACATGCGGGTTTCGGCCAGGGTCAGGGGCACATGGTGGTCGGTGCAGCATTTGCCGCAGCCCACGCAGGAAAACGTCGTATTCATTGAACGGCCAATCTTCGGTCAGGAGGTGGAGCGGCGACGGAAAGCCGCCGGGCTGAGCCCTGGCGAAGCAAGTTGCACGCCATTCACCGACCCTTGGCGGTCGGCCGCACCGAGTCCCATTCGGTGACGTAGGCGCTCTTGGCCTTTCTGTCGTACAGGCACAGCTCGGTGCCTTGCTGGCCTTTCATGTGTTTTTGCGGGTACTGGCCCTGCAGCAGCACGGCGGTGTAGCCGACCCGGTCGTCGAACGGCGCGGCGGTGCCGACGGGCTTGGGGGCTTTCAGGCCGCTGGCCTGGGTGCAGGCGGCGAGCACGGCTTTGTCGTGGGCGGCCCAGGCGTCGGGGCTGGAGGCCTGGGCCAGCGGGGCGAGGGCCGCGAGGCAGAAGAGGGTGAGGGCTTTCATGGTTCGGCATCCTTGGGGGTGGGTGTCCAAGGTTCGGAGTATGCCTGATGGGGGGCGGTTGTCAGTGCTGGCCATTCGCGAGCACGGACGCCATCGCCAGCAGGCTGGCTCCCACAAAGTTCTGCGGTAAGCGATCGGGTCAGTCGGGCACGGGCTCGCGGTGGACCACGTACATCCCGGCGCTTTCGTACAGGCGTTGCGCGCGCAGGTTGTCTTCCAGCACCTTCAGGTCGACGAAGCCTTCGTGGCGCGCCCGAAACACCCTGAACACCTCCAGCAGCAGCGCCCGACCCAGGCCCCGGCCCTGAAGGCGGGGATGCACCACCAGGTTCTTCAGGTACGAACTGGTCCAGCACTGCGCCACGCCAGCGATGCCCTCGGCATCGCTGGCGATCAGGCACAGCGTCGGGTCGTATTCCGGGTCGCTCTCGAACTGCGCTTGCCAGTGTTCCAGCGCAGGCACCCGGCCGCCGCCTTCGCGGTAGCCGAGCTCCATCAGGCGGTGCACCGCCGGCGCCAGTTCGGTGCGGTAGGTGGTGAGTCCGATCCCGTTCGGCCACTCGATGGGCGGCACGTCCTGGCTCAGGTCGCGCCGCATCAGGTAGCAGAAGGTCTCGGCCATCGGTCAATGGCCCTGGGCGGCGACGTACTTGGCCGCTTCGATCAGACAGTGGGTGAGTTCCGGCGAGGAGAACTTGGTCAGCACTCCGTTGGCGCCGGCCTGACGGGCCTTTTCGCTGTTCATCGCGCTGTCGAGCGAGGTGTGCAGCAGCACATAGAGGTGGGCGAAGTCTGGCGTCTCGCGCAGGGTGCGGGTGAAGGCGTAGCCGTCCATCTCCGACATTTCGATGTCCGAGACGATCAGGTTGATCTCCTGCGCGGTGCCTTGCAGGTCCAGCAGGCAGCCGATGGCTTCCTTGGCGCTGCGGGCGGTGTGGCATTCCAGGCCGAGGTTGCGCAGGGTGTGCACCGATTGCTGCAGCGCCACCTGGCTGTCGTCCACCACCAGGATGCGTGCGTTGCCCAGCACTTCGGCGTCTTCCATGCTCAGTTCGGTCGGGGTCAGGTCGATCTCCACCGGGGCGATGCCGTGGATGACCTTTTCGATGTCCAGCACCTGCACCAGCGTGCCGTCCACCGACGTGACGCCGGTGATGTAGGCGCGCGAGCCGCCGGAGCCGAAGGGCGGCGGCTTGATGTCGGTGGTCAGGCAGTGGACGATCTTGCTCACCGCCTGCACGTGCAGGCCCTGTTTCGAACGGCTGACGTCGGTGACGATCAGGCAGCCGCCGTTGGGATCCTCCAGCGGCCGCTCGCCGATGGCGCGGCTCAGGTCGATGACCGACAGCGACGTCCCGCGCAGGGTGGCGATGCCTTTGACGTGGGGGTGCGACTCCGGCAGCTTGGTCAGCGGCGGGCAGGGGATGATTTCACTGACTTTCAGCAGGTTGATCGCCATCAGCTTGCCGCTGCGCAAGGTAAACAGCAGAAGCGAAAGTGAATCTGCGCGGGCTTTGTTGGAAGACATAAAAACCTTCTGTTGAAAAAGGTGAGCGGCGATCCACGGATCGCCAGCAGGTATCGATGCCGGGTTATCGACTTGATGCCGGCAGGCTTTAGGGATTCTGGCGCCAATCGGACGGCGTGGCGGTCATTTCATCCCCAGCCTTTTGGCCAGCCGCCCCAGGTTCGCCCGGTCCAGCCCCAGTTCGCGGGCGGCGCTGGCCCAGTTGTCCCGGTGGCGTTCCAGGGCGGCGCCGATCAGCTGGCGCTGGTACTGCTCGGTGGCGCTGCGCAGGTCTGCGCCGGGCAAGGGCAGGGCGGCTGCGGCGACCGGCGGCGCCAGGTTATCCACAACCTCGCGGGGCAAGTCGAGATCCGCCGCATGCAAGGTGAGGATCTTCGGCCGTACCTTGCAGTTGCCCAGCGCCTTGAGCGCGCTGCGGCCGATCAGGTGTTCCAGTTCGCGCACGTTGCCCGGCCAAGTGTAGGCCAGCAGCGCCTCCTGGGCGTCGGCGCTCAGGCGCAGGCTGCCCAGGCCCATGCGCGAGCGGTTCTGCTCCAGGAAAAAGCCGCTGAGCAGCAGCACGTCGCGGCCCCGGTCGCGCAGGGCCGGCACCCGCAAGGGGTACACGCTCAGGCGGTGGTAGAAGTCGGCGCGGTAGCGGCCGTTGCGCACTTCGTCGGCCAGGTCGCGGTTGGTGGCGGCGATCAGGCGCACGTCCACCTGGTGTTCCTTGTCCGAGCCCAGGCGCTGCAGCTGACCGCTCTGCAGCACCCGCAACAGTTTGGCCTGGACGGTCAGCGACAGCTCGCCGACCTCATCGAGGAACAGCGTGCCGCCGTTGGCCAGTTCGAACTTGCCGCGCCGGTCGGCGGTGGCGCCGGTGAAGGCGCCACGCACGTGGCCGAACAGCTCGCTTTCCACCAGGGTGTCCGGCAGGGCGGCGCAGTTGAGGCTGATGATCGGTTTGTCGGCGCGGGGCGAGGCGGCGTGGATCGCCTGGGCCACCAGTTCCTTGCCGACCCCGGTCTCGCCGGTGATCAGTACGGTCAGGTCGCTGCCGCCCACCAGTTGGATCTCTTCCACCAGGCGTTTATGGGCCTTGCTCTGGCCGATCATTTCCCGGTGCTGCTGGCCGCTGGCCTGGCGATAGACCTCGGCTCGCTGGTGTTCGTCTTCGGCGCGCAGCGCCAGGCGTTCAATGCGCTCGGCGGCGTTCACCGTGGCCGAGGCCAGGCTGGCGAAGGCTTGCAGGGCGTCGAGCTCGATCGGCTCGAAGCGTTCGGGGTCGAGGGCGTCGAGGGTGATCAGGCCCCACAGCCGTTCATCGACAAACAGCGGGCAGCCGAGGCAGTCATGGACTTCCAGGTGGTCGGCCAGCCCGTCCACCAGACCGTCGTAGGGGTCGGGCAGTTCGCTGTCGGCGGCGAAGCGGGTCGGTCCTGCGCCCGCCAGCAGCACTTCGAAACGCGGGTGCTCGCTGACCTTGAAGCGCCGCCCCAGGGTGTCGGCGCTCAAGCCGTCCACCGCCAGCGGCACCAGGCAATCACCGTCCAGGCGCAGCAGCGCGGCGGCGTCGCACGGCAGTAGCGCGCGCATGGCTTCGAGCAGGCGTCGGTAGCGCTCGCCCTCGGGCAGTTCGCGGGACAGGTCGGCGACCAAGGGGAGCAGGGCGGTGAGCAGGGGTTTGGCGGACATGGTGGTAGTCATTCGGACTCTGTGTAGTCGGCGTGACTATACGCGCGCCTGTGTCGATATGACTACGCTATTTATAACTCATTGATTTTATTTAATAAAAAACTTGGCATGAAAGCTGAAACGCTTAAGACATTAATCAAGAAAGCTCAGGAGTCACCCTTATGCTTAGCGTTCAGGACCGTGCAATCATCAAATCCACCGTGCCGCTGCTGGAGAGCGGCGGCGAAGCGCTGATCACCCATTTCTACCGGATGATGCTGTCCGAATACCCTGAGGTGCGCCCGCTGTTCAACCAGGCCCACCAGGCCAGCGGCGACCAGCCCCGGGCCTTGGCCAACGGCGTGCTGATGTACGCCCGCCACATCGACCAGCTCGACCAGTTGGGCGATCTGGTGGCCAAGATCATCAACAAGCACGTGGCGTTGCAGATCCTGCCGGAGCACTACCCGATCGTCGGCAGCTGCCTGCTGCGCGCGATTTCCGAAGTGCTGGGCGACGAGATCGCGACGCCTGACGTCATGAGCGCCTGGGGCGCGGCCTACGGCCAGCTCGCCGACATCCTGATCGGCGCCGAATCCGCCATCTACGACCAGAAGGAACAGGCCCCCGGCGGATGGCGCGGGGCGCGGGAGTTCATCGTCGCGGCCAAGGTCGAGGAGAGCGCGGAAATCATCTCGTTCTACTTCGAGCCGGCGGACAAGGGCCCGATCCTTGCGGCCGAGCCTGGCCAGTACATCGGCATGAAACTGATCCTCGACGGCGAAGAGATCCGCCGCAACTACTCGCTGTCGGCGCTGGCGAACAACGGCCAGTACCGCATCAGCGTCAAGCGCGAGCCCGGCGGACGCGCCTCCAATCACCTGCATGACCAGCTGCACGTCGGGGCGAGTATCCAGCTGTTCCCGCCGTCGGGCGAGTTCACCCTGACCGACAGCGACAAACCGCTGGTGCTGATCAGCGGCGGCGTCGGCATCACGCCGACCTTGGCGATGCTGGAGGCGGCGCTGGAGACCGAGCGTCCGGTGCACTTCATCCACTGCGCGCGCAACGGCGGCGTGCATGCGTTCCGCGACTGGGTCGACGGGCTGGCCGAGCGTCACCCGCAGCTCAAGCGCTTCTACTGCTACGCCGAGGACGACGGCGTGAGCCCGGCGGCGGACAAGGTCGGGCTGTTGAGCGAGGAGCAACTGGGCCAATGGCTGCCGGCGCAGCGTGACGTGGACGCCTACTTCCTGGGGCCGAAGGGCTTCATGGCGGCCATCAAGCGCCACCTCAAGGCGCTGGGCGTGCCGGAGGCGCAGAGCCGTTTCGAGTTCTTCGGGCCGGCGGCTGCGTTGGAGTGATCTGAAACCGGGTGGCCTTCATCGCGGGCAAGCCCGCTCCCACAGGAACCGTGGTGGATGCAGAAAGTGCGGCCACTGCAAAACACTGTGGGAGCGGGCTTGCCCGCGATTGGCCGTGATGCGGTCCCGATTCTTAAAAAGTGTTTAAAGGTTAATCGTTTCTTAACCGGTTTATCGTTTATTCCCCGATGCTGATGATAGGCGCTCGTTCGTTTACAGGATCAGGATCGCCCCATGTCGCACCTCACCTTCTCCCGCCGTTTCAGCCTGGCCGCATTGGGCCTGTCGGCTGCCTTGCTCGCCAGCCCGTTCGCGTCTGCCGAATCCGCCTTGATCAAGCCCCAAAGCCTGACCGTTGACCGGAGCCTGCCCAAGGCGCAGCAAGAGGCGATGGAGCTGGCGGCGCGGCGCTACGGCAGTTTCTGGAACTCGGGGGAGGAGGCGTTGGCCACGGCGGCGCTGTCGCCGCAGTTCGTTGACATGACCCCGCCGCAAGGCCGGGTGCAGGGGCCGACCGGCCCGTTGCTGGCGTCTAGGTTCTTCCGCACGGCGGTGCCGGACCTGAGCTGCGAGATCGAGCAGATGATCGTCGCCGGCGACCGCGTTGTGGTGCATCTGCACTTTCGCGGGCATTTCACCGGCACCTTCAAGGCTCTCAAAGGGCAGGGCCAGCGTGTAGACTTCCGGGCAACCGATATCTATCAGATCGACAATGGCCGGATCGCGGCCAATTGGCATATCGAAGACAACATCAGCCTGATGGCGCAACTGCAGGCGCAGGCGCCGGCCGGCTGAACCATGGACATGAAAGGGAAACGCGATGAGCGAGGAATCGATTCGGTTGGGACGTGAGCGGCGCTGGCTGGTGTTGCTGGGCATCATCTGCCTGGCGCTGATCGGCGGGGCGCTGTACATGCAGATCGTGCTGGGCGAGGCGCCGTGCCCGCTGTGCATCCTGCAGCGCTATGCGTTGCTGCTGATCGCGCTGTTCGCGTTCATTGGCGCCGCCATGCGCACTCGCCGCAGCATCACGGTGTTCGAGGCGCTGGTGGTGGTCTGCGCACTGGCCGGCGCCGGTGTGGCGGGGCATCACGTGTACACCCAGTTCTACCCGGCGGTGAGCTGCGGCATCGATGTGCTGCAGCCGATCGTCGATGACCTGCCGCTGGCGAAGATCTTCCCGCTGGGCTTCCAGGTGGACGGTTTCTGCTCGACGCCGTACCCGCCGATCCTCGGCCTGTCGCTGGCCCAGTGGGCGCTGCTGGCCTTCGTGCTGGTGGTGATCCTGGTGCCGCTGCTGACCGCGCGCAACCGCCGGGCGTTGCGCTGAGTCAACTTATCCCAAGGCTTGCCGATACAGGACGGCGCCCCGATTTCCGGGTTCGGAGATCGGGGCGCCGTGCCATTTCAGGGGCCGTGTGAAAACGTCGTGACGAACGGCAACGAACGGTGCGGCAAGTGTGCGACATGTTGTCACACACGTTGCGCCGCGGTGTCGTTTTCAGGACAGGGGAGACGCAGGATCAGGCAAGCGAACGGTTCTGTTTCGACATTTGTCAGCATTTATTCAGCGTCGCTCCGGCAGGCAGTTTTAACAACATCTGGCATTTGGCCAGAACCCTTTGGTTATCGGGGTTTACGCCGATCGGGGATCGGGAAAATGCCTTCGGAGCTGTCTGATCTGGGGCGGGTACACCTACATTTTTTGGTGTTTTTGTTGAGAATCGATTTCGATACCATGCGCCACTTTTGCAAAAACGGTGATGGATTGTTGCTCTGAGGGATAAAAATTATTTCGGGATGAGACATGGTGTCGGGGGCGCTACCTCACTACAATCGCCCGCACTGAATTCCCGGCACTGCCCGTCCTTATAGAGGCACAGGCAGGAAGTCGGGTATCGGGGCGGCCATGAGGCCTGCCGCGATACCCAGGTGTCGGTGCCTTCCAACTTTCCGCACCAAATGGAATTGGTCTGTAACAAGGCCTTTGACCACGAATTCGAATAAGAACTGACCGCTGTCCCAGGATTTGTCGAGCGTCTGACGCGCGACGGGCGGCCCTTATTCAATCCAAAGAAAATGCCAACCCTTGGCAGGGTGAAGTGTTGGCGATCAAAACCCAACTGCATTGCGCAAGCTGCTTTAGAGGTCGTGAGATGAGTAAAAACAGGTACCCCAGATTACTAGGCCTAGTGCCGCTGCTCGGCACGTTGCTGCTGGGAGGCTGCAACATGACCTTGCTCAATCCAACGGGCCAGATCGGCCTGGAACAGCGCAACCTGATCATCACCGCCACGCTGCTGATGCTGTTGGTCGTGGTGCCGGTCATCGTGATGACCTTCCTGTTCGCCTGGAAGTACCGCGCCTCCAACAAGAACGCCGTCTACACCCCGAAATGGTCGCACTCGACCAAGATCGAAGTGGCCGTCTGGACCATCCCTGTCCTGATCATCATCGCCCTGGGCTACATCACCTATAAGTCGACCCACTCGCTGGATCCTTATCGCCCGATCGAATCCGACGTCAAGCCTGTGACCATCGAAGTGGTCGCGCTGGACTGGAAATGGCTGTTCATCTATCCGGAACAAGGCATCGCCACGGTCAACAAGATCGTGTTCCCGGCGCACACGCCGATCAACTTCAAGATCACCTCCGACGCCGTGATGAACTCGTTCTTCATCCCGGGCCTGGGCGGCCAGATCTACGCGATGGCAGGCATGCAGACCAAGCTGCACCTGATCGCCGACCGCAACGCTGAAATGGAAGGCATCTCCGCCAACTACAGCGGCGCTGGTTTCACCGGCATGAAATTCAAGGCTATCGCAACTTCCCAGGAAGATTTCGACGCCTGGGTAAGTGAAGTCAAAAAGGCACCTAAACAGCTTGATCAAGCTGAATACGCAGCCCTTTCCAAGCCAAGCCAGAACAATCCGGTTGAGCTCTACTCCTCGGTCACGCCGAACCAGTTCCAGATCATCGTCGACAAGTACGAAGGCATGAAACCGGGCAAGCCTCTGAAGCACGAGAAGAAAGAGAAGGAAGTGGCCGCCACGGAAATGGACTCGAATTCGCATTCAGCTGCCGGGGCAGAGGAGTAAACGATGTTTGGTAAATTAAGTTGGGAAGCGGTTCCTTTCCACGAGCCGATTGTCATGGTGACCATCGCCATGATCGCGCTCGGTGGTCTGGGGCTGTTCGCGGCAATCACCTACTTCAAGAAGTGGACCTACCTGTGGACCGAGTGGCTGACGTCGGTCGACCACAAGAAAATCGGCGTGATGTACATCATCGTCGCCATGGTCATGCTGCTGCGCGGCTTCGCCGACGCCATCATGATGCGTTCCCAACTGGCCATGGCCACCGAGGGTTCGCCTGGCTACCTGCCGCCTGAACACTATGACCAGATCTTCACCGCCCACGGTGTGATCATGATCATCTTCATGGCGATGCCATTCTTCACCGGCCTGATGAACCTGGCGGTTCCGCTGCAGATCGGCGCCCGTGACGTTGCCTTCCCGTTCCTGAACTCCCTGAGCTTCTGGCTGCTGGTGTCCGGCGTCGTGCTGATCAACCTGTCCCTGGGCGTCGGCGAATTCGCCAAGACCGGCTGGGTTGCCTATCCGCCGCTGTCGGGTCTGCAATACAGTCCTGGCGTGGGTGTGGACTACTACATCTGGGCGCTGCAGCTATCGGGCCTGGGTACGACGCTAACGGGGGTCAACTTCCTGGCCACCGTGCTGAAGATGCGTACCCCTGGCATGAAGCTGATGGACATGCCGATCTTCACCTGGACCTGCACCTGGGCCAACGTCCTGATCGTGGCTTCGTTCCCGATCCTGACCGCCACCCTGGCGCTGCTGACCCTTGACCGTTACATGGATTTCCACATTTTCACCAACGAACTTGGTGGCAATCCGATGATGTACGTCAACCTGTTCTGGGCCTGGGGCCACCCTGAGGTGTACATCCTGATCCTGCCGGCGTTCGGCATCTTCTCGGAAGTCGTCTCGGCGTTCACCGGCAAGAAACTGTTCGGCCACCACTCGATGATCTACGCTTCGGGCGCGATCTCGGTGCTGGGCTTCATGGTTTGGCTGCACCACTTCTTCACCATGGGTTCGGGCGCCAGCGTCAACGCCTTCTTCGGTCTGGCGACGATGCTGATCTCCATCCCGACGGGCGTGAAGCTGTTCAACTGGCTGTTCACCATCTACCAGGGCCGTCTGCGCTTCACCAGCCAGGTGATGTGGACCCTGGGCTTCATGGTGACCTTCGCCATCGGCGGCATGACCGGCGTACTGCTGGCCATCCCGGGTGCGGACTTCGTGCTGCACAACAGCCTGTTCGTGATCGCGCACTTCCACAACGTGATCATCGGCGGCGCGGTATTCGGCTACATCGCAGGCTTCGGCTTCTACTTCCCTAAAGCGTTCGGCTTCAAGCTGCACGAAGGCTGGGGCAAGGCAGCGTTCTGGTTCTGGATCGTCGGCTTCTTCGTCGCGTTCATGCCGCTGTACGCACTGGGCTTCATGGGCATGACCCGTCGCCTGAACGCCACCACCAACCCTGAGTGGGTGCCGTACCTGTACGTCGCCATGGTCGGTGCGGTGCTGATCGCGTTCGGTATCGCTTCCCAGCTGATCCAGCTGTACGTGTCGGTGCGTGACCGCAACAAGCCAGAGAACATGTGCGAACACGGCGACCCGTGGAATGCGCATACCCTGGAATGGTCGACCTCGTCGCCGCCACCGTTCTACAACTTCGCCGTCCTGCCGAAGGCCGACTGCATCGACCCGTTCACCGAAGCCAAGGAAAACGGTACCGCGTACCAGAAGCCGGCCAAGTACGAGCCGATCCACATGCCGAACAACACCGCCACCGGTGTGGTGATGGGCGCTCTGCTGACCGTGTTCGGTTTCGCGATGATCTGGCACATCTGGTGGCTGGCGATCGCGAGCCTGGCAGGCACCGTGATCTACTTCGTGATCCACGCTGCGCGTGACGATCAGGGCTACATGGTGCCGGTCGACGTGATCGAGCGCATCGAAGCCGAGCAGCACAAGCGTCTGGTCGCGGCCGGCAAGATCCCGGCGTCCGCCACCCGTGTTGAAACCAAGTTGGAACAGGCTTAAACAATGTCGAACTTAGTGACCAATGTTGGACACGCCCATGGTCATGACCATGGGCACGATGACCATCACCACGACTCGGGCGAGATGACCGTCTACGGTTTCTGGCTCTACCTGATGACCGACTGCATCCTGTTTGCGTCGATCTTCGCGGTGTACGCGGTACTGGTGAACAACGTGGCCGGCGGACCGTCGGGCCACGACATCTTCGAACTGCCTTACGTGCTGGGCGAAACCGCTCTGCTGCTGTTCAGTTCGATCACCTACGGCTTCGCCATGCTGGCGTTGTACAAGGGCAAGAAGCAGCAGGTGCTGGGTTGGCTGTTCATGACCTTCCTGCTGGGCGCGGGCTTCATCGCCATGGAGATCAACGAGTTCCACCTGCTGATCTCCGAAGGCTTCGGCCCTAACCGTTCGGGCTTCCTGTCCGGGTTCTTCACCCTGGTCGGCACCCACGGCCTGCACGTTTCCGCCGGTCTGATCTGGATGGCGGTGATGATGTACCAGGTCAACAAACATGGCCTGACGTCGACCAACAAGACCCGCCTGAGCTGCCTGAGCCTGTTCTGGCACTTCCTGGACGTGGTCTGGATCTGCGTCTTCACCGTCGTCTACCTGATGGGGACCCTGTAATGGCTAATGCACACTCCCATGACAGCCACGATGCTGGCCACGGCAGCGTAAAGTCTTACGCCATCGGCTTCATCCTGTCGGTGATCCTGACCGTCATCCCGTTCGGCCTGGTGATGTACCCAAGCCTGCCGAAGGCGACGACGCTGGCGATCGTCCTGCTGTTCGCGGTGATCCAGGTGATCGTTCACCTGTATTACTTCCTGCACCTGGACCGTTCCGCGGCGCAGCGCAACAACGTGATTGCGTTCGTCTTCACGGCCATCGTGATTCTGCTGCTGGTCGGCTTGTCGCTGTGGATCATGTTCAGCATCCACACGTTCATGATGGCGAAGTGAGGTAGACCCGATGTCGCTCAAGCACTTTATCCAAATCACCAAACCGGGGATCATTTTCGGTAACGTGCTTTCGGTGGCAGGCGGGTTCTTCCTGGCCTCCAAAGGGCATGTCGATCTGGCCGTGTTCCTGGCGGCCATGATCGGCACCTCCCTGGTCGTGGCCTCCGGTTGCGTGTTCAACAACTGCATCGACCGCGACATCGACCTGAAGATGGAGCGCACCAAGAACCGGGTGCTGGTTCAGGGGCTCGTGTCCCTGAAACTGGCCCTGGCCTATGCGACCGTCCTGGGTGTCGCCGGCGTTGCGTTGCTGTACAAGGTGGCCAACCCGTTGGCTGCCCTGTTCGCCGTGATCGGCTTCATCATCTACGTCGGCTTCTACAGCCTGTACCTCAAGCGCAAGTCGGTTCACGGCACGCTGGTGGGCAGTCTGTCGGGCGCCATGCCGCCGGTGATCGGTTACGTGGCTGTGAGCAACAGCTTCGACATGGCCGCGCTGACCCTGCTGGTGATGTTCAGCCTGTGGCAGATGCCGCATTCCTACGCTATCGCGATCTTCCGCTTCAAGGATTACCAGGCCGCATCGATTCCGGTGCTGCCGGTGAAGCGCGGGATCGAGACGGCCAAGAAGCACATCCTGATCTACATCCTGGCGTTCCTGGCGGCGACCCTGATGCTGACCCTGAGCGGCTACGCCGGCATGAGCTACTTCGCCGTCGCCGCGGCCATGGGCATGTACTGGCTGTACATGGCCTGGACCGGCAACAAGGCTGTGGACGACACCGTCTGGGCACGCAAGCTGTTCGTGTTCTCGATCTTCACCATCACCGCGCTGAGCGTGATGATGTCGGTGGACTTCAAGGTGCCGGGCGACGTGCTGATGACGTACGCGCAGTAAGGTTCGCAGGCTTCAAGAAAAACCCCGCCATCGGAAGATGGACGGGGTTTTTTCTTGCCTGCGTTTCGGTGCCGGGGGAGGGGAATGGCCGGTTGCGCGGTAATGGCAAAAGGCCTAGATTTGGATCCAAACCTGCGGTCCTTCATGCATCGATTCAGAGGCTGGGCGAAATGACGGAAAGGCTGACCTGCGACGAACGCTTCATTGCACTGGCGAAAGAACTGAACTTCGACATCTATGGCGAGAACTCCAGCGGCGGCAACTATGCGCCGCTGATCCGCCATCACGACGAGCTGTACATCAGCGGGCTGGTGCCGCGCACCCACGGCCAGATCCAGTACCCGGGCCGGGTCGGCCTGGAGCTGACGCTCAAGGATGCGCAGGCCGCCGCCAGCATCAGCGCGATGCGCGCGCTGGCGTTGATCGTCGATGCCGTCGGCTCGCTGGACAAGGTCAAGGCGCTGCTGCGGGTCACGGTCTACGTGAAGTCCACGGCGGACTTCGTCGACCTGAGCGAAGTGGCCAACGGCGCATCGGATGTGTTCAGCCACGTGTTCGGCGATGTCGGCCGGCACACCCGCACCACGGTCGGTGTGTATCAGTTGCCCAAGAACGCGGCCATCGAAGTGGACATGATCGCGGCGCTGCATCCGTCGGCCTGACCGCCGCACAGCAAAAAGCCCCGCCTGGTATCCAGAGCGGGGCTTTTTCGTCAGAGCGGTTTACTGCGCGGCGATGCTGTAGCCGTCGAACGCGGTCTGCTGCTGCAGGGCGGTGATGATGTTCTTGCGGTTGACCGCCTGCTCGGTGCCGGCGTTGTCGATGAAGGTCTCGCTCTCCAGCTCGGCCTCGTCGCCTTCGCCGGTGAAGGTGAAGCCGAGGAACTCCAGCGCCTCGCGGTCCATGCTCAGGCGCGAGCGCGGGGTGCGCATCGGCAGGGTCACGCTGACGCCGTCCTTGCTGATGCTGAACACTTCGGCGTCTTTCTTGGCCCGTGCGGCCTTGCCCTTGCCGCCGCTCGGATTGCTGATGGCCTGGTGGGTCTGGTTCAGGACCTTGAGGGCCAGGCCGTAGACGATTTCCTGGAACGCCGGATCGTCCTTGAAGCTGGACAGGATACGGCTGATCGGGAACTTGCTGCTCAAGTCTTCGAGGGCGGCGGTGTCGGCGGCTTCGGCGTCCTTCAGGCGCTTGAGCTGGCCCATCAGTTCATAGGCCTGGTCGTCATCGAAGCGGTCGTGGGCCTGACGGATAGCCGCGCGCAGCTCACGGATCTGCTCGCTTTCGCGGGTGGACTGGAACGCGTCCAGCACCATTTCGCTGATGGTCTTGGCCTGCGGAAGGTGTTGTGAAAGATTGATGGAGTTTTCGTATTCCGCTTTGGACGACAGAGTGACTACGGATTCAGCGGTGTTGAAATCGGACATTGAAATTTCACTACTTCTTTGACTGGGTGGAGGCGAGAAAGCACGGGGTCTTTTTCCGGGCGCCTAATTTAGGGGAGCGGCGCCGGGTTGTCACGGAGCAGGGTGCCGACGGCGCCGATTATTTGCCCGCTGCGTGCTGTGTCACCGAACGCAGCATCGATTGCTCGGCGCTCTGCGGATTGACCTGCAGGGCAAAGCGGAACGTCGCCCCGCGCCCCGGCGCATCGAGCAGGCGGATCTCGCTGCCGTGCAACTGCAGGATGCGGTGCACGATGCGCAGGCCCAGGCCGCCGTCCCGGCGTGCGCCGCCGATGTTGAACGGGCGCAGGAACAGGCCTTCGCGCAGTTCCGGCGCAATGCCGGGGCCGGTGTCGCTGACCGTGACCTCGACCTGCGCACCCTGCGGCGTGAGCGCAAGCTCGATGTCCCCGCCCGGCGGGGTGTGGCGCAAGGCATTGTCCACCAGGTTGGTCAGCACCCGCTCGATGAGGCCGAGGTCTGCGCAGACCGCCGGCAAGCCGGCGGTGAAGTCGGCCATGAGGCTGACCTGGCGGGCCTCTGCGCCCAGCTCGAACTTCTGGAACACATCCTGCACCAGGTCGGTCAGCGAAAAGCGTTCCAGCACCGGTTGCACGAAGCCGTGCTCCAGGCGCACCAGTTCCAGCAGCGATTGCGCGAGGCCGCCGACCTTGCGGCTCTGGTCGAGGGCGATGCCCAGGTAGCGGCGGCGTTCCTGCGCCGATAGCGTGGCGTCCTTGAGCGACAGGGTTTCCAGGTAGCCGTGCAGGGAAGCCAGCGGCGTGCGCAGGTCATGGGAGATGTTCGCCACCAGCTCGCGGCGCTCCTGATCCTGGCGGGTCAATGAACGCCACTGTTCGCCGAGCCGGGCCTGCATCTGCCGGAAGGCGTTGTCGAGCACGGCGATCTCGTCGTGTCCGGCGGACTTGTCCACAACCGGCGGGCCGTTGTCTTGCGACGCTGTGCGCGGCGCACCGTCGATGTCGAAGCGGCTGACGGTGTCGGTCAGCCGCCGCAACGGACGGGTGATCAGGTTGAACGCCACGAGACCGGCGACCAGGCACAGCAGCGCCACCAGCCCGATGGACAGCAGGGCGGTGTTCAGGGCGGCGCTGGTGGCGCCGCGTTCGGCGTAGCGGTCGTGCGCCTCGCTGAGCAGCACCACGTAGAGATAGCCGGACGGCTTGCCGTCGACCTGCAGCGGCGCGGCGCTGAACACCTTGCGGCCGTCGACGCTGCGCGGGTCGTCGCCGAGGATCGGCAGCGGCTGGTCGTCGAGCAGCCGCCGAACAGGGGCGAGGTCGACCGTCTGCCTGCGCAGCCGGCCTTCGGGGGCAGCGTTGCCGACGATCCGGCCGGCGTTGTCGAGCAGGTACACCTCGACGCTGGGGTTGACCAGCATCAGCTGGCTGAACAGCTCGCGCACGGCGCCGGGCATCAGGCCGTGGCTGTCCATCAGCACGGTGTCGCGGGCGATGTGCCGGGCCAGGTCGCGGGACAGCCCCTGTACCACTTCCAGTTCATGCATCTGGCTGGAGCGCACCTGCAGCCAGGCCGAAGTGCCGCAGCACACCAGCAGCAGGGCGGCGAACACCAGTGACAAGCGCTGCGTGAGGGGCAGTTTCATGGCAGGTCCGCGCTGGCGCTGAACTTGTAGCCGCGCCCCCACACCGTGAGGATGCGACGGGGGGCGGCGGGATCGGTCTCGATCTTCGACCGCAACCGGTTGATGTGGGTGTTGACCGTGTGCTCATAGCCTTCATGGCTGTAGCCCCAGACGGCGTTGAGCAGATCCATGCGCGAGAACACCTTGCCCGGCTGGCGGGCGAAGAAGTACAGCAGGTCGAACTCCCGCGGCGGCAGATCCAGCCGCTGGCCGTTGAGCAGCACCTCGCGGGTGATCGGGTCGATCTCCAGGCCGTCGAGCATCAGGCGCCCGGCGTCCATCTTCAGGTTGCGCGCCATGGCGTCGACCCGGCGCAGCAGGGCCTTGACCCGGGCCACCAGCTCCAGCATCGAGAACGGTTTGGCGAGGTAGTCGTCGGCCCCCAGCTCCAGGCCGAGGATGCGGTGCACTTCGCTGGAGCGGGCGCTGGTGATGATGATCGGCGTATAGCGCGCCATGGCCCGGGCGCGGCGGCAGATTTCCAGGCCGTCGACGCCGGGCAGCATCAGGTCGAGGATGAGGGCGTCCCACTGTTCACGCTGCAGCAGGCGCATGCCTTCGGCGCCGTCGGCGCTGTGCACCACCTCGAATTGCTCGTCCCGCAGGTGCAGGCAGATGAGGTCGGCGATGTGCAGGTCGTCCTCGACCACCAGGACGCGTTTGGTCTGTTCCATGAAGCTCATTCCTTCGGCGCGATAGGCGCATTGTGCGGGTTTTCCTCCGGGCGAGTTATCACCAATCGTTTAACTTTCCGTGAGGATTCGGCGATCAACCCAAGCCTAGGCTGTGTTCGTCATCAAGCACTTGGAATCGACGGAGACAGCCATGCTTTCACGGCGACAGATACTGGCAGCGGGCGGCGGGCTGGGGGTTGCGGCCCTGTTGGCGGGTGTATTGCCAAAATTGTCGACCGGCGCGGCGCCGATCGGCGAAGCCCGGGCCGACGAAGCGTTCGACGTTGTCCACAGCGACAGCGAATGGCGCGCGCTGCTCAGCCCCGAGCAATACGACGTGCTGCGCCGCGAAGGCACGGAACGGGCCTACACCAGCCCGCTGAACGATGAGCACCGCACCGGCACGTTCGCCTGCGCCGGTTGCGCGCTGGCGCTGTTCTCGTCCGCGACCAAGTTCGACAGCCGCACCGGTTGGCCGAGTTTCTGGGCGCCGCTGGAGCACGCCGTGGCCACGCGCCAGGACCGTTCCTTCGGCATGAGCCGCGAGGAAGTCCACTGCCGGCGGTGCGGCGGGCACCTGGGGCACGTCTTCGACGACGGGCCGAAACCCACCGGCCTGCGCTACTGCATGAACGGCGTGGCCATGACCTTCAACCCCGCGGCGGCATGAACCGTGCCCCGCCCGCGTTTTTCACTGACTACAGGACGATGCCATGTGGCTCTTGGTTCTCGCATATCTGGGCGGCGTGCTGACGATCGTCAGCCCCTGCATCCTGCCGGTTCTGCCCTTTGTCTTCGCTCGCACCGGGCAGCCGTTTTTCAGAAGTGGCTTGCCGCTGTTGGCGGGGATGGCGCTGACCTTCGCCCTGGTCGCCACGCTGGCGGCGGTGGGCGGCGGTTGGGTGGTGCAAGTCAATCAGTACGGGCGCTGGCTCGCGTTGCTGTTCGTTGCACTGTTCGGGCTGACGCTGCTGCTGCCGCGTCTGGCCGAACGCCTGACCCGGCCGCTGGTGTCGGCCGGCAGTCGCCTGTCGGAAGCCGCCGGGCAGGACAGCCGGCCGCGTCCCGGCGCTTCGTTTCTGATCGGCGTCGCCACCGGGTTGCTCTGGGCGCCTTGCGCCGGGCCGATCCTGGGGCTGATCCTGACCGGCGCCGCGCTGCAAGGCGCAAGCATCGCCACCACGCTGTTGCTGCTGGCCTACGCCGCCGGTGCCGCCACTTCGCTGGCCGCGGCCCTGCTGCTGGGCGGTAAGGTCTTTGCGCTGATGAAGCGCTCGATCGGCACCGGCGAGTGGATTCGGCGCGGGCTGGGGGCCGCGATGCTGGCCGGGGTGGCCGCCATCGCGTTGGGCCTCGACACCGGGATTCTGGCGCGGGTGTCCACCGCCTCCACGGGCGGCCTGGAACAGGCGTTGGTCGGCAAGCTGTCCGGACGCTCCGCCAGTGCGAACGGCACGATGACCGCGCAGGTTCCGGCGTCGGACATCCCAGGAAGCGGCGCCATGATGGCGGCCGGCGGCGCAATGAAAATGGCGGCGAAGGCACCGGGCACCTTGCCGGTGGAGGGGCAGTTGCCGGCGCTGGACGGTGCGGTGCAATGGCTAAACTCGCCGCCGCTGGATGCCCAGGCCTTGAAGGGCAAGGTGGTGCTGGTGGATTTCTGGACCTACTCCTGCATCAACTGCCTGCGCACCCTGCCTTACGTCAAGGCCTGGGCCGAGAAGTACCGCGACCAGGGGTTGGTGGTGATCGGCGTGCATGCGCCGGAGTTCGCCTTCGAGCGCGACGTGGGCAACGTCACCAAGGCCATGAAGGCGCTGGGCATCCAATACCCGGTGGCCATCGACAACGACTACCGGATCTGGCGGGCCTTCAACAACGAATACTGGCCGGCGCACTACTTTGCCGACGCCCAGGGGCGAATCCGTTACCACCATTTCGGCGAAGGGGACTACGCCGAGTCGGAAAAGGTCATTCAGCAATTGCTGCGCGAAGCCGGTTCGAAGACCGTGGCCGACGGCTTGATCGATGCCGATGCCCAGGGCGTGCAATTGGCGGCGGACATGAATCAGGTGCTGTCGCCGGAAACCTACATCGGCTACCAGCGCGCGGAACATTTCGTACCGGAAACCAGCCTCGTGCCCGACAAGGTAGCGGCTTACAACACCCCGGCCATCCTGGCCTTGAACGACTGGAGCCTCGGCGGGCAATGGGCGGTCGGCGCCGAGCGCGCCACCGCCGACGCACCGGCTGGCCGCATCGTCTATCGCTTCCACGCCCGCGACCTGCACCTGGTGCTGGGCCCGGGCAAGGACGGCAAACCCGTGCGCTTCAAGGTGACCCTCGATGGCCAGGCGCCGGGCGATGCCCACGGTGTCGATGTCGCTCCGGACGGAACCGGCCAGGTGACCGAGCAGCGGTTGTATCAGTTGGTGCGCCAGGCCGACGGCGTGAAGGACCGCACCTTCAGCATCGAGTTCCTCGATCCGGGCGTGTCGGCCTACGCCTTTACCTTCGGTTGATCAGGAGTCCGCAACATGAAAACCCAAACGATCTGGCGCCGGCTGTTGCTCGGCGTCGCGACAGCCGCGGTGGTGGGGCAGTGCTCGGCATTCTCCTTCGGTGCCGAGCAAGGGGTGGTCATTCCGCCGCCGGCCCTCGATGAGAACACCCAGGCCCACAGCGAGACGGCGGTGTTCGCCGGCGGCTGCTTCTGGGGCGTCCAGGGCGTTTTCCAGCACGTCAAAGGGGTGCGGAACGCCGTGTCCGGCTATGCCGGCGGCGCGGCGGACACGGCAGAGTACGAGCGGGTCAGCGAGGGTGATACCGGCCATGCGGAATCGGTGCAGGTCACCTTCGACCCCACGCAGGTCAGCTACGGCAGCCTGTTGCAGATCTACTTCTCGGTGGCCCACAACCCCACCGAGCTCAACCGGCAGGGGCCGGACAGCGGCACGCAATACCGCTCTGCGCTGTTTCCGCTCAATGCCGAACAGCAACGGGTGGCCCAGGCCTACATCGCCCAGCTCGATGGGACGCATGCCTTCGGCAAACCGATCGTGACCCGGCTGGAAACCTACAACGGCTTCTACCCGGCGGAGGACTATCACCAGGACTTCCTGACGGAACACCCGAGCTATCCCTACATCGTGATCAACGACCTGCCGAAGGTGGCGCAGTTGAAGCAGTTGTTCGCCCAGCGCTATCAGGAGAAACCGGTGCTGGTCAAAGGCGGGTCGTGATTACAGGTCGCCGGTCAGCGCTTGCCCCACGTCTGCATCGCAAACTCGACGAAGCGCCGCAGCTTCGGCAGCCGGTAGCGATCCGGCGCATACAGCAGGTGCAACGGGCGGCTAGGCGGTTGGTAATCGGGGATCACCGTGATCAGTTTGCCGTCCCGCAAGTCCTGCTCGACCAGGGCATCGGGCAGCATCACGATGCCCATGCCGGTGCGGGCCGCCTGATGCAGCCCGGCAGAGGTGTTCATCAGCATCGGGCCGCTGACGTCGATCATGATCTCTCCGTCCGGCCCGCTCAGGCGCCAGCGCTTCTCCACCGATTGCCAGTCATCGCCGGCAGGGTAGGCGAACGACAGGCAATCGTGCTGCTGCAGGTCTTCGGGCGTATGCGGCATGCCGCGCCGGGCCACGTACTCGGGGGAGGCGCACACGGTCAGGGTGTAATCGATCAGTGGCCGGGCGATCAGGTTCGATTGCTCGAAATGGCCAAGCCGGAACGCCACATCGAGGCCGCTTTCCAGCAGGTCCGGACGGCGGTTGGTCAGCACCACATCCAGTTTGACCTGCGGGCACTGCAGGGAAAACTCGCTCAATGCCGGGGCCAGGCGCTCGACGCCGAAGGTCAGCGGTGCGGTGATGCGCAAGAGGCCGCGTGGCTCGTCCACCGTCTGTTCGGCGAGGCGTTCGGAGTCCTTGACGAGCCCCAGCACCTCAAGGCACCGCTGGTAGTAGAGCGAGCCGAACTCGGTCAGCCGCTGGCGGCGGGTGGTGCGTTGCAGCAGTTGCACGCCGAGCCGCTGCTCCAACGCCCGCAGGTGATTGCCGACCATGGTCGTGGACATTTCGCATTGCAGGGCTGCCGCGGTCATGCTGCCGGCTTCCACGACTTTGACGTAGACGCTCATCGACTGGAACAGATCCATTATCAAGCCCTGCTTCTAAATGATTGAAGTGTTGCCGAGTTTATCCAGCTCTGGTGGCTAACCATACTGCAAACACACCGACCTTCACTGGAGTTTGAAGTCATGACCGCCGCCCTGATGAACACCTACCAACCGCTGGCCCTAAGTTTCATCAAGGGACTGGGCACACGACTGTGGGATCAGGCCGGTCGCGAATACCTGGACGCGGTGGCCGGTGTGGCGGTGACCAACGTCGGCCACTCGCACCCGCGCATCGTTTCGGCGATCAGCGAACAGGCCGGATTGCTGCTGCACACCTCCAACCTGTACAGCATCGACTGGCAGCAACGGCTGGCGCAGAAACTGACGCAGCTGTCCGGCATGGAGCGAGCGTTCTTCAACAATTCCGGGGCCGAGGCCAACGAAACCGCGCTGAAGCTGGCGCGGCTCTACGGCTGGCGCAAAGGCATCGAGCAGCCGTTGGTGGTGGTAATGGCCAACGCTTTCCACGGCCGCACGCTGGGCACCTTGTCGGCCAGCGACGGTCCGGCGGTGCGCCTCGGTTTCAATGACCTGCCGGGGGATTTCATCAAGGTGCCGTTCGGCGACCTGGCTGCGTTGGATCAGGTGCAACGCCAGCACGGCGCACGGATCGTGGCCGTCCTGATGGAGCCGATCCAGGGCGAAAGCGGTGTGCAGACCGCGCCGCCCGGTTATCTCAAGGCCCTGCGCGAGCAGTGCGACCGTTATGCCTGGCTGTTGATGCTCGACGAGATCCAGACCGGCATCGGCCGCACCGGCCGCTGGTTCGCGTTCCAGCACGAAGGCATCGTTCCGGATGTCATGACGCTGGCCAAAGGCCTGGGCAACGGCGTGCCCATCGGCGCCTGTCTGGCGCGGGGGCGGGCGGCCGACCTGTTCACCCCGGGCAGCCACGGCAGCACCTTCGGCGGTAACCCGCTGGCGTGCCGGGTCGCCTGCACGGTGCTCGACATCATCGAAGAACAAGGGCTGCTGGAAAACGCCAGGGTACAGGGCGAACGCCTGTTGACCCGCCTGCGCTCAGAGCTGGCGGACAACCCCAACGTGCTGGCGATACGCGGGCAGGGGCTGATGATCGGCATCGAACTCAAGCAGCCGATCCGCGACCTGACGCTGATTGCGGCACGGGATCACGGATTGCTGATCAACGTCACCCGCGGCAAGACCATCCGGCTGCTGCCGCCGCTGACGCTCGATGAGCGGGAGGTGGGGATGATTGTCAGAGGGGTGGGGCGGGTGATCGCCTCGATGTGAAGCTGGGGCGGGCAGTGTGTCATGCACTGCCCGCAAACCGGAGGATTTCACCGCGCTCCCAGAGCACCACCTTCTCCCCCGCAAACCCCTCAAACAACTGCCGGTGCGCGGCCCATCCGTCCGTGCCTTCCCGGTCTTGGTAGGCGACGGCCCACGCCAGCATCGCGGCCAGGCGCGGATCGTCCGGGGGCGAGCCGCGTTCCCGTTGGCGGATGTTGGCCACGCATTCCGCGTCGGCGATGCGCAGCCAGATCAGCGCCGTCGCGCGGTCGAGCAATTCACTGACGAACACCTCGTACACGCCTTCGATCACCCAGCGTTCCTGGCTGGCGGCGAGTCGGGCCATGCCCATCGCTTCGCCGCGGGGGCGGGGGATGCTGTGTTCGTCGGACAGCCAGTGGATAAGGTCGAGCTCGATCCACGGCGCGTCCAGGTGCGCGGCCAGGCGTCGGGCCAGCCAGCTCTTGCCGGCGCCCGAGTTGCCGATGATGAGGGTGCGTGTGAGGTTCATGGGCATGCTTCGGCCCTGCGGCGTCCGTGCTGGCGCCATCGCCAGCAGGCTGGCTCCTGCAGTGAGCGTCTGCGGTGCCGTGGTTCTAATCAGGATAGTCCGACAGGTCGGGCGCCAGCATCCGAGTCTTGGCTGCGCCGTTGGCGTTGTGCTGGATAATGTCCTGTGGCTGTCCGGCTTTGTTGAAGAACACTTGGCCGATCCCCGCCGAGTTCCACAGGCGTTCGCCCGCTTCGGCGTGTTCGGGGACGTAGGGCACGATGCGCATGCGGCGGCGCTTGGTCAGCCAGTTCAGTGGCGAGCGCGGCGAGTAGAGCCAGCGGTTGAGGCGGTCGAACCATTCCAGCAGGGCGGGCGGGAATTCGTTCTTGATGCCGCTGCTGGTGATCTGCCAGATTCGCGGGCCGGCCTTGCGGTGTCGGATGAGCACTTCGTAGACGAAGGAATAATGCACATCGCCGGACAGCACCACGTAACTGCCGGGCGTGCGCGAGTGTCGGAAAATGTTCAGGATCACCTGGGCCGCGCCGCGATGGGCCATCCAGTTTTCCGCGTCCACCAGCAAGGGGTAGCCGCACCAGCTGAATACCCGCTGCACGGTCTCGATCAGTTTCACGCCGAACACCGGCGCCGGCGACACGATGATCGCCGACGGGTGATCGAGCAGTTCCTGTTGCAGTTCGCACAGGGCTTCCCAGTCCAGCAGGCCCGAGGGTTGCTTGAGCGAGCGTTCGCTGCGCCAGCGGCGGGTGCGGGTGTCGAGCACCACCAGCGCCGGGGCGCTCGGCAGCACGTAGTGCCAGCGCTGGAAACGCAGCAGGTTGTCGATCAGCGCATCCTGCGCCGGGCTGTCGAGGTGGCGGCCATCGCCGTCGGCGCCCAGGCGGCGGGCCTTCTCCAGCGGATCCTTGAAGGCGTCCGGATTGTTGCCCCAGCCCTGGCACAGCAGGTAGGCGATCAGCGCATTGCCGATGATGCGCTTGGAGAACGGATGGCCGTAGGCCGTTTCCTCCCATTGCGCAGACAGGTTCCAGTCGTCGGTGATGTCGTGGTCGTCGAAGATCATCAGGCTCGGCAAGTGCGCCAGCGCCCGCGCCACATTGCCCAGGCCGGCCTTGAAGCCGTCGATGCGCACCTGTTCGAGGGCGTAGCGCTTGAGCCGGTCCGGCGTCAGCGCCGGCGGCTGCGGATCGATCAGCGTCCACGGCACCGGCGACCACACCAGCAGGTACATCGCCATGACTTCGGCGAACGTCACCAGATGGTTGTCGGCGTTGCTGCTGGTGAAGATCGGCTTGCGCGCCCCGCCGAAGAAGCGCTCGCGCAATGTCTCGTTGCTCTCGAGCGCCGGCAGCAGGTCCGCGCGGTGGTAGTAGCTGGCCGGATGTTCGTAGAGCCGGGCGCTGTCGCTGACCACGGCGCCTTCGAGGTGCTCGCCGAACAGGTCCAGGCGTTCGATCAAGGCATGGATCGCGCGCAGCATCGGCCCGGCGACGTCATCGGCGTAGATCTGGTCGCCGGTCATCATCAGCAGGGCCGGGCGTTGCGCAGGGGCGGTTTCGGCCGCCAGCAGTCGGTCGACGCATAGCAGGCCGTCGGCGGCCTTGTGGTGAGGCTTGCGGCAGGAGCCGTGGAGCAACTGGTCGATGCGCGAGCGCAGGACGAAGTCCGGCGAATCGGCGTTGCCGTAGAGCAGGTGAGGGGCCCACTCGGCGATCGGCTGCAGGCCATCGATCAGCAGGTCATAAGCGATGCGGGTGTCGCAGGGCAGCGGGGCCTGCAGGGCGACGTCGATCAGGTGGATAAACGCCCGGGCGCCGACGGGTACGACGGTGCACGCCGTCCCGTCGAGCGGGATGTCGCCCACGCCATCAAGGTGCAAGGTCAGCGACAGCGGCCGGGTGCCCACCAGCCACATCACCAGCCGAGAGGGCTCCAGCCGCCGCAGCAGCGGGCCGGCCAACACAGGGGGCAGCGGGGTCAACTCATCGAGGGGCATCGTGGATCGGGCTCGGGGCGCACAGGCCGGCGATCATAGCGCAGCCGGCGCCCGACACCCTTAAACCAGGCTTAAGATTTGACCTTCTGCAGCTTCAGGTTCAGCAGGCGCCAATCGGCGTACCCGGACTCTTTGCCGGCCACTTGCTGCAGCGAGCAGTCATAGCGGTAGCTGACATCGTCGCCGAGCATGTTACGGGCGGTGACGGTATTGCTGATGGTGTAGGTCTGATCCTTGTACCGCGTGCTCTGGGTCGAGGACGGATTGGCGATCACCGCCGAGGCAGGAAAGCGCATGGCGTTCATGATGAAGGGCGCGCACATCACCGAGGCCAGCAGGGACTTGTCGGCGTTCGGGTCTTTGCCGATCCGTTTGCGCAGCGCGGCGAATTCCTTGCCGGCGGTGTCCTGCACCTTCTTCTCGGACACCGCTGCCGTCAGACGTTTACTGAAATTGGGCAGGAGCGCGGACTCGGGCGGCGAAGGCTCGTTCTGCGGTTCGCCGGCGACATAGGCCGGAAGGTCGTCGGCCTCCGGGAGCAGTGCGACGTCGGAGACCGACTCGGCCTCTTGCTCCACCACTTCCTCCGGTGCTGCCCTTTCGGCGCGGTGCGGCGACGGGAACAGCGAAAAGGTGATCGACAGCATCACCAGGCCCACGATGAAACCGCCCGCCGCACCCACCAGGTTGCTATAGAACAGGTTCCAGCCGCCGCGGTTCTTCACCACCCAGCGCCACATGAAACCCCAGGCCGCCAAAAACACGAGTAAACGCAGAAACTCCATTCGATCCTTTCCTTGAATTGCCTATCGCCCCGCATCGGTGTCTGCCGGGCAGGGTGCTGAAGATGGGTGGCAAGATATCAGAACGACAGAGTCTCGCCACGCAGACATTCACCGAAGAGGCAGGCGTCAGAGCACGTCTTTCAGATAGCCCTTGATCGCCAGCACGGGCGCGTGCAACTGCTCAAGCGAATCGGCTCGGCCGATGCCCGCCGACAGCCTGTGCAGCTCGCGCCCCAACGGCTTCTCCGCACCGCCCAGGGCGTCCAGCGCCAGGTCCAGGCACTCGTGCAGCTTCACCCGGATGGCGTCCACGTCATTGCGGCGCACCAGCAGTTCGAATACGTCCCTCTGGTAATCGCCCATCACCAGATCGTCCCGCAGGATCGGGCTCAGGCCTTCTTCCTCATAGGCCAGCTTGAGGGAGAACAGGGCGACGGTTTCCAGTGACGTTTCCATGGTGAGGATCCTTACGCCGCGTGCCGCGGGGGAGGGGGGCGGCCGCCAAAAGTAGAAAAGGTCCTGCAAAACAAGACCTTTTCTACTTTTGGTGCCCGAGAGGGGCTCGAAAATACCTGCTGCTATAGGCGACTGTCGACACAGGCTGTGTAAAAGGGAAAAGAATTTCTAAACGGGGGTTGACGGCCAATTTCAATGCTGTACTATTCGCCTCCCGCTAACGAGCAGCTCGAAGCTGATCTTAGTTAAGCACTTGATTTTGTTGATGAAATTAAAGCTTTAAGGGTGTTGCAAAAAGAGGTGAAGCATGTAGAATGCGCGCCTCGGTCGAGACGAAAGAATTGACCAACCGCTCTTTAACAACTGAATCAAGCAATTCGTGTGGGTGCTTGTGGAGTCAGACTGACAGTCAAAAAGATTATCAGCATCACAAGTTACTC